>DASUFK010000388.1:0-5762 GCA_036274615.1 Gammaproteobacteria bacterium | reverse complement strand
GGTGGACGGCGCGGGCTCGGGGCCGCGGGACACGATCGCGATCGCGGGCGACGGGCCCGGATTCTTGATCGCGGCCTTCACGCTCGCGGGCACCGGCATCACCACGTAGATGCTGCCCGTCTCCGTCTCGGTGGTGGTGAGGTCGCGAACCACCGTGCCGTTGCGCTTCTCCACCATCTTGCCCGCGTAGAACACCTGCACCTTGTTGAGCGGGTTGTTCCAGTCGTCGTAGTTGCCATAGGCGAACTCCGTGGTGGTGCCGCCCTGCTTCACCACCACGCTCTCGGCCTGCCAGTTGGCATCGAGCGTGGCCGTGGCCATGGCGCCGGGGACGCCGGGAATCGGGAACGTGACCACGGGCTTGCCGCCTTCCCACTTCACGCTGGTGGCGCCGACCGTTTGCTTGCCGTCGTCCGGCAGCTTGTTCGGGTCGGGCTGCATCGCGCCGGCGAGCGCGGCCTTCGGCGCGCCCTGCGGGCTCGCCCACAGCCGGATGAGCCGCTCCTGCGCGGCGTTCGGCATCGGCGTGGCCTTGCCCTTGCCCGGCACGAGATCCGCGCCGGGCACGCTCTCGTTCCAGGCGTACGGGCCGCTCACGACCTCGATGTCGGTGACGATCGTGCTGCCGCGCAGACACGAGTATTGAACGCGCTGACCGGGCGTCTGGTAGTTGGTGCTCACGCGATACTTGGTGAGCTTGCACGGCTGGCCGTTCACCTGGAGCGTGCCCTCGCCCAGGTACTCGAGCGACGCCATGATCTCGTGCTCGTCGACGCCGCGGAGCATGCCCATGTGCCACGTCCAGTTGAACAGCACGGCCTTCAAGTCCTTGGCGTCCGGCGCGGGCGTGTAGATCGGGGGCGGCTGCGGCGTGGCGAAGAACCCGCCCTGCGCCGCCGCCGTCAACGGTGTACCGATGGCAATCGCCAGCGCGAGCGCCGTCCTGGTCGAGATCAACCCGTGTCGCAGGGCCATGATGGAGCTCCCTTCCCTCGTGCTCAGTCGCTGCTGCTGCCGTTCGAGATCTGGATCTCGCGCTTGTCGGCGAGCGTGATCGACCGGATGAAACCGAGCGGCGCGCCGTTACGCGCGGCGAAGTACTTGATGGTGACCGCGTCGCCCACGTTGACCGCGTTCGGGCCGTTCTTGCTGATGCCGAGACCCGCGAGCGTGTTGGCCGAGCCCGTGGTCATGATCCACTCGGTGCTCGTGCCGTCGGGGTTCTTCACCGCGAGGTGCATCGCGCCGTGAGGATTGGTGAACGCCACCTTGGTGAGCGTGCCCGAGACCGTGCCTTCCTTCTTGATGTCGTACACGCCCGAGAGCGAGTGATGAGCCAGGGCCGAGCCGCCGGCGAGCATCCATCCGCACACCGCGACACCGCCCAGAATCCGCTTGATCATTTGCCCCTCCGCAAATTTGGTAACCGGCGGCAAATGCTACCACTTCGCGGACACCGTGGGCGGGGCGATGTCGCGGGACGGTTCAGTCGCGGACTTCGGCGTGCGCCCGCGCCGCGAGCTCGTCGACGATCTCGAGCCAGCGGTCGTAGCTGCCGGCAAGCGCGGCGCGGGTCACGTACTGGCCGTTCACCACCACCGTGGGCGTCTCCCGAATGTTGAACCGCCTCGCGAGCTCCTTCGAGCGCGCCACTTTGGCATTCACGGCGAACGACTCGAACGCCGCGTCGAACGCCTGCGCGCTCACGCCGAATGACGCGAACAGCTTGCGGATCGCGTCGACCGTCTCGAGGTGATTGCCGTCGACGTGCACCGAGCGGAAGAACGGGGCGTGGGTCTTGTCGAGCACGCCGAGCACTTCCGCCGTGTAGAAGGCGCGGGCGTGGAGCTCGCCGAGCGCGTTCCAGATCACGGGGACGAGCACGAGATCGACGCCTTCCGGCTTGCTCTCTGCCCAGCGCTCCACATACGGCTCGAAGCGGAAGCAGCCGCCGCAGCCGTACTGGAAGAACTCCACGACCTCGACGCGGCCGGGCCGCGTATCGGTGGGCTGCGCGGACGCGATCCGCTCGTAGTCCGTGCCCTCGCGAAACGGGGCGTCGGCCAGCGCCACGCGGGCGGCCAGGAACAAACAAGCGAGCACCATGGCTTTCGAACGCATCGGGATCTCCTCGGCTGGTAGTAGGCTTGCGCGTACGGCGCGACCGACGAATACACGCCGAGACCCCCGCTTCCTTACGGGCAGATGGCCGCGCGGTTACCCGTAAGGAAACGCCGCGTCGAGCGTCTTGTACCGATAACGCCCGGGAGGCGACGTTTGGCGGACTTGGGGCAGCGATTCCAGGCACTGGTGGGGCCTCACTTCGAGGCGCTGCACCGCGCGGCATTTCGGCTCACCCGCCGCCATCACGACGCCGAGGATCTCGTCCAAGAGGTGTGCCTGCGCGCCTGCCGCGAGATCGCCAAGCTCGAGGCGCTCGACTCGGTGCTCGGCTGGCTGCTGCGCGTGCAGTACCGGATCTTCGTGGACGGCGTGCGCAAGCGCGTGCGCTCCGCGGTCGACCCGTCGGCCGACGACGTGGCCGAGCTGTTCCCGAGCGACGACCCCGGCCCCGAGGAGCTCACGAGCGCCGCGTACACGCAGGAGCGCCTCGACCGCGCCTGGACCGAGCTCACGCCGGAGCAGCGCGCGTTGCTCGCGCTGCACGCGGAGGGCCACGGCCTCGCCGAGCTCGAGCAGATCTTCGGCACCAATCGCAATTCGCTGAGCGCGCGCCTGCACCGCGCGCGCGCCCGGCTCGCCAAGCTCATCGGCGACGACGCGCGCGCCGGCTCGCGCTTGGGCCTAGTGGAGAACGAATCATGAGATGTCTCGACCTCGACGCGATCATCGACGATCACCGCGAACGGTCGCTCGCCGCCGCGGAGCGGGCCGAGATCGACTCGCACCTCGCGAGTTGCCGGCGCTGCTCCGCCGCGTGGCTCACGAACCGCGCGCTCGCCGGCGAGCGGATCGCGGCGCCGCGCGCCGGGCTGCTCGACGCGACCACGCGGCTCGTGCTCGCGGTGGGCCCGGGCGCCGGGCCGGCGCGCCGCCCGCAGAGCTGGCCGATGGTGGCCGGCGTTTCGGCCGCGGGGCTCGCGGCGGTGATCGTGGTCGCGGCGTTGCTCGCGTTGATGAATCCTGCGGCGCGCGAGACGCCGTCGACCGCGGCCGTCTCAACGCCGGAACGGCGCGCCCTGCTCGAAGGGCAGGACTATTCGCGGCTCGCCGTGCGCACGCGCGCGCTGCCCGACGTGGGGCCGCGCGAGGTGGAGGTGGTGCAACTGTTCGCGTACGACTGCCCGCCCTGCTACTCGCTCGAGCGCCGCCGAGTGGAGCGGCACGCCCTCGCGGGCGAGCGCATCGTGCTCGTGCAGGTCCCGGTGCAGTGGAACGAGCGCCTCGCCACCTATGCGCGCGCGTTTTACGCGGCCCAGTCGCTCGGCAAAGCCGAGCAGCTGAGCCCCGCGCTCTACGAGGCGATTCACGGCGACGCGGCGGCGCCGCTCGGCCTCGACGGGCTCGCGAAGGTGTTCGCGAGCTACGGCGTCGACCGGCTCACGTTCGACCTCGCGTTCGATTCGACCGAGGTGCAGGCGAGCGCCAAGCGGGCGCGCGCGCTCGCCGACGCTTACGGCGTGACGGCCGTGCCCACGTTCGTGGTGGACGGCGAGCTCGTGACCACGCGCTCGGCCGCGCAGTCCGACGACGAGCTGCTCGACATCGTGGAGCAGCTCGCCGAGTGCGTCGAGCGCAAGCAGGACGGCGCGTCTCCTGAGCTGCCCTGCTAGCGTTTCCGGCCGCGCGCGCGCGCAGTACTATTCCGCCACCAACAAGAACGGGAGGTACCCCCATGTCGTTTGCCTTTACGCGCACGAGACGTCTCTCGCGGACGCTGGCCGCGGGCGGAGCCTTGCTGATGGGCTCGCTCGCCGCTCCGGCGCACGCGCAGCAAGTCACGATGGAGACCTTGCTCGACCGCATCAACATCGAAGACCTGCTCGTTCGCTACTACTACGACCTCGCCTCGGGGAAGGCGCACGAGATGTCCGAGTACTTCACCGCGGACGCGCTGCTCGACGTGGACGGCACGATCGCCAAGGGCCCCGCGGAGATCGAGAAGCTCTACGGCGGCGGCCGCGCGCGCGACCCGAATGCCGCGCCCCGGCCGCACAACGGCATGCTGCTCACCAATCCGGTGATCGAGATCAAGGGCAACAAGGCGCAGGCGCACGTGATCTGGACCGGCGTCACCAACAAGGGCGTCGGCCAGGCGCCGAGCCTCTACGAGCAGGGCCGCGAGGACACCGAGCTCGTGAAAGTCGACGGCAAATGGCGCATCAGCAAGCGCTACATCAGCTCCGACAGCGGCTTGCCGGACCGCTTCGACCAGACCTTCAAGCAGCGCGACAACCCACTGCCGCCGCTCTGAAAGCGGCGCTCAGTCGACGGCCGCGGGCACACGAGGCGCCGTAGTCGTGCGGGCCAATGCCGTGAGCGGCGCCGTGGCGGCGAATCTCCGCCAACTCAGCCCGCCGGCGACGGCGGCGACTCGATGAGCACGACGAACAGGTTGTTCGGGTCGCGCACGATCGCGACCCTGAGCGTGTTGTTGCCGGCCGGCAGGTCGAGCGCCTTGCCGCCGGTAGACACCACTTCTCCACCGAAGCGCTTGAACGCGGCGATCGCGGCGTCGATGTCGCGCACCCGGATCTGCATGCGCGTCGAGCCCGGGTCCTGGACGTTGGACGGCACCGTCTTACGGTCCACGCCCGAGAACTCGATGAAGCGCACGTCGAAGCCCGACGCCGGCACTTGCAGCTGGCCGACGCGGTACTTGCCGCCTTCCACACCGAGCGCCCCGAGCACCGTTGCGTCGCCGCTGGGCTCGCCGGGCGCACTCTTCACCTTCAGGCCGAGCGCGTCCGCGTAGAGGCTCATCGCCTTGTCGACGTCGCTGACGGTGATGCGGACGGCCATGGCGACCACGTTCTGCGTGGCGGGCGCCTGGGTCTCGGGCAACTGCGCGGGTTGCGCGATCTCGACGAAGTGGCCGCCCGGGTCCTTCACGACCGCGATCCGCAGTGCGCCGTTTGCAATCGTGACCGGCTTGCCGCCGCGCGTGACCACCGGCGCGCCGAGGCGCTCGAGCCGCGCGAGCGTAGCGTCGAGGTCGCGCACGGTGGCGACGAGGGTCACCGCGCCCGGGTCCTGAGCGCGCCGCTCCACCGGCTTGCCGTTCGCGGCGGAGATCTCGACGATCTCCACACCGCCCGCGAGCGCCGGCGTGCGCGCGATCTGCTGGTGCAGCTTGGCGTTCGGCAGACCGAACATGTTCATCAGCGGGGCGTTGCTGCTGAGATCGCTGGGCGCGCCCTGCGCGTCCAAGCCGAGGCCGTCGCGGTAGAACGCCACGGCCTTGTCGAGATCCGCGACGATCGGGCTGAAGTAGTTGCCCGAGCCGACCACGAGGCCGGTAGGCGGAGGCCCGTTCTGCGGCGGCGCCGCGGGCGGCTGCGCCTCCGCGAGCGAAACGCCGAGCAACACGCACGCGCCAAGCGCGAGCAGCGGAAAATTCGATCGTCGCACGAGAATCCCCCTGAACCCCGAAGGCTGCCTAACTTACCATCGGAGACCTGGTCGCCTCTATCGGCAGTCGCGTCTCACTTTGGCCGCGAGACGCCTGAAAGCGGCGGCCGCACCTCACATGGCCCTCCCGAGACACGGCGGAAGACCATCCCTGGGCCTCCTCGCCGCAC
>DASUFK010000387.1:0-34103 GCA_036274615.1 Gammaproteobacteria bacterium | reverse complement strand
TGTTCGCGCAGGTCGTCACGGAGAAGCTGCTGACTTACGCTATCGGCCGAGGTCTCTCGTACGAGGACATGCCGTTGGTCCGGCAGATCACGCACGACGCCGCCAAGCGCGACTACAAGTTCTCGTCGCTGCTCATGGGCGTGATCGACAGCCCGGTGTTCACGATGAACCAGAAGAGCGGCGCGACGGAGGGATGATTCGTCATCAAAGGACGGGCGATGTTCATTACCAAGAAGCACTTGTCGCGGCGCACCCTGCTCAAGGGCGCCGGTGTCACTCTGGGCCTTCCGCTGCTCGATGCGATGTTCCCCGCCGCTACCGCGTTCGCGCAGTCGGCCGCGGCGCCGCCGCGGCGATTCTTCGGCGGCTTCGTGCCGCACGGCGCGGCGCCGGGCTACTGGGTCCCGGAGAAGGAGGGCGCGCTGCCGAAGGAGCTGCCGTTCATCTGGAAGCCGCTCGAGCCGTTTCGCGACAGCCTCACGGTGCTCACCGGGCTGCACGCGACCTCGTCCGAGCCGCCGCCAGGCGAGACCGGCGCCGACCACTGGGTCGCCGCGGCGTTTCTCTGCGCCGACAAACCGAAGAAGACGGCGGGCGCGGACGTGCGCGCCGGCCACACCATCGACCAGATCATCGCGGAGAAGATCGGCCGCGAGACGCTGCTGCCGTCGGTGGAGATCTCGGTGGAGGATCCGGGCTCGGGCTCGAGCAACTGCGGCGAAGGCTACAGCTGCGTGTACACGAACACGATCGCGTGGGCTTCGCCGACCACGCCGCTGCCGATGGAGCTGAACCCCCAGGTGGTGTTCGAGCGCATGTTCGGCAGCGGCAGCACGGCCGAGGAGCGCGTGGCGCGACGCGAGCGCAACCGCAGCATCTTGGACTCGATCAACGGCAAGATCGCCGGCCTGCGGCAAGAGATCAGCGTGCCGGACCGCTCACGCCTCGACAGCTTCACCGAGAACGTGCGCGAGATCGAGCGGCGTCTCGAGATCGCCGCCAAGGCCACCACCGCGGCGCCCGACGATTTCGCGGTTCCGCCGGGCATCCCGCAGTCGTTCGACGACCACGTGAAGCTGATGTTCGACCTGCTCGCGCTCGCGTACCAAGCCGATCTCACGCGCGTGAGCACGATGCTCTTCGCGCGCGATCTCACGGGACGCCGCTATCCGAAGAGCGCGGCGCCGAACGCGGGCTTCCACGGCGTGTCGCATCACGGCGAGGACCCGGCGCTCATCAAGGAGCTCTCGAAGATCAACCAGTACCACGTCGAGATGCTGGCGTACTTCGCCGGCAAGCTCTCCAAGATCGAGGAGGCGGACGGCACGCTGCTCGACCACTCGCTGCTCCTGTACGGCAGCAACATGGGCAATCCGAATCAGCATCTTCACTACGACGTGCCACACGTGATCATCGGCAAGAATCACGGGATGATGAAAGGCGGCCGCCACTTGGCGTATCCCACGAAGACCATCTCCACGGGAAACTTGCTGCTGAGCCTCTTGGATCAGTTCGACATTCACCAGGACAGCATCGGCGACAGCACGGGACGGCTCACGAACCTATGATGCAAGTGCTCAAGTGCGGCGTCTTGGCCGCGGTGCTCGCGTCCGCAAGCACCGCGCTCGCGCAGTCCGAAGTGGCGGACGCGGCGATGCGGCGCGACGCGGCGGAAGCTCGCCGCCTCGTGCAGGCCGGCGCCGACGTGAAGGTCGCGCAAGCGGACGGCGCCACGGCGCTGCATTGGGCTGCGTACTACGGCGACGCGAGCCTGGCAAAGGTGCTCCTCGAGGCCGGCGCCGATGCCTCCGCGCCCAACCGCGAAGGCTCTACGCCGCTGTGGCTCGCGTCGACCCAGGGCAGCGCGGCCGTGATCGCGGCGCTGCTCGAGCACGGCGCGGACGCGAACGAGAAGCTGCCGCTCGGGCGCCGGCCGCTCATGCTCGCCGCGCGCTCCGGGCACGTGGACGCGGTCCGCGCGCTGCTCGACCACGGCGCGGACCCGAACGCCAAGGAGGACGCGCGCGGCACCACCGCGTTGATGCAGGCCGCCGACCAAGGCCATGCCGACGTCATCAAGCTGCTGATCGAGCGCGGTGCCGACGTCGCGGCGAGGTCCGCGCCGGTGATGCGCGACGGCCGCACGGCGGCGTTGGGCAAGTCCGGAGACCCGCGGCAAGCGGTCCGCAACCAGATCATCGCAATTCTGTGCGATCAACCGTCGCCGGATCTGAGCAAGCTCAGGGAGCTGGTCAACGAAAGCGGCGAGGACGCGGTCTTGGCCAGTGCCGACGTGCAGCAGAGCGGCGGCCGCAACCCGTGCAACGTGAAGCGCGACGGCCTGGGCTTCGTCTTCACCAGCGGACGGCCCAATCGAACGCCGCGCGAGCCCGACGGCGGCGAGCTCACGCCGCTCGTCTACGCCGCCCGCACCGGCAGCATCGACGCGGCGCGCGTGCTGCTCGACGCGGGCGCGAACGTCAACCAGGTGACGCGTTACGGCTGGAGCCCGCTGCTCGCGGCCACGCAAAACCGCAACTATCGGCTGGCGGAATTCCTCATCGAGCACGGCGCCGACGTGAATCTCGCCAACAAGGGCGGGTGGACGCCGCTGTACCTCGCCACGGACAACCGCAACCTCGAGGGCGGCGACTACCCCACGCCGGCGCCCGACATGGACCACCTCGAGTACATCAAGCTGCTGCTCGACAAGGGGGCTGATCCCAACGCTCGCATGATCGAGAGCACGGAGACCCGCACCGTCTTCACGAACCAGTGGCTCGACGAGGAGGGCGCGACGGCCTTCCTGCGCGCCTCGCAATCCGGTGACGTGGAGCTCATGAAGCTCCTGCTCGAGCACGGCGCCGACCCGCACATCGACACGAAGCTCGGCGTGACGCCGCTCGCCGCGGCCGCCGGCATCGGTTGGGTCGAGGGCATCACGAAGGAATGGTCGCCCGAGCAAACCGTCGAAGCCGTGAAGATGCTGCTCGACTTGGGTATCGATCCCAACGCGCAAGCCGGCACGGGGCGCGTGGCTCTGCACGGCGCGGCCCACAAGGGCGCCACCGAGGTCGTGAAAGTGCTCGTGGCGGCGGGCGCGCGGATGGACGTGCGCGACTTCGGCAACACCGACAACCGCGGCAGCACCGAGCTGGCCGCGCATACGTGGCTGCCGATCGACTACGCCGACGGTCTGGTGCGCGTCGGTGTGCAGTCCGCCATTCCGCATCCCGAGACGGCGAAGGTGCTGCGCGAGCTCATGCGAGCCGCGGGCCTCGAGACTCCGCCCGAGGGGCGCACGCTCGAGTCGATTTGCATCGTCGACGTGTGCTCGCCCGACTACGATCCCGTCGAGCTGGCCCGCCGCGACGGCGCCCGCTGACGTATCACCTCGTCCGGGAGCATACGAGACCCCGAGCGCCTCATTCGCCTGCCGGGTCGTCGCCGCTGAGCGCCGGCACGAGCCTCCGCAGCTTCGCTCGCGCATGGAACATGCGGGTCTTCACCGTGTTCACGGGGCACCCGGCGATCCGCGCGATCTCGTCGTACGAGCATCCCTGAAAATAGGTCAGCTCGACCACCGCGCGCTGCTCCGGCGGCAACTCGCCGAGCGCTTTCTCCAGCACGTCGTGTAAATCGGCCTGCTTGCTCGGCTCCTCGGCCATCTCGGGACGATCCTCGAAGTCCTCGAGATTCAGGCCGAAGCGGGTCGTCCAACGCTTGTTCCTCTCGAGCTGCTTGAGCGCCAAGCGATAGGCGATGCCCATGATCCACGTCGAAACGCTCGAGCGGCGTTCGAACGAGGCGCCGCTGCGCCAGACCGTGAGCATCACGTCGTTGACGCCCTCCTTGGCGAGCTCGAGGTTGCCGGTGATCCGCACCATGAAGCGCAGCACGCGGTGGTAGTAGGCGAGATACAGCTGGTGCAACGCCGCTTTGTCGCCCGCGGCGATTCGCTCGAGCAGCGAAAGGTCGAGCTCATGGGCCGGCCGCTCCGGCTGTAATTCACGCATTTTTGCCTGATCGTTCATTGCCATGTTCATGCGCGCACCGTGGCGCTCGCGGCGGGTGCCGCGCGGAGCGCGCATCTTGCGGCCGGCGCGGATCGCGCGTTTGACTGGGACGCCGCGCTTCTTGGCCGAGACTCCGGTTGCGCCGCAACCGGCCCCTGCTTTGAACCAAGGGATGGTTTCGGAGCACTCAGCGATCGCATCCCGCGCATCCGCCCCTCAAATCAATCGAGAAAGGATTCCCGACATGAGCAGACAAGCAGCCATCGCGGCCAGACGGCCGGTCGTGATCGCGTTTTCGGTGCTGGCGAGCGTGCTCGCCGGCTGCGGCGGCGGATCGGACGATCCCGCGCCCACCGCAACGCTTACCGCCAATCCGCCGGCCATCACGCTTGGGCAGAGCGCGACGCTCACGTGGTCGTCCGCCCCCGCAACGAGTTGCGCGGCGAGCGGCGGGTGGAACGGCCCGCAACAGGCCGCCGGCACCCTGGAAGTGACGCCGCCGGCCACGGGCGCGGTGGTCTACACGCTCACCTGCGGCAGCGTCGTTGCGTCGGCGACGCTGACGGTTGCACCGGCCAGTGCCTATACGGCGACGAGCCTCGTCGAAGACTTCGCCGGCGGCGCCGCGCGGACCACCGATCCGCACCTCGTCAATCCATGGGGCGTCGCCTACGGGCCCACGTCGGCGACCTGGGTGGCGAACAATCACGACGAGACGGCCACGATCTACGACGGCAACGGCCGGCCGAGCCCGCTCGTCGTGCACCTCACGCCGAGCGCCGGCGCGGCCTCGTTCGCCGCCACCGGGATCGTCTTCAACGGCACTCAGGACTTCGTCGTGCACGGCGCGAACCAGAGCGGTCCTGCCGCTTTCATTCTCGCCGGCGAGAGCGGAACGATCGCCGGCTGGTCGCTCGCGACCGATAGCTCCCACACCCTCCCGGCCTATACGTCGCCGGACGGGGCGGTCTACAAAGGCCTCGCCCTCGCGAGCAACGGCAGCGGCAACTTCCTGTACGCCACCGACTTCGCGAACGGCAAGATCGACGTGCTCGACGCGGCGTTCGCGAAGCAAGCGGCGACGGCCGCGAGCTTTGCGTTCGACGACCCGACGCTGCCCGCCGGTTACGCGCCGTTCGGCATACAGGCGATCAAGACCGGCGCCGGCGGCGCAACGCAGCTCTACGTGAGCTACGCGAAGCGTGACCAGGCCGAGCCCAACGACGACGCGACCGGCCCCGGCTTGGGTCTCGTGAACGTGTTCGACGCGAACGGCAATCTGGTCAAGCACCTCGTCACGCAGGGCGGCAAGCTGAACGCGCCGTGGGGCATCGCGCTCGCGCCGGCCGACTTCGGCACGCTCGGCAACGCACTGCTCGTCGGCAACTTCGGCGACGGCGCGATCCATGGATACGACCCGAGCAGCGGCCGGTATCTCGGCGCGGTCACCGATGCCGGAGGTACACCGTTTGCCGAGCCCGGCCTCTGGGGCCTCGCGTTCGGCAACGACGCCGTGAACCAGCCGCACGCGACGCTGTTCTTCGCCGCCGGCGTGAACGGCGAGGCGAACGGGCGCTACGGCCGCATCGACCTGGGCTCGGTTTCTCCGGCCTTGGGCCAGCCGCCCGCCCTCACGCTGGTCGCGCCGCAGGGCGATCTCACCGGCACCGTCGCGCTCACGGCGCAGATCCAGAATCTCGTGGCGGTCGTCAAAGTGCAGTTCTTCGTGAACGGCGCCACGTTGATCGGCACCGCGACGAGCGACCCGTTCACCGTCGACTGGGACACCGCGAAGGTGGCCAACGGCACCGCGTTGGTGCGCGCCGTCGCGACCGACGGCAGCGGCAACGTGGGCAGCTCCGGGGTCCTCGCGGTATCGGTCGCCAACTCGACTGCAGTCACGTTGACGCAGGTTCAAGCCGCCGTGTTCACGCCGCGTTGCGCCGTGTGCCACGACGGCAGCCAGCCGGCGGGCGGAGCGCTGCCGGGCGCAATGGATCTTCGCTCGGGTCGGAGCTTCGGGAGCCTCGTCAACGTGGCGAGCCGCGAGCAGCCGGGCGTCATGCGCGTGCGGCCCGGCGAGCCCGACAACAGCTACGTGATCCACAAGCTCGAAGGCTCTCCCGGGATCGCCGGCGCACGGATGCCCTTCGGCGGGCCGTTCTTGGACCAGGCGACTACCGATACGGTGCGATCCTGGATTGCGAGCGGCGCGCGGAACGACTGAGCGCGTGTTGAAGTACCGGCTAGGAGCCGCACGAGCATTTCGCGGCGCACGAGCAGCGCGTCGAGCGCGAGCGCAAGCCCGCGCACCACGACGTCCAGAACCCGTGCTCGAACGCCGCCCGCCCCTCCCGCCCGAAGCGCGCGTGCGGATCGAACACGCGATAGATCGCGGGCGCGAGCAAGCTCGTGCCGTCGACGTTCCTGGGGTCGAGCCCGCGCTCGTGCCTGCAGGCGAAGAGCTCCCGTTCGAAAGCCATGACGCCAAGCTCCTCTTTCGAGTCGCGCCCGAATCGCCGCGGTGAAAAAGACGTGCACCGGGAGGCGTTCTCGCCTCGACCTCCCGGCCGCCGGCCGGGCGCTCTCCCACTGAGCTACCGATGCACGTGCACCGCCGCTGCGGGCGGCACACCCGATGCGCGGGCCGAGGGGGGAGATCGGCCGCGCGCGCTGGTGCACCGCCCGCGTCGAGAACCACTTCGGCGGCGAGCTCGGCTCGCCGCGCCAAAATTTCGGGGCAAAAAAAAGAGCCCCGGTGGAGCGATCCGCCGGGGCTCTGTTGCACCCTGATCGGAAGGCCCTTAAAACGCCTTCCGATCCGAAGTATCGAAAGGCTAGGTCAGCGTTTCACCACCGTTGCTCGGCGCATGACCGTGACCGCGCATGGCTACACCACAGCGGCTCGACGACGAGCGAACGTGCTCGACGCGCGAGACTTGGGTCACGGTGTGTTTGGGGTGGAACGTCATGGGGCGCGCAATCTACGCTTCACCCGAAAACGTGTCAATTCGATTTGGCGATATGTGAGCGTGCCGCACGAGCCGTCCGCGCGCTCGGGATCGCTTTGCGAGAAGCCGACTTCGGTCACGTGGAGCAAAAGCGGCGATCCTCGATGCGCATCGAGGCGCTGGTGATAACGATGAGCACAGAAAGAGACCGGCGGCCGAACGGGGCTCGCCGGCGGGCGCTACGGCCGTGACGCGCGGTTACCGCTTGTAGCCGGTCGTGAGCGAGTAATAGCCCGCAGTCTGCCGCGTCTCGACGTCCTCGAATCCCGCACCCTCGAGCAGCCCTTTGAGCTCGGCGAAGGTGAACTGCTGTCCCTGCGTCGCGAGCAGCATCAGCATCGAGAACGCCGCGGTGGTCCGCGGTCCGCCGCCGTCGTCGTCGAGCAGCGCCTCGTGGAGAATGATCCGGCCGCCGGCCGGCAGCGCCTCGTACGCGCGCGCGGCGAGCCACGCGCAGGTCCGGAAATTCCAGTCGTGCCACACGTTCGAGAAGAACAGCGCGTCGTAGCCCTTCGGCCAGGGCTCGCGAAACATGTTGACTGCCACGGTATCGACTCGCGCCCCGACGCCGCCCGCTGCGATGTACTTCGCGGCGACGTCGCACATCGTGCCGAGCTCCATCACCGTGGCCTCGAGCCCGGGATGGGCTTGCGCCGCAGCGATCATGAAGCAACCGGAGCCGCCGCCGATGTCGAGGATTCGTTTGATGCCGCCGAAGTCATAGTTGCGCGCGGCCGCAATCGCGGCGGGCAGCGAGTGCGATTGCATCGACGCCGCGATCTGCTCGGCTCTACCGATCTCAATCTCGCCGGCGGCCCAGCCGTCGGCCGGGCGGCCGGACCCCGTTGGCCGCGGCGTTCCTTCGGGGCCCGCGGTCTCGGCCGAGCCCTTCTGCCGGAGCTTCGCTAGCGCCGTGCCGCGATGCCAGTCGCTCACGCCGACGCGCATCATGTGCCCCCAGTAGAACGGGCTCGACTTCACGAGATAGGTGCGCGCGCTGTCGGTGAGCTGATACCTGCCTTGCCGCTGCACCAAGAGCTCGAGCGCCGCGAGTAGGCGCAGCACGATGCCGGTTGCGCGCGCGTCGAAATCGAGCCGCCCGGCGAGCTCCTCGATCGTCGCGGGGCGCTCCGCGAGCGCCGCAAAGATGCCTGCGTCGTCGGCGGCGACGATCGTGCCTTGGTACAGACCTGTGAGCCACAAGTCCCAGATTTGACGATCGTCGCTCGTCGGCTGGAGGTACTCGTTCAATCCGTTCTCCATGGATGGGCGGCCTGCCGGCCGCAAGATAGTCGACGCGACGCTCGAAGGCACCGCGGCAAGAGTCCGTGCCGCGGAGCGGCGCCGCGCGTGGTTCGCCTACTTCGGCAGGCCGTCTTTGTAGCGGTTCGCCACGTCCTTCTCGCAGGAGTCCGTGTCCTGCGAGAACTCGAGGTCGGGGCGGTGGTCCCACTGCTGCGTCAGCGTGGCCGGCGCTGTGAGATAGACGGGATCTTCGACGGTGACCTCGTAACGCAACCGCGTGCGGTCCTCGGTGAGCGTGAGCCGCTCGACCTCGTGCTTGCCCGCGCTCGAGGGCACGTTCGTGGAGATTCCCGAGGGATTGGGCTCGAACGCGATCGTATCGATCACGAGCGTAGCGCCGTCCCACCAGCCGATGGAGTGCCCCTGAATCGACGGTTTGGGGTTGGCCGGATGCTTTTCCTGCAAGTAGATGACTCGCTCGACATGGTCACCCGAGTTGTCGAACTTCATCACGACCTGGTTCTTGCTCACCTCGATCGTGCGCAGCTCGTCGAGCACCGCGAGGAACGGCGTGGGCTCGACGAAGCAGAGCCCGTCGGCGAGCAGCTTCGCCTGAGCGGCGCGTCCTTCGGGCGTCACCGGCCAGCGCGCCATCGCGCCGAACGCGCCGCCGAGCGCCGCACGATTGGGAGCCCAGTGGCCCGCGAGGCTCTCGGCCGGCGTCAGAGTACGGGTGCGGCGATTCGCCTCGTAGAACGGATGGATCTCGCCGTCCTCCGTGGTGACGTCGAGCACGCGGACCTGCTTGCCCCAGCCGCCCTTGTTGGGATTGGCGCGCACCACCACCGGCGTGCCGGGCTTCAGTGCGTCCCGCTCGAGCCCGTCGACGAGCGCCTGAGTGATCGCGACCCCTTCGCCTTCCACGAGCGCCGGCTTGCCGTCCGGCCCTTTGGTCTCGACGACCAGGTACATATGCGGGTTCGTCCAGTCCAACCGCGCCACCTTGCCTTCGAGCACGATCTCCTTCGACGTGTCGAACATGGCCTGGCTGTGGTGGGCGAAGGCGGGTGCGCCGAGCAGCGCGGTTGCGGCGAGGAGCAGGGTGGCGGCTGTCGGGCGTCGCATGGGAACCTCGAGCGAACTCAGTATGCGGATGATAGAGGGATCGCCGTGGGCGGGCCACAGCCGTTCTCCTAGACGCCGCTTCGTCCCATCACCCGGCGCAGAGCCGCCGTGTCGACGTATTGATGGAAGCTCGCGACCTCGGAGCCGCGGAATCGCCATACGTGGCAGACCTGGGCGTGCATGGCGTTGCCGGTGGGCTTGTACGTGCCGCCGTAGCGGCCTTCCACGATGACGGCGTCGTCCGCCTCCAGGATCTGGTCGATGGCGATCGACCAGCGGTCCCATTCCGGGCCCGCGACGGCGAAGAATTTCTCGGTGATCTCTTGCTTACCGAGCCACGCTCCGTCGCGGCCGCGATAGGGATGTCCCTCGGCCAGCCGGAACTCGACGTCGTCGGCGAAGGTGCCGAGAATTGGCGCGGCGTCGCCGGCCGCGAAATCGCGGTAGATCTTTCGTATCACAGCGGTGCGTTGCATGGCGTTGCTCCTTCGAGGCAGGCGTGCCTCTTGCATCCATCGTCGAGTAGACGTTAACGGCACCCTCGGAGCGGATCTTGGGAAAAATTGCGGACTCGCTCACTCGCGCCCAACGCGCGCGCGAGCGGCGCGGCGGCGCGCCCGGGCTCGAGGCGCGTGCGCTCGGCCGAGGCCCGGGCTGGGTCGTCGAGGACGTGCTCTGCACGCTCGGCCCCGGCGACCGGGCGTTCGAGGAGCGGCATAGCCTCTATCGCATCGCGGTGGTGGGAGCCGGGACGTTTGCCTGCCGCTCCGGAGACGGCCGCGAGCTCTTGACGCCCGGCGCCCTGCTGCTCGGCAATCCCGGCCAAAGTTTCGAGTGCAATCACGAGGATGGCAGCGGCGACCGCTGTCTCGCGTTCGGCTACTCCGCGGACTATTTCGAGCGCCTGATGGCGGACGCGGGCGCGGGCGGCACGGCGCGCCTGCGCGCGCTGCGCGTGCCGCCGCTGCGCCGGCTCGCGCCGCTCGTGGCCGAAGCGTGCGCCGCGTGGACCGCGCGCGACGCGTGTGTCGTCGACGGCCTCTGGGAGGATCTGGCGCTGCGGGTCGCCGCGGGCGCGGCGCGGCTCGCGGCGCAACCGGCGCGCACGCCACGTTCGCCGCGCAATGCCGAGCGCGGTGTGGCGCGCGCGGTCCGGCTCGTCGACCGCGATCCGTGCGCGCCGCTGCGTCTCGACGAGCTCGCGCGCGAGGCGTCGCTGAGCCCGTTCCATTTTCTGCGAACGTTCGCGCGCGTCACGGGCGTTACCCCGCACCAGTACGTGCTGCGGGCGCGGCTCAGGCGGGCCGCCGTGCGCCTCGCCGCGGACGATACGCGCGTGGTCGACGTGGCGCTCGACGCGGGCTTCGACGATGTCTCCAACTTCAACCGCGCGTTTCGCGCGGAGTTCGGTTGCGCTCCGCTCGAGCACCGCAGGCGTCTGCGTCGCCCCCGCTAAACGAGGGCCGGCGCGTTTGTTGCGCGCGGCAATTGCGCAAGCGCTCGTTCCGCTCGATCATGCCTGCGCCCCAAGGCACAATCGCACGAAAGGCGCTCGGCCGACCCTCGGGAGTGAAGAATGTCGACCCAACGAACCGTCATCTACGCCGCAGCCGCGCTCGTCGCGGCGTGTGCCTCCGCGCCGGCGCTCGCCCAGCCGCCCGGCGGCGCTCCGCCGGCCCGCCGGCCGTCGCCGGAGGTCGAGGCGCTGAATCCTCCCGTCCCGTCCGGCCTCGTGCTCGACGAAGCCCGGCGCGTGCCCGCCGAGAAGAAGGCCGCGGCGTACGCCGACCGGAAGTGGGCTGCGCCGAAGACGTCGTGGGGCGATCCGAGCCTCGCGGGCACCTGGTCCACCGACGACATGCGCGGCATCCCGTTCGACCGCCCGCAGGAGCTCGGCACGCAGGAGTTCCTCGACGAGCAACGGTTCATCGAGCGCGCCAAGCGCCAGCAGGCCGGCAACGATCACTCGGCGAACGTGGAGACCTTCCACCGCGTGGCGTGGGGCATGCGCAGCTTCGGGTTCTCGTCGCTCGTGGTGGATCCGCCGAACGGCCGCACGCCGGCGCTCACCGCCGACGGGCGTGCGCGCGCCGCGGCCGTCGCCGGCCAGGGCTCGTTCGGTCCCGGCCCGTTCGACGCGTTCGAGGATTTCTCCTTGTACGACCGCTGCATCGCCCGCGGTTTGGCCGCGGGCATGAACGCCGTGCTCTACGGCAACGGCATCGTCATCACGCAGAGCCCGGGCAGCGTGGCGATCACCTACGAGATGGTGCACGAGACTCGCGTGATCAGGCTCGACGGCCGGCCGCACCTCGCCGGCGAGGTCACGCAATACGACGGCAACGCGCGCGGCCGCTGGGAGGGCGACACGCTGGTGGTCGAGACCACGGGCTTCACCGACAAGACGACCATGGGAGCGGGAGCGCCGAACAGCACGCGCCTCAAGACCACCGAGCGGCTGCGGCGCGTGGACCCCGACATGATCGAGTACCGCATCACCGTGGACGATCCGGCGACTTACACGGCGCCGTTCACCGTGCGCGCGATGTGGACCACGCAGGGCAACTACGAGGTCTACGAGTACTCCTGCCACGAAGGCAATTTCGCGGTCAGCGGCGGACTGGCCGGCGAGCGCGTGTTCGAGCGCGAGGTCGCCGAGGCCAAGGCCAAGGGTTTGCCGCTGCCGCGCCGCGCGTCGATGGTCGAAATCTATAGCGCGCCGGCGGAAGGCGCCGAGGTCTTCGACATCAACAAAGGCGAGTGATCGCTGGCGGTGCCGAGGATGGCACGCCGTGCTCGCTGCGGCGGCGGGTACTTCGGCTTCGCCCGTTCACGAGACCGCTGCTCCGACGCCGTGTCACGCCCGAGCGGCGCGCTCGGTGCGTGGCACGAGACGTGCAACGCGACGACGTGGCTCACCAAGGAGGAGAAAAATGGCAACGTCATCGAGAAGAAAGGCTGGCGGCCGGAAGTCGTCGCGCAGCCGGACTGCACGCAGCGGCTCACGATCCTCGACCGGTGGCGGTACGGACGCGATCGCGCTGCTCAAGGCCGATCACCGCGAGGTGAAGAACTGGTTCGCCGAGTTCGAGAAAACCGGCTCGAGCTCGCGTAAACAGGATCTCGCGCAAAAGATCTGCAGGGCGCTCACCGCGCACACCGTCATCGAGGAAGAGATCTTTTACCCCGCCTTCCTGGAGGCGACCGGCGACAAGGACATTCACCACGAGGCAGAGGTGGAGCACGAGGGCGCCAAGAGGCTCATCGCCGAGATCGAGAGCGCTGGCCCCGACGACGACTATTTCGACGCCAAGGTCACGGTGCTCTCCGAGATGATCAAGCATCACGTCAACGAGGAGGAGAAGCGGGGCGGGATGTTCACGAAGGCACGCAGCTCCGGGATGGACCTCGACGAGATCGGCGATCGCCTGCGGCAGCGCAAGGAGCAGGTCATGAGCGGGGCGCGCTCGGGCGATTCGCGCGGCCGCGGCCGCGGCATGGCGCCGGCGGGCTTGGCCGGACGCGACGGCCGGCAACGGCAGCAGCCGGCTCGCGCGAGCCGATAGTCGTATTCGCCGTCGGCGCGTAAGGCGCACGCTCGGTGCTTCTCCGCGCGAACGTCTTCACGCGCGCGGCGGCGGTACGCGACTGCTCGATCCGAGATATTGAAAAGCGGTCGCAAAATCGAGAGCGAGGCTGATTCACTCCGGAGGAAGGCCATGCGACAAGACACCGGGACGACGTCGGTCTGGGACGATCGGAGCCTTCGGAGTTTCGGTGCACCGCTCGAGCAGAGCACGACGGCGGACGTGTGCGTGGTCGGAGCGGGGATCGCCGGACTGTCCGTCGCCCATGCGCTCTGCCGCCAGGGCATGTCCGTCGTGGTGCTCGACGCCCGCTATCCGGGCAGCGGCGAGACCGGACGAACCACCGCGCATCTGAGCAACGCGCTCGACGATCGCTACAGCCATCTCGAAAAGCTGCACGGCGCCGACGGCGCGCGGCTCGCGGCGGACAGCCACACGCGCGCGATCGCGCGCATCGAGGAGATCGTGAAGTCGGAGGGCGTCGACTGCGATTTCGAGCGGCTCGACGGCTACCTGTTCCTGAAGGAAGGCGACTCTTCCGACGTCCTCGACGCCGAAGTCGTCGCCAGCCGCCGCGCCGATTTGTCCGGCGTGGAGCTGTCGTGCTGGAAGTTCGAGCAGCACGCCGAGGCGTTGTGTCTCACGTTCCCCCGCCAGGCGCAGTTCCGGCCGCTGGCTTATCTCGGAGGCCTCGCCGCCGCGATTCGAACGCTGGGCGGCCGGATCTTCGGCTCCACTCACGTGGTGGGTTTCGAGGATGACCCGCCGCGCGTGAAGACGCTGCGCGGCGACACGGTGAGCGCCGGCGCCGTGGTCGTCGCAACCAATACACCGGTGAACGATCGTGTCGCCATCCACACCAAGCAAGCCGCGTACCGCACCTACGCCGTCGCAATGCGTATTCCCAAGGACGCGCTTCGAATCCTGCTTTGGGATACGGGCGATCCGTATCACTACGTGCGCGCCGCCCGCCATTCGGAGGCGGAGGATCTGCTGATCGTCGGCGGTGAGGACCACAAGACGGGTCAGCCGGGAGACGGCTACGAGCAGCGGTTCGACCGATTGACCGCCTGGGCGCGCCGCTACTTCCGGTTCGCGGGCGACGTCGCGTACCGCTGGTCGGGCCAGGTGCTCGAGCCGAACGACGGGCTCGCGTTCATCGGCCGCAACCCGGGCGACGAGCACACCTTCATCGCTACCGGCGACTCGGGGCACGGCATGACCCACGGCACGATCGCCGGCATGCTGCTCCCCGACCTCATCGCGGGGCGCCCCAATCCTTGGGCGGACCTCTACGATCCGGGCCGCGTCAGAGCGCGCGCCGCCGGCGAGTTCGCCAAGGAGAACGTCAACGTCGCGGCGCAGTATCTCGATCTCGTGAAGCCCGGCGAAGTCGAATCCGCGGAGCAGATCGCGCCGGGGAGCGGCGCCGTGCTGCGCGAAGGCGCGAACCGCATCGCCGTGTATCGAGACGAGCGAGGCGCCGTGCACCGCGCTTCCGCGATCTGCACGCACCTCGGCTGTGTGGTGTCGTGGAACGATCTCGAGAAGAGCTGGGACTGCCCTTGCCACGGCTCCCGGTTCGATCCCGACGGCGCGGTCCGCAACGGCCCGGCCATCGCCGGACTGCGCGAAGCCTGAAACCGCGCCGCGGTCAGCCGGAGAAATCCGCGGCGTCGATCTGCCACCGCACGCGCCCCGCGTCGCCGAAACGCAGGTGCACGCGGATCACGCTCGACGCGACGAGCTTCAAGCTGTAGCCCGCGTAGTCGTGGAACGGGGCAGGGCTTTGCCACGTCCACGGATGCTCGCCGGGAACGTGCACGAAGACGTCGTGTGCGCTGCCCGGCGGACCGGCCGATACGCCGCGCAGGCTGCGCGCGGACTCGTCCCACCGCAGGTCCTCGATCTCGATTGCGCCTTGGGCAACGTGCCGGCTCGTCGATAGCAGTTGCGGCCGTCCCGCCGCGGCGTGCAGCGCGAGCAACGTGACGCTCCCGGCGTCCACGCGCGCGCGAAGCTCCTGGGTAACCTCGCCGGCGAAGCGCTGCTTCCAGAAGTCGAACGCGAGATAGGTGCGCGCCGGATCGAGGCCGAGGCGCCGGAGCGGGAAGCGCCGCTCCACCGCGGCGCCCAGGTCGGGGTTGAACAGCGCGACCACCGACCATGCGCCGAACGGCCGCACGACGTGCAGCACGAACGTGGTCGGGATGTCGGCGTCGAAGAGGTCGACGGCCACGGCGGCCTCGCCGAGCGACGGCGTGACCTTCTTCAAGATCTCGAGCTTGATCGGGTCGAGCTCGTCGAGCCGGTCTCCCGAGATCAGGTTGCCGCCCGACAGCGCGATGCTCGTGGCCGCGGCTTCCGCTTGCGGCACAGACAAGAGATCGAGGCACACGTGATCGGTGTCGTTCACCCACGTGCGGCGGTGGAAGTAGTAGCGCTTCGCAGCGGCTGCGGTGCTGCACGAGGGATCCTGGAAGTACTGCTTCCAGGCCGCGTCGGCGTAGCCGTAGTTGATGTCCGCTTCGATGCGCACGCTGTCCACGAGCCCCACCGTGGTGTTGGCCGGGCCGCAGTCGAGGATGTGGCAGCCGTCGCCCGCGCCGGCGCGCATGAGCTCGAGCCCGCGGCGATAGACGGCCGCCGACGACAGCGTCCGATCGCGATAGCGCTCCGCGGCGAGGATCGACCACGCCATGAAGTCGAGCTTGACGAGCTCGTAGCCCCACCGGCGCGCGATCGTGTCGAAGAGGTCGCGCAGCCAACCGGCCGCATCGGGATGAGTGACGTCGAGACAGTAGCGCTTCACGGTCTCGGCGAGCGCGCCCGGCGAGCTCTCGTGCTCCCAGTTGCCGATGCGCTGCAGCGAGCCGTCGTTGCGCCGCACGAGCCAGTCCGGATGCCGGCGGAACACGTCCGTGTTCTCGGCGACGACGTAAGGCGAGATCCAGATTCCCGGCTTGAGCCCGCGCTCCCGGATGCGCTCCGCGAGCCACTGCATGCCGTGCGGGAAGCGCTCGTTGCCTTCCCAGTCGCCGTGCGAGCGCTGGTAGCCCTCGTCGATCTGGATGTGCTCGAGGCCGAACGGCCGGAGGCGCTCGGCGGCGAAGGCCGCGTTGCGCAGCACTTCTTCCTCCGACACTTCGGCGAGGGTGTAGAACCAGCTGCACCAGCCGTTGACGATCGAGCGCGTGCGCGCGTTCTGCGCCGTGCCGACGGCGCCGGCGTAGTCCTCGAGCGCCGTGTAGGGGCTCGCGGCCACGTTCAACGCGAAACGATCGGAGCCGAGCGATGCGCCGCTCGGCAGCGCGATCGCCGGCGCGTAGGTCGATTCGGCCACGAACGAGATCTCATCCGGGCCGACGCGCGCCGCGACCACGAGACCGAGCGCCTGCGTGCTCTCCAGAAAGCCGAGAACCATGCCCTCGCGGTCGTAGCCGCTGAAGAGGCCGAGGTTCCACCAGCTCGCGACGGTGGCGTGCGGCGGTGCGATCGACTCGTTCGCGAGCCGCGCGCCCTTGACCGGCGGGCGCAAGCCCGGTGGGGGCTCGTCCGCGAACGCATACCGCCTGCCCGCGTCGTAGTACATCGGTCCGTTGGTGAGACACGCCGAGGCGCCGGCCGCGTGCAGCGCACCGCCTTCGCCCGCGACCGCGCGCAGCGGCTCGAGGCTCGTCACGAGCACGTCGTGCGCAGAGACGTTGGTGCAGCGCGCCGCGACGGTGACCAGCGGCCGGCGGTCGTAGAGGACCACGTCGACGCTGAAGTCGAGCCGCTTTTCCGGGTCGCGGCTCGCGATGCTCATCCGCCGTCCAGTGCCGAGGCCGTCGCGAAACGCGGAGACGTCGACGGCGTGGTCCCGGCCGGGCGACGCGGTCGAAGCCTTGCCGCCGTCCGTGTTCGCGCACACCGCGCCGTTCGTGACGAACGCGGCGCCGTCCGCGCGGCGAATCGAGATCGTCCCGGATTGCGGGTCGAACGAAGCTGCGAAGTGATCGTTGCGGATCATGGCCGCCGCGCCGGAATTGCTTCGGCCGGAGCGCCGCGTGCCGGAACCGCGCCCATCTCGATGTAGCTGCCCTCGTGCCAGCGGATCCGCACCGGCGCGCCCGCGTCGTCGATCGACTCCTCGCTCACGTCGTTGCCCGCTCCGTAGTTGATCTGCTGGTCCGCGCGCTTGTTGATGCCGAGCACCAGCACCAGGCGGCTGCCGGCCTGCAACCGGTAGCCCAGCAGCTTGTCGCTTGCGAAGGGAAGCTTCTGCCGCACGCCGGCCATCAGCAGCCGGCGATGGCTGCGGTCGTTGGCGTAGCTCGCGCGGAACGCGTAGGGCGGATCGAAGAGCTTCACCCAGCGGCCGTCGGGCCGCAGCTCGTACAGCATCGCCACGAGGTCCACGTCCTGCTTGTTCACCGTGAAGTCGAGCTCGCCCCGGAACCGCCCGGCGACGGCGATCGGCTCGCGCAAGGGCTCGCTCGCGAACAGCGTTTCGCCGGGCCGCGGCTGCAACTCGTCGAGCACGAGCCCGCGGTCGGGTGCGGGGCCCGCGTCGGCACGGTCGCGCAGGTCGAGC
Source organism: Gammaproteobacteria bacterium (assembly GCA_036274615.1). Classification (GTDB taxonomy): domain Bacteria; phylum Pseudomonadota; class Gammaproteobacteria; order Steroidobacterales; family Rariloculaceae; genus FEN-1219. The sequence goes on along the minus strand of DASUFK010000387.1, from coordinate 16,543 downwards.
ACGGCGGTGAGCGCCATCGGCGCGGACGGGCGCTCCGCCGCCAGGAGCTGCGTCGTGCCGCTCGGTGCAGCCGCGAGATAGAAGCGCAGCGGGCTATCGGCGAGCGCTTCGAGCGAGCCCGCGTGCCGCCATTCGTTCGCGCCCGCGAGCTCGTAGTTGACCGCGGCCTCGAGCGGCGGCGGCCGCTCGGCCCCGTTGAGGACGTGGTCGAGCCATTGGTAGCGCACCGCGCGCGGGTCGATGCGGGCCACCGAGTCCACCTCGAGCCCGCGCAACGACGGCGACGCGCCGTGCTCGACGCTCTGCGCGTCGAACGGGCCGACGAGCAACGCGTGCTCGGCGTTCGCCGCGTGCCGACGATGCTCCGTGAAGTAGTAGAGCGCGCCGGTCTCGCCCGCCGAGTAGTAGCCCGTGATGGTGAGTGCCGGTATGTCGATCTTCGCGAGCTCGTCGCCGGACGGCAGCCATTTCTGCCAGAACCGATCGTAGCTCGGATGATTCAACCAGCTGCGGAACACGGCGCTCGCGCGGCCCGGTAACGACGGTAGGTCGCGATAGCGGCGGCCGGAGCGGTACCAGTCGGCGTCGAGGTCGCGCCAGCGCGCGGCGTCGTTCGCGGCCGGGTCGTCGGGTGAGGCCATCATCTCGAAGACCCATCGATACGCGGAGCTCTGCACGATTCCGTTCGCCATGGGCACGTCGATGCCCGGCGCGATCGGGTCGCTCGTCGCGATCGCTTTCAGCGCCGCGGGAGCGTGCTTCGCCGCCGACCACGCGACGAACCCGCCGTAGCCGGTGCCCTGCATCCCCACTCGGCCGTCGCTCCACGGTTGATCCGCGATCCACGCGATGACGGTGCGGGCGTCGTCGCCGTCGGATTCGAACGGTGCGCGTGGCCGGGACTGCGGGTCGCCCGCGACGCGGGCGAGCGCGAGCACGCTCGCGTAGCCGCGGGCCGCGGCGGCGCGCGCGTCCATCCGCGATCGGTCGAGCGTGAACTCGAGCAGCGTGGGCAGCGACGCCGGCTCGCTCGCGGCCCGCGGGCGCACCACCCGCGCCGCGACGGTCGCGTCCCTCGCGACGGGGAGCTTCACGTCCTCGATCACGTAGCGCCGCTCCTTGTCGTCCTCGAGCAGCGGCGGCACCACTCCGGCGAAGCTGCGGTAGGCTTCGAACGCGAACCAGGCGCGCACGAGGTCGAGCGCTTCGTCGAGCTCGATGGACGTCTTGCCGCGGAGCTCGTCGAGCTCGCGTTGCAGCGGCTCCTCGAGCCGCTCCGGCGGCAGGGTGAGCCAGCCTTCGAGCTCGTAGGCGTGCAGGTCGTCGAGCGGTTTGAAAGTCTCGCGGAACGCCTGGATGTAGGCCGTGGTGAACGGGACGCGCTCCGTCGCCTCCATCGCCCGCGCCTGCGTGTAGATCTCGTAGACCACTGCTCGCCCGGCCGGCGGCGCCTTCTCCTCGCTCGCGAGCCGCGCCTCCAGCGAGACGCGCGTGGCTCGAGCTGCCTCGGGGTCGCCGGCCACCATCTGCAGCGCCGCGAGGTTCGTCAGGAAGCGATCGGAGTCGTCGTCCTGATAGACGGGCACGATGCGCTCGGCGAGATCGTGCATCACCTCGGGAAGTGCGGGATCGGCCGCGTTGCCGGGAACGTCGATCTCGAAATCTTGCGCGCCCGCGAGCGCCGGCAGCGCGGCGATGACGAGCAGGAGCGTTCGCGCGCGGATGTTCATCGGGCTCTGCGCCCTCGCACGCGCTCTGCCAGGCCGTGCGTCCGTTCGTCCGCTTTGGCTCCGAGCCGCGTGAGATGCAGCACGCGCGAGAACAACGGCAGGTGCGCTTGCGTGCTGCGGCCGATGTGGATGATCGTGGTGCGGGTGACGTCGCGCATGAACATGTCGACCACGCGCTCGAGCGTCTCGTCCTCCATCGCCGAGAACGTGTCGTCGAACACCACCCAGGGCGGAGCGTGCAAGACCACGCGTGAGAGCGTCAACGCCATCTGCTCGTCTTCGCTGAGCTCGCGGTCCCAGCGGCGGCTCTCGTCGAGGTGTCTCGAGTAGCGCGCGAGGCCGGTGCGCTCGAGCGCCGTGACGTAGGCGCGATCCAGGAAGCGGTCGGTCACCTGCGGATAGGCGAGCACCTCACGCAGGGTGCCGCGCGGCAGATAAGGCGTGCCCCGCGGCACGTACATCACCGACTCGCCGCGCGGCCGCGTGATGCGGCCGCTGCCCCACGGCCACAGGCCCGACAGCGCGCGGAAGAACGGCGTCTTGCCTTCGCCCGGCGCTCCGCAGATCAGCACGTGCTCGCCGGAGCGGATCGCGACGTGCCGCTCGTCGAAGCCTTCGCGTCCCACGGGCGAGTCGACTTGCAGATCGTCGAACGCGATCGCGCCGGGCGCGCCTTCGACGTATTCGATGCGGCTGCCGGAGTCGTGCGCGGATTCGGTGGCGAGCAGCGCGGCCCGGAAGTTCGCGACGCGCAGCAGCGTGGCCCGCCAGTCCGCGAGCGCCCCGAAGTTGTCCACGAACCAACGCAGCGAGTCCTGCGCCTGAGTGAAGGCGGCGGCCGCCATCATCATGCCGCCGAACGTGGTCTTGCCGCCGAAGTAGAGCGGCGCGGCGATGAGAATCGGCGCGATGCCCGTGATCCAGCCGAAGCCCGCGGTGACCCAGGTGAGATTGGTGAGGCCTCGCACGAGCCGGCGCATGGCGATCATCACGTTGCCGAGGTGCGTTTCCACGCGACGCTGCTCGTCCGCCTCACCGGCCGCGAGCGCGATACCGTCGAGGTGCTCGCTCACGCGCACGAGCGAGAAGCGCAGGTCGGCCTCGCGCGCGTAGCGGTCGGCGTTCAAGCGCACCAGGCTTCGGCCCACCCGATAAGAGAGCAGCGAGCCCACCACGGCATACGAGATCGCGGCCCACAGCATGAAGCCGGGCACGGCGTAGTCGATGCCGTTGACGCGGAACGTGAAGTCTTCCGAGATCGTCCAGAGCACGCCCGCAAAGCTCACGAGCAGCACGCCGGAACGGAACAGGCCGATCGACAGGTCGGTGGAGATGTCGCAGAGCTTGTTGGCATCCTCGCTCATCCGCTGATCCGGATTGACGCCCATCGGGCCGCCGCTGGTGGCGAGCCAGAACGCGCGCCGCGGGGCCATCCACAGCCGCACGAGGTCGCGCGTCAAGCCCTCGCGCAGACGGAATTTGAATGTCTCGGTGAGCCATCGCTGCGATACGTCGAGAAAGAGCAGGCTGCCCACGATCGCGAAGTACACGAGGAGCTGATAGAGGAAATCGTTCAGGTCGCGGCGCGTGATGGCGTCGTAAAAGGGTTTCTGCCAGCGATTGAGCACCACCTGACCGGCGCTCGTGACGAGAATCGCCACCACGAGCAGGCTCACCAGCACCACGACGCGCCGGCCCACCGGCGAGGCGGCGATCGCGCCCAGGATCATGCGAGCCTGGCGCAGCGCCCCGGTTTGCGGGGCTTCGCCGAGATTCGCGGCGCTGTTCGGGTCGTTGGCCGCGGTCACGGTGCCACCACGGCGCGGCGCGCAGTCACGCAGGAAATGAACGCCGCGTAGCTCCACGCGAGGTGCTTCGCCGACGTCTGCTCGCCGGTGCGTTGGTCGAACTGCTCGGACAGGTCGCCGCTCGCCGGCGTGAATGCGCGTACCGTCTCGAGGAGCTCGTCGCCGTGCGCCGCCCAGTGTGCGCGCGCCTCGCTGTGCGGCCCGTAAGCCGCGGCGGCGCGGAAGCAGAATTCCGCGGCGCCGAGCGTGGAGAAGTAGTACGCGCCGCCGGAGTAGTAGACGTCGCCTTGGTAGCGGCCCATGGCGGCCCCGCGGCCGCGGGGCCTGCCGCGATTGATGGGGTAGAGGCCGTCGAAGAGCCGCTCGAGCGCGGCGAGCGTCGCGTGCATCCGCGGATCGCGCGGCGAATGCGCCTCGCCGTCCTCGGCTGCGTGGATCGCGCTCAGGATCACTGCGATGTCGAGCAGCTTGCCGGACGCGCCGCCGGGCGGGACGATGCGCGACGCGTAGTAGCCCGCGTCCTCGAGCCAGAAGCCGTCGAGCGCCGCGAGGATCGCTTGCGCCTCGGAGCGGAGCGCGGCCGCTTCGTCCGCCCCGGCGGCGTTCGCTCGAGCGTCGAGCCAGCTCGCGCCGGCGTTCAGCGCCGCCGCCGACAGGCGCAACGTGAAGTAGTGTCGCCCGAGCTCCTCTTCCCAGATGTCGACCGAGGGCTCCCGCCAACGGCTCGCGGTCAAGCCGAGGTCGATGCGCAGCAGGCGCTCCGCGTCGGCCGCCACCTCCGCCGGCAACGCGCCGCTGCCGCCCAGCGCGCGCAGCCAGCGGAGCACGGTGATCGCGCGCAGCGGCGCGCCGTCGTGCTGCGGCCGCGACCACCGCGAGATGTCGAGCGTGCCGTCGGGGTTCACGCGCGTGTCGGCGTACACTGCGTCGCCGTGCACCGCGAGCAGGTCGTCGCCCCGCACGAACCGCTCGAACTCCGGCGCAACCGCGGCACGCCAGCCCGGCTCCGCCGGCGCGCGTCCGTCGAGCGAGCGCAGCGCCAAGCTGAAGCGCACGAAATCGCCGAAGTGCGTGACGGCCTCGGCGCCGAGGCGGCCGGCTTCGTAGAGCAGCCGCACGGCGTCGATCACGATCGCCGAGTCGCGGAACCAGTGAAAGAAGTAGTCCGGATCGGGGTCGTAGGCCGCGAGCACCGGGGACGCGACCACCGAGCCCGCCGCCGGACGCACGGTTTGCCCGAAGCCCGGCCGCTGCTTGACCAGGTTGCGGGCGGAGACGCTCCCGAGCATGGCGGTCGCGGCGTGGCCGTATTCGCGACCGAGCCATTGCTCGAGGGTGTCGCTCACCGGCGGCCGGCTCCGAGGTGTGGGCTCGCGAAGCCTAGGCGGCGGAGCCCGTCGCGCACCTCCGGCACCGCCATGAACAGCTTCCACAAGAGCGCGCTGCGATGATTCTCGATCATGATCACGATCGGGCCCTGGTCGATCGCGAGGAACGTGTTTGCGTACCAGTGGCGCGCTTCGTTGAACGCGTCCACGAAACCGAGCTCGCGCCACGCGCGCTTGCCGTGCCGCCGCAAGAAATGGCGCAGCACGGCCATGACCTCGGTCGGCGCGTACGGCAGGCTCGCGAGCGCGGCGGTGGGGCTGATCGTGCCGTTGTCGTTGTCGGGCGCGTGCGCCGAGTAGCCGTCCGGATCATCGCTCGCCGTGAGGCCCCAGCACGACTCGCCGTAGCCCGAGCACCCCTTGGGATTCGCGACGCAGTGCGCGCGGTTGATCCGCACGTGCCTCACGTTCTGCTCCCAATAATCCGCGTAGCGATCGCCGAGCCCGCGCGGGTCCAGGCCGCAAAACGAGTAGTGCGTGAAGAACAATGGGCCGCCATAGGGCATACCGAGGGGTAGCTCCACGTCATACCAGGCGTTGCCATTGCAAAATCCGGGCCCGCTCGCGAAGCCGCGGTGATAGACCTCGGGCCTGACGGGGTAGCGGGGCGAGGAGGCCGCGAGCACGTAAGTGACGAGGCACTCGTTCCAGCCGCGAATCGCGTGATTCATGGCCCAGCCGTTGTACGGGCTCCAGTGCCAGTAGAGCACGTCGCTGTCGCGCGTGAACCAGCTCCACTCGACCTCGTGCCACAGCGTGTCGATTCGCGCCCGGACCGAGCGTTCCTCGTCGGTGTCCCGATCGAAGTACTGGCGCGCGCAGAGCAGGCCCATCACGAGAAACGACGTCTCGACGAGATCGGCGCCGTCGTCCTTGCGGCCGAACGTTACCGTGGCGCCGCTGCGCCCGTCCATGAAGTGGGGGAAGGCGCCGTGGTAGCAGCGTGCGCACAGCAGGAAATCGAGCATGAGCCCGAGGCGTTCGAGCGCCGCGGCGCGCGTGACCCAGCCGCGCTCGGCGGCCACGATCAGCGTCATCGCGCCGAACCCCGAGCCTCCGATCGCGACCGGACCCGCGTCGTGCACCCGCTTCCCCGACGTGCGCCGATCGAAGGCGAGGCCGCTGACGGGATGGGCGCCTTCCCAGAAATAGCGGAAGGTTTGCCGTTGCACGGTCTCGAGCAGCGCGTCGTCGGGCAACGCCGCGAGCTTCGACGGATCGCGCGCGGTGGTATCGACGCGCGAGCGCGCGCTGCGAGCACGGCTACTTCTTGCGCGCGAACCGGAGCGACGGGGAACTTTCGACGGCTCCAACTGACCTCCCTGTCAAGCGGTTCGATTTTCCCGCAGATGGTTCATCATTGTCTTCATGATCACGATTGACAAGCTACTGGGTCGCATGACCCTGGCCGAAAAGCTGGGGCAACTCACCATGACCGCGGCGGGATTCGCCGTCACGGGGCCCGTAATTGCGGGGGATTCCACCGACTCGATCCGCAACGGCACGTTGGGCAATTTGCTCAATCTCGTCGGTGCGAAGGAAGTGCGCGAATTCCAGCGGATCGCCGTGGAGGAGTCGCGGCTCGGCATTCCGCTCTTGATCGGTTTCGACGTGATCCACGGTCACCGCACCGTGTTCCCCGTGCCGCTCGGGGAGGCCGCCACTTTCGACCCGCGGATCTGGGAGCTCACAGCGCGCGAAGCGGCGCGCGAGATGTCGGCCGACGGTCTCGCGATGACGTTCGCGCCGATGCTCGACATCTCGCGCGACCTGCGCTGGGGCCGCACCGCGGAAGGTCCGGGCGAGGATCCGTGGCTCGCCGTGCAGATCGCGCGCGCGAAAGTGCGCGGCTTCCAGGGCACCGATCACGCGGCGCGCGAGTCGGTGGCCGCCACGGCGAAGCACTTCTGCGGCTACGGCCGCGTCACCGGCGGCCGCGACTACGCGTCGGTGGACATGTCGGAGCGCGCGCTTCGCGAAGTGCATCTCCCCGCGTTCGCGGCGGCCGTCGATGCGGGCGTGATGGCGATCATGCCGGCGTTCACCGATATCGCGGGCGTACCGATGACCGCCCACAAGGCACTGCTGCGCGACTACCTCCGCGGCGAGCTGCGCTTCGACGGCGTGCTCGTGAGTGACTACAACGCCATCGGCGAGCTCATCCGTCACGGCGTCGCGGGCGACATCGTCGACGCCGCCGTGCTCGCGCTCAAGGCCGGCGTGGACATCGACATGATGGCCGAGGCCTATCGCAAAGGTCTGCCCGTCGCGCTCGAGCGCGGGCTCGTGACGATGGACGAGATCGACGAGTGCGTGCTGCGCGTGCTGCGCGTGAAGGAGCGTCTCGGACTCTTCGACGATCCGTATCGGCGCGGCTCGACGGCGGAGGCGCAAGAGACGGTGGCCGCGCGCCGGCGAGTGGCGCGCGACGTGGCCGCGAAGTCGCTCGTGCTCGTGAAGAACGCGCGCGACGCGCTGCCGCTGCCTCAAGCGGCGCGCCGCGTCGCCGTGATCGGTCCGCTCGCCGACGCCTCGAGCGAGATGCGCGGCCCCTGGGCCGGGGCGGGCTACGACGAGCCGAGCGTCAGCGTGCTGGCGGGCCTCCGCGAGGCGCTACCGGGCGCCTCGATCGTGCACGCCGAGGGCGTGACGATCGCCGACGCCGGCCGCACGGGCATTCACGCGGCCGTCGATCGAGTGAGCGGCGCGGATCTGGTGGTGCTCTGCTTGGGAGAGGCGGCCGACATGAGCGGCGAGGCGGCCTGCCGTGCGCATCCCGAGCTGCCCGGCGAGCAACGCGTGCTCGCAGAAGCCGTGCTCCAGCGCGCCGAGATCGAGGAGACCCCGGTGGTGGCCGTGCTGTTCTGCGGGCGGCCGCTCGTCGTGCCGTGGCTCGTGGAGCGAGCCGACGCGGTGTTGATCGCGTGGTTTCCCGGCAGGGAGGCGGGCAACGCGATCGCCGACGTGCTCACCGGACGCGTGTCGCCGTCGGGGCGCATGCCGATCACCTGGCCGCGCGCGCTCGGGCAGATTCCGCTGTTCTACAGCCAGCGCAACTCCGGCCGGCCGGAGAACCCGAACGACCGCTTCACCAGCAAGTATCTCGATTCGCCCAACTCCGCTCTGATTCCGTTCGGCTTCGGCCTGACTTACGGGCGGTTCAAGTACGCCAACTTGCGTGTCGAGCCGGAAAACGTGGCCGTCACCGACTCGGTGGAGGTGGCGGTGGACGTGACCAACGAGGGCGCCCGCGCGGCGGAGGAAACCGTGTTCCTGTTCGTGCACGACAGGGTCGCGAGCGTCGCGCGGCCGATGCTCGAGCTCAAGGCGGTGACGAAGGTCGACCTCGCACCCGGCGCGACCGCAACCGCGCGGTTGCAGTTGTCCGCGGCGGATCTGCGCTTCTGCGGTCTCGATTTGAAGCCCGTGTTCGAGCCGGGCGAAGTGGAGATCCTGGTCGGGCCGCACGCCGATCGCGCGGATCTCCTCAAGTCGCGGGTGATGCTGCGCGGATAGGGCGCGGCGAAGAACGGTCCACGCTCTGCGCGGAGCCGCAAGCTCCGCCGGGCGCAACCGCGCGTTGTGTAAAGACGCGCGTCGCGGCCTCGTGCGGCGCACGCCGGCCGGTTCTCTGTTGTCAACGCCGCCCGCGTCCACGCGTTGTCGGTTCTAGGCGCGCGGTCGCGCGCATGGAGGAGAGAGGGAACATGTCGACGAAGACCCATCGCAATCGCGGCGCTTCCGCCGTCACGGCCGGGCGGCGCTTCGCGCTCGTTCCCGCGCTTGCGATCGCGTGCACGCTCGCCCTGGCGTCCGTTGCCGCGGATGCGGCCGGCAGAGGGGGCGCCGCGCCGCACGGCGACTACACGCGCCACACTGAGCGCACGCGCACGGCCAACGGGCACGAGCGCCACGACGAAGTCACGAATGCGCGCGGCAAGACGGCGACCCGCGACGCCGCGGTCGTCAACGATCGCGCGGCCGGCACCCGCACGCGCGACGTCACCGCCACCGGCCCGAACGGCAAGACCGCCACGCGCGAGGACGTGACGACCCGCACGGGCAACGGTTACACGCGCGACAGCACGGTCACGCTGCCCGACGGCCGCACGGCCACCCGCGACGCCACCGTCACGCGCAACCACGAGGACGGCACGCGCACGAAGGAAGTGGTGGCCACCGGACCGAACGGCGGCACGCGCGCCGTCGTCGACGAGCGGCAACGCACGGACGACGGCTTCACGCGCAGCACCGACGTCACGCGCGCGAACGGCTCGAGCCTGTCGCGCGACGTAACGGTGAGCCGCGATCCCGAGACGCACACCGTTTCGAAGGACGTGACGGTCGACCGCGAGGCGGCGCCGAAGCCCTAGAGGTCACAACCAATCCCCCCCACCGGGCGGCCGGCACGGAGTCTCTCCGGCGGCCGCTCGGCTCTGTTGGTCCTTCCCGGCTCCCGTGCGCCAGCGGCGCGGTGCAGGCCGTCCGGCTACAATCGCCGCGTGCCAATGTCCAGCCCGGATCCGCGGCCCCGCGCGGCCGAGGTCACGCCCGAGCGTGATCGCGAGCTCATGCAGCAGGCGCTCGCGTGCGCGCGCGAGGCGTACGACGCGGGCGAGGTGCCTGTCGGGGCCGTGCTGGTGGACGGCAACGGGGCGGCGCTCGCGCGTGCCGCGAACGCGCCGATCGCGAGCCACGACCCCACGGCCCACGCCGAGATCGTCGCGCTGCGTGCCGCGGGCGCGAGGCTGCGCAACTATCGGCTGCCCGGCACCACGATGTACGTGACGCTCGAGCCGTGTGCGATGTGCGTGGGCGCGTTGATCCATGCGCGAGTGGCGCGGCTGGTGTTCGCGGCGCCCGATCCGAAGACCGGCGCGTGCGGCTCGGTGTTCGACCTCGCCGCCACACGCGAGCTCAATCACCGCATCGAGGTCACGCGCGGCGTGCTGGCCGGGGAGAGCGGAGAGCTGCTCCGCGCGTTTTTCGCGGAGCGCCGTTGAGCACGCCGCCGATGCCGGAGCTGCCGCCGCCGCAAGTCATCAGCGATCTCTTGCACGGGCACATCGGCGCGCGCTGCCTGCACGTGGTCGCGAGGCTCGGCGTGGCCGATGCGCTCGGCGACGAGCCCGCTTCTGCCGCGCTGCTCGCGGCGCACACCGGCGCGAATGCCGATGCGCTCGAGCGGATGTTGCGATTGCTGTGCTCGTACGGAGTATTCGCGCCGGCCGCGGAAGGCTTCAGGCACACGCCCGCGTCGCGGCTGCTGCGCCGCGACCATCCGCAATCGCTGCGCGCATACGCGCAGCTGCACGGCATGGCGCCGTTCTGGAACGCGTTCACCGATCTCGAGCGCGCGGCAAGGAGTGGCGAGCCGGTGATCGGCTGGACGACGCTCATCGATCACCTCGCGTCCCATCCGGACGACTCGCGGTTGTTCAACGAGTCGATGGTCGGCAAGTCCGCGGCGGCCTTCGCGGCGCTCAGACGGTTCTACGACTTCGGCCCGTTCCGCACGATCGCCGACGTCGGCGGCGGCCGCGGTCATCTGCTCGAGGCGATTCTCGACGCGGCCCCGCATGCCTCCGGCGTGCTGTTCGAGCTGCCGCACGTGCTCGCCGACGCAACCCCCGCGCCGCGTGTCGAGCGGGTGGCGGGCGACTTCTTCACGGATCCGCTTCCCCGCGCGGACCTCTATCTATTGATGGAGGTGCTGCACGACTGGGCCGACGCGGACGCGGCGCGGATTCTCGCGGCCGTGCGCCGCGCGGCTCCGCCGCACGCGCGCCTCTTGATCGTGGAGAGCCTAGTGGGCGAGACGCAAGGGCTCGGCCGGACGATCGACATCGTGATGCTCGCGCTCACCGGCGGACGCGAGCGAAGCCGCGCGGAATATGCCACGCTGCTCGCGGCGGCGGGGTTCAAGCTCGAGCGGGTGATCGACACCGGCACGCGGTTCGCGGTGGCGGAAGCGCTCGTGGTTTGACGTTGCAGGTCGCGGCGAGGCCCCGAGGCGGCCGCGCGGTCGAGGTCAGCCGATCGGCGGCGAGAGCGGGAGGCCGGCTTGCTGGCTCGTGAGCGCTTCGCGGCTGTCCATCCACATCAGGATCTCGTAGTAGCGGCGCACGTTGTCGACGTAGCCGACGGCGGTTTGACCCGGCGCGTAGCCGCGTTGCACGCGCTGATACCACTTCTCGTCGGAGAGCAACGGCAACCGCTCGCGCACTTGCTCCCAGTCATCGGGGTCGCCGCCCTGGCTCTGCGTGAGAATGCGCGCGTCCTCGACGTGCCCGAATCCCAGGTTGTACGCGGCGACCGCGAGCCACGAGCGATCGGGCTCCTGGATTCGCGCGGGCACCTTGCGCAGCACGCGTTGATAGTAGCGTGCGCCGCCGATGATGCTCGCGCGCGGATCCTGTCGATCCGCCACCTCCATCATCGCGGCCGTGTGCTCCGTGAGCATCATCATGCCGCGCACGCCGGTGGGCGAGACGGCGCCGGGATTCCAGTGCGATTCCTGATAGGCGAGAGCCGCGAGCAGGCGCCAGTCGACGCCCGTCGTGCGCGCGGCGTCGAGGAACACGTCGCGATACCGCGGCAGGCGCGTGGTGGCATGGCGCACGAAAGCGCGCGAGCCCACGTAATCGAACTCGCGCGACGCGAAGTAATAGCGGTCGAGGATGCTCTGGAGCTCGCCGGTGGCCTGGATCTCGGCGAAGTACGACCCGATCGCCTCCCGCAACGTGTCGGCGCCCTTCGGCAGCGCCCAGGCGACGTGAGTCGGCGGCCCGAGCCCGAAAGCCACTCGCAGCTCCGGGTAGAAGTGGCGCAGCAGCTCGAAGAGGTGGGAGTCGGCGATCGTGTAATCGATCTCGCCCTCCGCGACGCGCCGGATCAGTTCTTCCGAGCTCGCCTGGTCCTCGATCCAGGTGAGCAGCGGCTCCTGCGCGCGGAGGTCGGAGAGCAGCGCCGCATGGGGCGAGTCGGCCGCGACCTCGAGTTTGCTGCCGACGAGCGCGGAGACGTCTCGGGGCCGCTTGCCGCCGAGGCGATAGATCAGCTGGGGCTGGATGTCTTGATACGCCGGGCCGAACGTGACCGTGTTCCGGCGGTCGGCCACGGTGAGGCTCGCGGCGGCGATCTGGGCCTTGCCGGACGCGAGGTCGGGGTAGACCTGGTCCGCGATGTAGATCCGCAGACCCACGCCGAGCCGCTCGGCGAAGCCGCGCGCGAGCTCGTATTCGATGCCGCGGGGCTCGTCGGCGCCGTAATAGAACGACGCGGGGCTATTGCGGGTGACTACGCGCAGCTCGCCGGAAAGAAGAATACGGTCGAGCACCGACGGGGGTGAGGAGCAGGTACCGAGAAGTACGCTCAAGAACACCACGGCCAGTGCGCGCAATCTCGGGGCTCCTTGCTGGACAGTCTGCCCGGATTATACGGAGATCATCACTCAAGGTCGGGACTACCGGCGTTCTTCGTTCTGTAACATTCACGTAACAGCGCCGTAGCATGATCGCGGCGTGCAAGTCCTTGCCGCCAAAGGCATTCCCTACTCGAAATCGGAGAGAAATCAATGCGCAATCTGCGCAATTTGACACTTGTCTGCATTCTGTCGGCGGCCACGCCGGCCGTGGCGCAAACGGACACCGCGACCGAGATCGCGGCGATTCGCGGCGAGATCGGGAGGCTGGTCGAGCGTCTCGACCGGCTCGAGCAGGATCAGGCGCGGGCCGTCCCGGTGGTGACCCCGGTTGCTCTGGTGGCGCAAGCCGCGCCCGCGCCGCCCGCGGGCCAGCCGGGCGGCGGCTCGGCGGCGGCCCCCCGGGCGGCCCCACCCAAGGCTCCGGCCGACGCGGTCATCCGGTTCTCCGGCGACCTGCGCTATCGGCACGAGGCCATCAACGAGGAGACCGTGCCCGAGAGGGAGCGGCAAAGGATCCGCGCTCGGTTCGGGGTCGCCGCCGACCTCGGCGACAACCTCACTGCGGGTCTCACCTTGGCCACGGGCGACCGCGATCCGGTGTCTGCGAACCAGACGCTCGACGGCGGCTTCGATCGCAAGAGCTTCGGCGTCGACCGCGCGTTCTTCACCTGGAAGGCCACCGACGCGTTGAGCTTCACCGGCGGCAAGATGGCGAACCCGTTCTTCCGGCCCGGCAGCCACCACCTCATCTATGACGCCGACCTGAACCCCGAAGGTCTGGCGCTCAAGTACTCCGGCGCCAACTGGTTCGCGAACTACGCAGGGCTCTGGGTGGACGAGCGATCCACGGCCGACGACGCCATTCTGCTCGGCGGTCAGGCGGGCTTGAGACGCACGCTCGAGGGCGGGGCGCGGCTCACCGCCGGCCTGGGCTACTTCGACTACCTGAACACCCAGGGCCAGCCGCTGTTCGTGGAGGGGATAGCGTCGGGCAACACGCTCGACGCCGCCGGCCGCTACGCGAACGATTACAACGAGGCGGAAGTCTTCGCCGAGCTCGCGCTCGACGCGGGCAACCGCCCGCTCGTGCTGTTCGCCGACTACGTGACGAACACGGAGGCGAACGGCGCGGACGCCGGCTACGCGATCGGCGCGGCCTACGGCGAGGCGACGCGGCCCGGCACTTGGCGGGTCGGCTATGCGTATCAAGATCTACGCGCCGACGCGGTGATCGGCGTCTTCACCGACTCGGACTTCGCCGGCGGCGGCACGGACAACCAGGGGCACGTCGTCGAATTCACCTACGCGCTGCGCGCGCGCTGGTTGTTCAACTTTCGCTACTTCTTGACCGAGCGCGGCGAGGACGCCGATCGCACCCGCGACTACAACCGGCTGCAGGCCGACCTGATGTTCAACTATTGAGCGGGATCAACCCGCCAGCCGCTGCTCGGGCGTTGCGTTGAAGCGCAGCGCCCAGGCCGCGCACTCTTCCGCGGGCATCGGCCGCGCGAACCAGAATCCCTGTCCCAAGTCGTACCCGATCGTGGTGAGGTAGTCCTTCACCCACTGCGTCTCGACGCCCTCCGCCACGACTTGGAGGCCGAGCGCGTGCGCCATCTGCAGCGTCGACTCGACGATCACGCGGTTTTGCTCGCGCGACTCGAGGTCCACGACGAACGACTTGTCGAGCTTGAGCGCGTGCACGCGCAGGTCGCGCAGATAGCCCAACGACGAGAAGCCCGTGCCGTAGTCGTCGATGGCGATCGATACGCCGAGCGCATGCAGATCCTTGACGATTTTGCGCGCCCGGTCGGGATCGATGAGCATCGCGCTCTCGGTGATCTCGATCTCGAGCTGCCGCGGGCGCACGGGCGAGGCCCGCAGCTGCTCCGCGAGCCGCGCCGGGAAGCCCACGTCTTGGAGCACGCGCGCGGAGACGTTCACCGCGGCGCGCAGCTCGAGGCCGCGCCGGTTCCACGCCGCCAAGTCCACGAGCGTTTGGCGGACCGTCCAGTCCGTTAGCGGGCGAATGAGGTCGGTGGACTCGGCCAACGTCACGAACTCCGCCGGGCCGATGCTGCCGTGCATCGCGTGCTGCCAACGCACCAGCGCCTCGACACTCTCCGTGCGGCCGGTGCGCAGGTTCACCTGCGGCTGGTACGCGAGCGTGATTCCACTGTTCTCGATTGCCGAGCGCAGCTCGCTCAGCATGCTCAAGCGGCGCACCGTGTGGTCGTCGTCGCCGCGGTCGTAGTATTCGTAGGCGTTGCCTTGGCGCTTCGCCACGTACATCGCCACGTCGGCGTGACGCAGCAGCTCTTTCGCGTCGCGCGTGTCGTCGGGGGCGATCGCAATGTCGATGCTCACGCCCACCTCGATCGCGATGCCGCGAGCGTCGATCGGCGCGCGGAGGCTCTCCACGAGCAGTCGCGATAGCTCGTCGATCGTTCTGCGCGTGCTCACCGAGAGCACGATCGTGAACTCGTCGCCGCCGATGCGGCCTATGAATGCGCCGCTGTCGCCGATCACCGCTCCGAAGCGCCGCGACACCTCGCGGAGCACTTCGTCGCCCACGTCGTGGCCGAGCGTGTCGTTCACCTCCTTGAAGCGGCACAGGTCGAGCATCAACAGCGCGACGCGTTGCTGCACGGGAGGCGCGAGGCAGGAGGCGAGGTGTCTCATCAGCGCGGCGCGGTTCGGCAGACCGGTCAGCGAGTCGTGGGTGGCCTGGTGCTCGAGCGCGCGCTGCTGTGCCTCGCGCTCGCTCACGTCGCGAACGATCGCCGTGAACAACCCGTCCTCGGTCGCGATGCGGCTCACGGCGATCTCGAGCGGCAGGCGCCGGCCGTCCTTGGTCTTGCCGTTGCGCGCGATGACGGCGCCCGTCAAGGAGTCGAGCGAAGCGTCGGGCGCCGGCAGCAGGTTCGGCACGAGGTCGGCGAGCTTGGCGCCGAGCAGAGCGCCGTGCGGCCAGTCGAACAGCTGCGCCGTGGCTGGGTTCGCGGTGCGGATGACTCCGTCGGCGCTCACGCACACGATGCAATCCGACGAGGAGTCCTCACGCGTTTCGGCGACCTCTGGAGCATGCGGCTTCTACGATATCGGCGCCGCGTGGAAACAAGACGCGCCGCTGCGCGAATCGGCCGCCACCGCCGGCTTCGGAATCTCCGTGGAGATCGGTCGTGTTTCGGGAGCTCTCGAAATCGCCGAGCCGCTCACGCATCCGGACGTTGAAGGACGCCAGCGCGCGATCCTGTTCGCGGAGATCGCCGTCCGCCTCTGAGCATTTTTTCGCCACGCACGTTCTTGCCTGCACGCGTGAGCGCAACGCGTCCGTACCGAACAGTGCGGTGTTGTTGCGCCGATCGGCGCGCGCTTATCATGCCGGCCCGTAAATCTTTTCCGCTAAGGGAGTCATGGTGGCGAGGGACAGTTCTTCGGTGATCAACCAAACGCGTCAAAGCTCCGCGCCGCGCGAACGCTTCGACTCCAACGGCGTGCGCAAGGCGGCCATCGCGTTGCTCACGGCGCTCTACAAGACGGGCAGACACGGCACGATCGCCGAAGTGCTGATCGCGCTCGAGGTCATCGACTCGAACCTCGACGGGCGGCCGCATTCGATGAAGTCGCTCTCGAGTAAGCTCGGAATCCCGTATACCTCAGTCTCAAGAATTGTTTATTCCTTGACGTCGGAAGCTCAGCCGGGCGGCGTGCTCAAGCTGGTTCCGGACAACAAGGACCGGCGGCGCAAGCACATCGAGCTGGATCTCGACGGGCTCAAGCGATCGCAACCGCAGATTCGCGCGCTCGAGAAAGCGATGGTCGACTACTACGGGCCCTCTGTGCACAAGCTCAAGCGCGACAAGGCCAACTGATCGGGAGCTCGGTCTTTCTGCGGAGCTCGAACGCTGTTCGAGCCCTGTTCGACTACGCGGATCGCCTGGATTCCGGCGCCGAATACGACGCCGAGGCCTCTACCGAGGTCATTCGCCGAACTTTTTCGACGTACCTGCGTTAAGGAAAACCCTGCTCCTGCCGATAACCGGGTGTGGGCCGGCGTTGCCGGCCCGGCGGCCGCGACGCGCGCGGCCACAACGTGCAGAGAGCGGGAGATGAAGCAGGCAGTTAGTACCGACGACACGGTGAGGCTCGCAACCGACTTCGGCCAGGCTCGGGCGTCGACCGCCGCGC
>DASUFK010000386.1:0-8743 GCA_036274615.1 Gammaproteobacteria bacterium | reverse complement strand
CCTGCACCTGCATGTGCCCGAGCACGAGATCGCCGCGCGCCTCGCGTCGTGGCGTCCGCCGCCGGCGCCGGCCGCGCGCGGTTACACGAAGCTGTACGTCGACCACGTGCTACAGGCCGATCGCGGCGCGGACTTCGATTTCCTGGTGGGCGGCAGCGGCGCACCGGTCGGCCGCGACAATCACTAGGGAAATACGCCGTGCCGATTCCAGGGTTCGAGCGTCCCTACCGCGGCGTCTTCCCCGTGGCGCCCACGATCTTCGACGAGAGCGGCGAGCTCGATCTAGACGGACAGCGCCGCTGCATCGACTTCATGATCGACGCCGGCTCGCACGGCATCTGCGTGCTCGCGAACTTCTCCGAGCAGTTCTCGCTCACGGACGACGAGCGCGAGCGCGTGATGGGCGCCGCGCTCGATCACGTCGCCGGCCGCGTGCCCGTGATCGTGACCACGACGCATTTCGGTACGCGCGCGTGCGCCGAGCGCAGCCGCCGCGCGCAGGCCGCGGGCGCGTCGCTCGTGATGATCATGCCGCCGTATCACGGCGCCACGGTGCGCGTGCCGGAGCACGCCATCGTGGAGTTCTTCGCAACGGTGTCGGCCGCGATCTCGATCCCGATCATGATCCAGGACGCGCCGGTGGCCGGCACGTTCCTGTCGGCCGACTTGCTGGCGCGGATCGCGCGCGAGGCCGCGAACGTGCGGTATTTCAAGCTCGAGGTGCCGCCGGTGGCCAACAAGCTGGCGGCGCTGATCGCGCTGGCCGGCGGGCTAATCGAGGGCCCGTGGGACGGCGAGGAAGGCATCACGCTCATGGCCGACCTCGAGGCGGGCGCCACGGGCACGATGACGGGCGGCGGCTACCCCGACGGCATCCGCACGATCTACGACGCGTTCGCGGCCGGCCGGCGCGACGAGGCGGCGGCCGCGTACGCGCGCTGGCTGCCGCTGATCAACTACGAGAACCGGCAGTGCGGGTTCGCGACCGCGAAGATCCTCATGAAAGAGGGCGGCGTGATCCGTTCCGACAAAGTGAGACTGCCGGTGCAGCCGGTGCACCCTCGCCAGCGCGCGGGGCTGCTCGCGACCGCCCGCACGCTCGATCCGCTCGTGCTGCGCTGGGCCGGATAATATAAGGAGACACCATGTTGAAGACCGCTGCCGTCCTCGCCGTCGTGTGCGCGTTGCTCGGCTCAGGCGCCGTTCACGGCCAAGCGAACGTTCCGGCGCCGGACCCCGTGGCCGGCGCGAAGCCGGCCAAAGTGGAGCGCATCAAGATCCACGGCGCCGCGCTCGAAGGCAATCTCGAAGGCGACGCGGTCGATCGCGATGCGCTCGTGCTGCTGCCGCCGAGCTACGCCGAGAATCGCAATCGGCGCTACCCCGTGGTCTACGCGCTGCACGGCTACTCGATCGGCGCCGAGCAGTGGTCGCAGGAGATTCACGTGCCGCAGACGCTCGAAGGCGCGTTCGCCAAGGGTTCGCGCGAGCTCATCGTGGTGTTGCCGGACTCGAAGACGCTGCATCTGGGCTCGATGTACTCGAATTCGGCAACCACCGGCAACTTCGAGGACTACGTGGCGCGCGACGTGGTGGCGTACATGGACGCGCACTACCGCACGATTCCGCAGCGGGCGAG
This sequence comes from Gammaproteobacteria bacterium, assembly GCA_036274615.1. Classification (GTDB taxonomy): domain Bacteria; phylum Pseudomonadota; class Gammaproteobacteria; order Steroidobacterales; family Rariloculaceae; genus FEN-1219. The sequence goes on along the minus strand of DASUFK010000386.1, from coordinate 7,104 downwards.
CCGCGGTCTCGTGGGCCACTCGATGGGCGGCTACGGCGCGAGCCGCATCGGCATGAAGCATTCGGACGTGTTCGGCGCGCTGTACATCATGAGCCCCTGCTGCATGTCGGCGCGCGACGGTGCCGTGCCGTTCAACGGTCCGGGCTACGAGGCGCTCGCGGCCGTGAAAACCGCGGCGGACACGGAGAAGCTGCCGTTCGGCTTGCGTGCGCAGCTCGCCGTCGGCGCAGCGTGGTCGCCCAATCCGAACAATCCGCCGCTGTACCTCGACTTGCCCGTCGGCGAGAACGAGAAAGCCGTGCTCGCCAAGTGGGCGGCGAACGCGCCGCTCGCCTTCGTCGATCAGTACATCGGCAACTTGCGTCAGTACAAAGCGATCGCGATCGACGTGGGCGACCAGGACGGGCTGCGCGTCGACGCCGGCAAGCTGCACACGCTGCTCGAGGGTTACGGCATCGCCAACGCCTTCGAGATCTACTCCGGCACGCACACGAGCGCCGTCGCGTTCCGGTTCCAGGACTACGTGATGCCGTTCTTCAGCAAGAACCTGGCGTTCGAGCAAGCGCGGCGCTAGCGCCGCGCTTCACTTGCGCGCCGGCGCGCCCGCGTAGGTGAGCTCGAGCAGCGCACCGGGATTCGGCAGCGTCGCCGTCATTTCGCCCGTCTCCGTGGCGGTGCGCCCGGTGACGTCGGTGACCGCGTAGATCCGCAAGCCGTCGGCCGAGACAGCGAGATCGCGAAAGCGGCCCTGCCCCTTGAAGTAAGTGAGGGGCGGACCCGAGCCGCCGTCGAGCGGCAGGCGATAGACCACGCCGCTCGCCATGCCGGTGACCAAGATCGACGGGCCCCAGCCCGGAATCGCGCGCGAGTCGTAGATCTCGAGACCGGCGAGCGCGGCCGTCGCGTTGCCGAGCTTGCGCACGTCGTAGTCGCTCGGCACCGTGAAGAACGTGCGCAGCGGCGGCGCGAAATTCGCCACGTTCGCGTCCGACTCCTTGGTTTGCGGCACCGTGCTCGGCACGTCGCGGCCGTACTCGAGATCCTTGCAAGGCGTCGGCGCCGACGCGGACCAGTTCGCGTAGACGTAGTACCGGTCGTCGCGATAGCCCGCGATCAGCGGCCAGCCGTAGTTGCGCCCGCCCTCGATGACGTTGACCTCGTCGTCGGTGTCCTGCCCGTGCTCCGACTCGTAGAGCTTGCCGTCCGGCCCGAACGCGAGACCCTGCGGATTGCGATTGCCGTAGCTCCAAACGTGGCTGCGCACGCCGGCGAGCACGGGGTTGTCGCGTGGGATCGAGCCGTTCTCGGCGTCGACGCGCAGGATCTTGCCTTCGTAGCCGCGCCAGTTGCGCGCCGCCACGTCCGCGGCGGTGGGCAGCTCCTGCGCGCGGTTCGGCACGCAGTGGTAGGCGAGGAAGTTCGAGCCGTGGTCGCCGCGGCTCGCGTAGAGCTTGCCGTCCGGGCCGAACACGAGCCGGCTCGCGCCGTGGTCGGGCCCGTGCGGCAGGCCGGTGAGCAGGTCGAGTGGCGCCCCGAGCCGCTCCGTGGCGCGGTCATAGCTGTAGCGGCGGATCTTCGCGCGCCGATCCTCGCCCGGCCCCGGATCGGCGTCGTACGTGTACATCACGTAGACGTAGGGCTGGCCTTCGAGCAGCTTCGGATGCAGCGCGAGTCCGAGCAGCCCTTCCTGCCGCAGAATCTGATACACGTCGTCGATCTCGACCGCGACCTTGCGCGTGCCGTCGGCCGGGTTCACGCGCACCACCCGCTTGCCCGTCCGCTCCGTGATCCACAGAAAACCGTCGGGCCCGAACGCGACCTCGAAGGGATCGGCGAGATCCGTCGCGACCACACGCGTCGTGAACTTCTCGGGCGGGTCGGACCAAACGTTGCGCGGGTTCACGCCGGGCCCCGGCGCGATCTGCGCCGCCGCCGATCCCGCGAGCAGCAGCGCCGCGACGGCGCATCCCACGCGCGCACGCACGGCTCGCGCAGCGCCGGGCCCGGCGATCGACGAACGTGTCGGCATTCGAAACGCGATCGTGCGCATGGGGCCCCCGAACTGAGCGGTGTTGCTTGTTGTTCTGTGTCGTCGCCTGTGACCGCGTTTGCTCCGACGCGCGGACGCCGACGGGCCGCTATCATGCAATCGGTTGCACGGCGCGGTAAAGTTTCGCGTCCGTCGTGTCTCACTTTGGCCGCGATACGCTCGAAAGCGGCGGACGTACCTCATAGGGCCCTCCCGAGACCGTCGCCGCACAGGGATGTGCGGCGACGAGCCCCAGGGATGGTCTTCCGGCGTGTCTCGGGAGGGCCCTATGAGGTGCGGCCGCCGCTTGGCACAAACGCAAACCGGCCAAAGTGAGACACGACTGGTCCGCCGCACCGCGGGGCACGAAGCTAGCCGGGACGCGGCGCCGGCGGCGATACGGTAGAGTCTGGTTCGGCAGTGTGTTCTGGGCGCGCGCGCAGACGCGCACGGTACGGGGGATTGCAATGAACGGGGCGTGGCTACGCGCGGCGCTCGTGCTGCTCGCGGTGCTATCCGCAAGCAGCGCGTCCGCGCAGCTCAACTTGATGGGCTACTGGAATCCGATCTTCCACGAGGACGTCGAAGAACGGATCCCCGGCCCCTCGATGGGCGACTATCTCGGCCTCCCGATCAGCGACGCCGCGCGGCTGCGCGCCGAGACCTGGGACGCGTCGCTGCTCACCGTGCCGGAGCACCAGTGCAAGCCGCACCCGAGCACCTACGGCTTTCGCGGCGTCGGCATGCTGCGGATCTGGGAAGAGCGCGACGAAACCACCCAGCAGCTCGTGGCCATCCACACCCACATCGCCTGGCAGGCCCAGCACCGCGTGATCTGGATGGACGGGCGCCCGCATCCGTCCGAATACGACCGGCACACCTGGCAAGGATTCTCCACGGGGCACTTCGAGGGCGACGTGCTCGTCGTCGAGACCACGCACCTGAAGGCCGGTTGGATGCGGCGCAACGGCTTGCCGCTCAGCGATCGCGCCACGATGACGGATCGCTTCTATCGGCACGGCGATCTGCTGACGCACGTGTCGATCGTGCAAGACCCCGTGTATCTCACCGAGCCGCTCGTGAAATCGAACGGCTTCGAGCTCGTGCCGAACGGCACCATGGACCCGTATCCCTGCGAGATCGTGATCGAGGTCGTTCGGCCCGACGGCGTGGTGCCGAGCTTCCTGCCGGGGCAGAACCCGTTCCTGCGCGAGTTCGCCGAGACTCATCATCTGCCCTACGAGGCGACGCGCGGCGGTGCGCAGACGGCGCTGCCGGAATACGCGGAGAAGCTCCGATGACGCGCACGACGACGGCCATGCGAGCGGCGCTGGCGCTCGCCTTCGCGCTCGCGTCCCTCGGTGTGAGCGTGCCGGCGGCCGCACAGCCGCGCGGCGGCCCACCGCCACCGCCGCAAGCGCCGCGCGACGCCGCGCCGTTCGACATGACCGGCACGTGGGTGTCGATCGTCAACGAGGACTGGCGCTGGCGCATGGTCACGCCGCCGAAGGGCGACACCACGAGCGTTCAACCGTTGAACGCGCAAGGCCGCGCGGCGGCGGACGCCTGGGATCCGGCCACGGACGGCTCGTGCAAGGCGTACGGCGCGCCCGCGTTGCTGCGCATGCCCACGCGCCTGCGGATCTCGTGGGAAGGCGCCGACGTGTTGAAGATCGAGACGGACGCGGGCAAGCAGACTCGCCTGCTGCGCTTCGCGTCGGCCGCGGCTGCACCGGCCGCGCCGCCGAGCCTGCAAGGCGACTCGCGCGCGAAATGGCAGCGGTCATTGCGCCGTGTCGGAGGCCTGGGCCCGCCGCCGCCCGGACCGCCGCCCCCGGGCGGGTCGCTCGAGGTCACGACCACGAACCTGGCGCCCGGCTGGCTCAGGCGCAACGGCGTGCCGTACAGCGAGCGCACCACGCTCACGGAGTATTTCGACGAGTTCGCCGCGCCGGACGGCGCGCAGTGGCTCGTGGTGACCACCATCGTCGAGGACCCGACCTACCTCAACGGGCACTTCGTGACGAGCTCGCACTTCCGCCGCGAGCCGAACGCGTCGAAATGGAGCCCGAAGCCGTGCCGGAGCGACCCATGAAAACGGTCAGAAACGCGTTCGCGAGATTCGCTGCGGCCGCCGTCGCCGCGAGCTGGATCGCTGCGGCGAGCGCGCAGCCCGCCGTCGACTTCAAAGCCGCGAAGATCGAGATCCTGCCCGTGCAAGGCAACGTCTACATGCTCGTGGGGCCGGTGGGCAACTCGACCGTGCAGGTGGGCGACGACGGCGTGCTCATCGTGGACACGCAGTTCGCCGAGCTCAGCGACAAGATCCTCGCGGCGATCCGCACGTTGTCTAGGCGGCCGATCCACTACGTGCTCAACACGCACGCGCACCCCGATCACACGGGCGGCAACGAGGCCATCGCGCAGGCCGGCAGCACGATCGCGGGCGGCAACGTGTCCGGCACGATCAAGGACGCCGGCGAGGGCGCCACGGTGGTGGCGCACGAGAACGTGATGCTCGCGATGAACAAGCGCAAGCCGCCGGCTGCGCAGCACGCGCTGCCCACCGACACGTTCTTCGTCGAGCGCAAGGACCTGTACTTCAACGGCGAGGCGGTGCAGATGTTCCACGAGCCGGCCGCGCACACCGACGGCGACAGCATCGTGTACTTCCGCAAGTCCGACGTGATCAGCGCGGGCGACGTGTTCGTCACGACCACCTACCCGTTCATCGACGAAGCGGCCGGCGGCAACATCAACGGCATCATCGCGGCGCTCAACCACATCATCGAGCTCGCCGTGCCGGCGGACCGTCAGGAAGGCGGCACGCTGATCGTGCCCGGTCACGGCCGGCTCTGCGACGAGGCCGACGTCGTGGAGTACCGCGACATGCTCACGATCCTGCGCGACCGGATCAAGGACATGGCGGCGCGCGGGCTCACGCTCGAGCAGGTGCAGGCCGCCGCGCCCACGCGCGACTACGATCCGCGTTACGGCGCCACCACGGGGTTCTGGACCACGAAGCAATTCGTCGCGGCGGTCTACCGCGGCGTGAAGGGGGCGAAGCCATGAGCGCGCGAGCCGCTCGGACGACGGCCGCCGCGCGCTGGGTGCGGCGCGGCGCCGCGTGTGCCGCGGTTCTGGCGGCGTGCGCCGCGGGCGCGCAGCCCGCCGACACGTTCAAGCCCGTCACCGACGCGATGCTCCAGCGCCCCGATCCCGCCGACTGGCTCATGTGGCGGCGCACGCTCGACTCGTGGGGCTTCAGCCCGCTCACGCAGATCGACAAGCGCAACGTCTCGCAGCTGCGGCTCGTGTGGACTCGCGCGCTCGGCTCCGGCATGCAGGAAGGCACTCCGCTCGTGCACGCGGGAGTGATGTACTTTCCGAATCCGAGCGACGTGATCCAGGCGATCGACGCGGCCTCGGGCGACTTACTGTGGGAGTACCGGCGGTCGCTGCCGCAAGATCTCGGCGATTACTTCCCGGTGCCGTCGATCAACCGCAACCTCGCGATCTACGCCGACACGATCATCGACACGAGCGCCGACGACTTCGTGTTCGCGCTCGACGCGCGCAACGGACAGCTGCGCTGGGAAACGAAGATCCTCGACTACAAGCACGGCGCGCAGCAGACCTCCGGGCCGATCATCGCGAACGGCAAGATCATCTCCGGCCGCGGTTGCGAGCCCGAGGGCAGCCCGGCCGCTTGCATCATCACGGCTCACGACGCGCGCACCGGCCGCGAGCTCTGGCGGCGGCGCACGATCGCGGCGCCGGGCGAGACGGGCGGCGACTCGTGGGGCGACTTGCCCGACGAGGCGCGCTGGCACGTGGGCAGCTGGATGGTGCCGAGCTACGACCCGGAGCTCAACCTCGTCTACGCCGGCACATCGGTGACGTCGCCCGCGCCGAAGTTCGCGCTTGCGGGCAACGACCGCAAGTACCTCTACCACAACTCCACGCTGGCGCTCGACGCGGACACCGGCAAGATCGTCTGGTACTACCAGCATCTCGTGGACCATTGGGATCTCGATCATCCGTTCGAGCGCCTGCTCGTGGAAACGGCGATCGCGCCCGACAAGCGCGCGGTGACCTGGATCAATCCGAAGCTGCGGCCCGGCGAGCGGCGCAAGGTGGTCACCGGCATCCCGGGAAAGACCGGCGTCGTTTACACGCTCGACGCGCGCACCGGCGAGTTCCTCTGGGCGCGGCCCACCGTCGAGCAGAACGTGCTGCTCGGCATCGACGGGACCACGGGCGAAGCTACCGTGAATCCGGAGACCACGTTCGTCGAGATGGGCCAGGAGCGCACCGTGTGCCCCACGGCGCTCGGCGGCAAGAACTGGCCCGCGGGCACCTACAGCCCGGGCGCGAACGTGATGTTCTTCCCGCTCCAGAACACCTGCATGACCGTGTCGCCGACGCTGAGCCGTCCGAGCCTCGACTCGCTGTACGGGATCAAGACGGAGCAGCGCATCGCGCCGAATAGCACCGGTGTCGGCAGCGTGTACGCGATCTCGGTGGAGACGGGCGCCACGCTCTGGAAGTACGACCAGCGCGCGGCCGTGATGTCGTTGGTGTCGACGGCCGGCGGGCTCGTGTTCGGCGGCGACGCCGCGGGACGATTCCGCGCGCTCGACGCGGCCACCGGCAAGGTGCTCTGGGAGATCAACCTGGGCTCGCCGGTGTCGGGGTATCCGGTGACCTTCGCCGTGGCGGGCAAGCAGTACGTGGCAGTGAGCACGGGGTCGTCGCTCACCGGAATGGGCGCGAACCGCCTCACGCCCGAGCTCAAGCCGTCGCTCGGCAACAACCTGTTCGTGTTCGCGCTGCCGAATTGACTCGCGGCAGCGGCCGGGCGGACGTGGACGTGTCGGAGCTCGGCAGTTGCGCCGGCGCGTTTACTTCGCCTTGAACCGCGGGAACAGCCGTTCCGCGTTCCCGCGCAGCATCATCTGCTCGAACGCGCGCGACAGCTTGAGCGCGGGCAGCGGGTCCACCGTCGACTCGATCGGCTCCGGGGAATAGTCGGTACCGAACAGGATCTGCGACTCGGGCATGAACGCCTTCAT
>DASUFK010000385.1:0-17046 GCA_036274615.1 Gammaproteobacteria bacterium | reverse complement strand
GTGTCGTCTTTCGCGTCGCGATCGTAATGCCAGCCGTTGGTGACGAGGATCCAGCCGTAGTTCTTGCCCTTCTCGATCTTGTTGACCTCGTCGCCGCCGCGCGGGCCGAACTCGCTCTCCCAGAGCTCGCCCTTGGAGTTGAACACGAGGCCGAGCGGGTTGCGGTGACCGAGCGTCCAGATGTCGGGCTTGTACCCCTGCTTGCCGACGAACGGATTGTCCTTCGGCACGGAGCCGTCGTCCTTGATGCGGACGATCTTGCCCATGTGCGACGACGGGTCCTGTGCCCTCTCGCCCCAGTTGCGGTCGCCGATCGTGACGAACAGGAAGCCCGCCTTGTCGAACGCAATGCGCGAGCCGTAGCTTCCGTCCGCCGGGCCTTGGCCGCAGCAGCGGTTGTTCTTGCCCGCTTCCTCGGAGCCGTACCACGAGTCGGCCACGAAGATGTCCTGCACGTCGGTGAGCGTGGCGCCGCCGTCGTACTTGCCGCGCGCCACGGCCGTCGTGGCGATGAAGTCCTTGTCCTTGTCGGGCTTCGAGTACGTGAAGTAGACCCAGTGATTGCGCGCGAACTGTGGATGGAGCGCGATGTCCATCAGGCCGCCGAGAATGGCCGCGCGCATCTTCGGCAAGCCGCCGATCGGCGTGGGATCGAGCGTGCCGTCCTTCTTTACGAGGCGCAGACGGCCGGGGCGCTCGGTCACGAGCATGCCGCCGTCGGGCAGGAACGCCATGCCCCACGGATGATCGAGGCCCTTCGTCACGACGGTGACGTGGATCTTCTCCTTCTCCGTCTGGTAGTCCCACGGCCCGTCGCCGAGCGGCGGAAGCTGCGGTCGAGCGCCGCCGCCACCACCACCGCCGGCGCGCCCTTGCCCCTGACCGGCCGGGCGCGCGCCTTGCGCCCCCGGCGCCTGCGCGCCTGGAGCGGGCGCCGGCTGCTGCGCGCTCGCGACGCCCGCGGCGCCGAGCCCCATCGCGGCGGCGAGCAACGTCGCCGCACCCAAACCTGTTCGAAGCTTCATTACGCACTCCCCCATCGCCCGCTCGTGCGGCGGGCTCTTCGATTCGTTTTCAAACGCGCGCGGCGCACCCCGCGTCCGCGCGCAGGCGCCCTACTTCGCGTTCTCTTTCGAGTAGTCGCGGTAGGTGAGCTCCTCGCACTTGTCCTCGGCGTACGGCGCGTCGGCCGGCATCACGATGTCGTAGCCCGCGTACTTGTCGGTGAAGTACGTGGGATCTTCGGCCTCGTAGTCGCGCCGCAGCGCGAGCGTCTTGGGATCGAGCGAGAAGCGCTCGAGCACGTGCAGCTTCACGTCGTTCGAGACGTTGCCCGCGATCGTGCCGGGCGCGAAGCCCACGGTGTCGACGACCAGCGTGTCGCCTTCCCAGCGGCCGATCGAGTGGCCTGCGCGACTCGGCGTGACGTTCGCCGGGTGGGTCTTCAGGTTCATGTGGATCGTGCGCTTGAGCCCGCGCCCGTACTCCATCGTGATCGCGTCCTTCGTCTGGGTGATGCGGTTGATCGGGCCGTCGAATACCCAGTCGAACAGCACGCTCGTGATCTCGCAGCGCGAGCGCGCGTTGTCGCTCGGCGGCTTGGCGCGCAGCGCGTCGGCCGCGGCTTGGCCCGCCGGCGTGAACGTCACGGGCCTCGCGCCCCAGCCGTTCTGCGGCAGGTCCTCGACCTTCACCGTGCCGGCCTCGACGGCCGCCACTTGGCTCTTCGGCACGAGCCCGCCGCGGCTGCCTTGCGGCGCACGCGCGATCAGGTACTGCTCCTGCGCCCAATCACCCGCGAGGTTGAGCTCGCCCCACGCCGTGCGCGCCGGGCGATCTTTCGGCGCCGTTGGCGTGGCCGTGGTGAGCTGCTCGTAACGCTTCAACGTCGGCGCATCGCCGATCGTGAGGTCCTCGATGTAGCACGACGACGGATCGTCGCGATGCGGATTGCCGTTGATCACCACGTGCTTGCCCGGCACGAACATCTCCGGCGTCCAGCCGGAGCGGCGCAGCACGGTGGCGGCGCGCATCTCGCAGCGCATCTTGATCACCTTGCCGTCGGCCGTGGTCTGGTCGAAGTACATGTAGGCGTGCGGGTTCACGAAATCGATGCCGGTGAGCGTGCCCTCGAGCGTGACTTTCTTCGTGGGGTCGAACCGGCCGAAGCCGTGATGCGCCCACGCGGGCGCGGCCAACACCAAACCGACCAACGTTGCACCTAGAACTCTCGACATGCCGGGCTCCCCTTCTCACTGCGCGCGACTGCGAGGAAGTATACGTGCGCGGCAGTTGGGAAGTCTCGACGCGCGCGCGTGCGGCGTCCGCCAAACCGAGGAGTTCGCCGGCGGCGATTGCCGGTGGTCGCGGGCAGCGGGCGGGTCGCGCTAGCGCGCGATCGCGAGCTCCATGCCCTTCTCTTGATAGGTCGGCGCGGCGGAGCGCGCCGCCAAGGTCGCGACGACGCGCGCCGCGTCCATCGCCGCCGCGGACTTCGCCGCCACGCCGGCCGCGAACGACACGTAGCTCTGCACGTCGGCCGGCAACGGCCCCGCGTACGTGAGCCCCTTGGCGGAAACGATCTCGCTTTTCAGCGTGAGCGCGAGCTCCACGCGGCCGCTCGTGACGCTCTCGTTCGCCTCGTCCACCGTATTCGTGAGCGTGACCTTCGGCTGCACGTCCTTCGCGATGCCGAGCTTCTCGAGCATGCGCTCGATGCCGGGCCTCGTGGCGCCTACGCTCACCCAGGTGATCGACTTCGCGGCGAGCAGCGCCTTCTTGAGGTCGTCCGTCGTCGCGAGCGGCGGCGGCTTGGCGCCCGCCCGCAGCGCAACGCCGATGCCCGACCGTCCGAGCGCGCCCACCGACGGCGCCGCGATGGCGCCCTTCGAGGCGAGATCGTTGACGGCCTCCGTGGTGATCACCGCCACGTCGAATGCCGCGCCCGACTCGATCTTCGCGCGCAACGCCGCGGTGGTGCCGAATTCCACCGTCATCGGCTGGCCGAGCTCACGCTCGATCTGCGGCCGCAGCGCGTCGAACACCGCCTTCATCCCGTTGGAGCACAGCACGCGCACGCCGCCGCCCTGCGCCGCCGCGGTGTGAGCGAATGCCGCGAGCGCTAGCGCCGCAATAAAGGTTCGAAACCGCATGATCGCCACCCCTGCCAGTACGCCTGCGAGTAAGTTAGCACCAAACTCGAAATCCGGTAGGCTTGGGCGGGCACTACCCGCCGAGGTGCCGTGATGCTGCGTCACTATGTGTCCCTCGCGCTGCGCAACTTCCGCCGCTCTCCGGGGGCCGCGCTGCTCAACGTCTTCACGCTCGCGCTCGGCCTCGTGTGCTTCGTGATCGTGTCGGGATTCGTGGGGTTCTGGCAGCGCGCCGAGCAGCAGTTTCCGAAGTCGGACCGCACCTACGTCGTCACGTCGAAGCGCGACTTCGGCGACGGCACCACGCCGTTCGAGCAAGCCTTCACCTCGGCCTACGTCGCCCGCTATCTGCAGGCGGACTTCCCGCGGATCGAGCGCACGGCCCGCGCCGCTCAGGTGAACGACCACGCGTCGTACGTCGCCGGCGACCGGTCGCTCCGGATCACCGACTTCGCGGCCGACGCCGAGTTGCTCGAGATCCTCGACCTGCCGTTCATCGAGGGCGATCCGAGCCGCGCGCTCGCGAGCCCGCGGTCGGTGGTGCTCACCGAGCGCGTCGCGCGGCAGCTGTTCGGCTCGGACGGCGCGCTCGGCAAGCACATCGTCCACGACGGCGCCGACGAGCTCACGGTCACGGGCGTCGTCCGCGCGATTCCCGAACCGTCGATCATGGGACGGTCGCTGAGCGCGGTGTTTCCGTTCGACGCCCTCACGTCTCGCGACGTCTTCGAGAACGTGCAGCGCGCGCGTTTCGGCCGCGACACGACCACCGGCCCCGAATACTGGGGACCCACCTTCGAGCTCACCTACGTGCTGCTGCCCGCCGACGGCTCGTTCACGGCCGCCGAGCTTCGCGCCCAGCTGCCCGCGTTCGTCGCACGCCACATGCCCGCCGCGCAGCTCGCGGAGCTCAAGCTCGAGCTCGGTCTAATGCCGGTCGGCGATGTGCTCGAGCGCATGACCGACGGCGCGTTCGGCATGGGCGGCGGCATGCCGTTGGCGCCGATCTTGTGGACGCTCGCGGGCCTCGTGCTCGCGGTGGCCTGCCTCAACTATGCCAATCTCGCGATCGGCCGCGCGGCGTTCCGCGCGCGCGACGTGGGCGTGCGCCGGGCGCTCGGCGCCACCGTGCGGCAAGTGATGGCCCAGTCGCTCGTCGAGTGCGGGCTGCTCACGGCGCTGGCGGTGGCCGTCGCGACCGGCGCGGTTGCGGCCATCGCACCGGCGCTCGAGACCGCGACGGGTGTCGACGTGCGCCTCGCGCTGCTCGCGGACGCTCGGTCGTGGGCCTCCACGGTAGCCCTGGTCGCCGCCGTGACGGTGGTCGCGGGAATCCTGCCCGCGGTCGCGCTCGCTCACACCCGGCCCGTGTTCGCGCTGCACGGCGGCGCCGCCCGGTTCGGCCCGCGCTTTCTCTCGACGGCGCTCGTCGGCGCGCAATTCTTCGTCACGAGCTTCCTGCTGATCGCGATGACGGTGAGCTGGCTCCAGAACCGGCACCTGCAGCAGACCGGCCTCGCGCGGAACAGCGATCCGCTGCTCGTCGTGGAGAATTACGCGGCGCTCACGGGCGTAACCCACGAGACGCTGCGCACCGAGCTACTGCGCCTGCCCGGCGTGCGCGGCGAAACCGAGCTGGCCACGGCACCCTGGATCGGCGCGGCCGGCGACCTGGTCGCGCGTACGCCCGATGCGGCGGCGACACCGCGCTTCACGCTGCTCTACGGCGTCCGGGACGATTTCTTCTCGACCTTCGAGATCCCGATCCTGGCCGGGCGCGGCCTCGATACGGCCCACGGCGACCGGCCGGACCCGGACCCGGATCGCGCGTCGGCGGCGTCGGCCCCGCTGCGCGTCGTCATCGATCCGGAGCTCGCCGCGGCGCTCGGCTTCGCGACGCCGGAGAGCGCCGTGAGCGAGCTCGTCTACGCCGCGAGCAACCACCGGCCCTACGAGATCGTCGGCGTCGCCGCGCCGCGGCGGCTCAATCTCTTCAGCTGGGCCGGCGGCCGAGCGCCGAGCCTGTACCTGCCTGCCGGCGACACGAACTATCACGTGGTGCGAATCGCCCGCGACGACGTGGCCGGAACGATCGCGGACATCGATGCGCTCTGGAAGCGCGTCGCGCCGAACGTGGCGCCGGCCCACCGCTTCGTCGACGACTTGTTCGAGTCGGCGTTCGAGGTGAACCTGCGGGTGAACCAGGCGTTCGTGGGGCTCGCGGTGTTCACACTGCTGATCGCGGCCGTGGGACTGTTCGCGCTCGCGCTGCTCGTGGTCGGCCGTCGCGCGCGCGAGATCGCCGTGCGCAAGGTGCTCGGAGCCAGGACCGAGAGCATCGTCTCGCTGCTGCTGCGCGGCTTCGCGCTGCCCGTGCTGATCGCGGGCGTGGCGGCGTGGCCAGCGGCTTATGTCGCGGCGCGCGGTTATCTCACGCAATTCGCCGACCCGATCGCCGTGACGCCGTGGCCGTTCGCCGGGTGCCTCGCGCTCACTCTCGCGATCGCCACGCTGGCGGTGGGCGGACAGACCTGGCGCGCGGCGACGCCCCCGCCCGCGCGGGCGCTGCGCAGCGAGTAATCCGGCGTACGCGCCCAGCGCCCGAGGAAAGTTGCGCCGGGACGAGGCGCAACTCCCGCAGGCTGGTGCTACGATCTTGCCGACAGCCAATTGGAGGGGCGCGATGCGCACGCGAGTATTGGCATTGACGGCGATTGCGGTTGCGGTGGGTGCCTTGGCGGCGCCGGCCGTGCAGGCTCAGATCCGCTCCGCGGGCGCCGCGGAGAAGCCCGCCTTCAAGGCGCCCCGCACGTCCTGGGGCGACCCGGATCTGCAAGGCGTGTGGGACTACCGCACGATCACGCCGATGGAGCGCCGCCCCGAGCTGGGCGACCGCCAGTTCTACACCGACGAGGAAATCGCCGAGCTCGAGGGACGCGCCACCAAGCGCATGACCCAGAACCCGGACACCACGGTACAGACCGGCCTCGTGCACGCCGAGTACCTCACCGACCCGGGCCGTCACGTGGACGAGTCGAAGCGCACGTCGCTGATCCTCGACCCGCCGAACGGCAAGATGCCGCCGCTCACCCCCGCGGCGCAGGCGCGTCAGCAGCAGGCCGCCGCGGCCCGCACCGCCGGGGGCGCTGCGCCGGGACCAGCCGGCGGCAAGGTCGACTCGTATCTCGACCGCCCGCTCTACGAGCGCTGCATCACGCGCGGCCTGCCCTCCACGATCCTGCCCACGCTCTACAACAACAACATCCGGATCGCCCAGGGCCCCGGCTACGTGGCGATCGTGCACGAGATGATTCACGAGACGCGCGTCGTGCCGCTCGACGGCTCGCCGTTCAGCCACGTCAAGAGCTATCTCGGCGAGTCGCGCGGGCACTGGGAAGGCGACACGCTGGTCATCGAGTCGCGCAACTTCAACGGCAGGACCAACTACCGCGGCTCGGGCGAGAACCTCGTGCTCACGGAGCGCTACACCAAGGTAGCGCCCGATCGCATCGACTTCCGGCTCACGTTCAACGACCCCACGCAGTGGGTGCAGCCCTGGACCGTCGCGTACTTCATGCGGCCGTCCGAGGGCGAGCTCTACGAGTACGCATGCCACGAGGGTAACTACGGCCTGCGCAACATCCTCGAGGAGGCGCGCCTCGCCGACAAAGCGGCGGCCGCCGCCACCAAGAAGCAGTGAGGGGACACGAATGACGAAGCGTTTGGCGAGACTCGCAGGCACGTTGCTGCTCGGCGTCGCGGCACAGCCGGCAACGGCGCATCACTCGTTCGCGGCCGAGTTCGACGCGAACGCGCCCGTGACCTTGCACGGCACGATCACCAAGCTCGAGTGGATCAACCCGCACTCGTGGCTGCACATCGACGTGAGGAACCCGGACGGCACCACCACGGCGTGGATGATCGAAGGCGCAACGCCGAACACGCTGCTGCGCCGCGGCTTCAACCGCGACACGGTCAAGGCCGGCACCGAGATCACGATCGTGGGTTACCGCGCGAAGAGCGGCGCCAATCGCGCCAACGGGCGCGACTTGATCTTGCCCGACGGCTCGCGCCTCTTCATGGGCTCGGCCGGCACCGGGGCTCCGGAAGACGGCAAGGCGCCCGCCGGGGAGCAATAGTCGATTCGAGGAAGGGAAACGCGAGAGCGGCGCTCGAGTAGCGCCGCCCCCCTGCCTCCCCGTGCCGTCAGCCGCGCGAATCGCGGCCGAGCGGAGCGTTCAGTTCACGAACCCTTTGAGACTCTTCAGCGGCAGCACGCGCACCTTCTTCGACGCGGGCTTCGCCTTGAAGATCACCGGCTGCTTGGTGAACGGATTGATGCCCTCGCGTTCCTTCGTTGCGGGCTTCTTCACGACCTTCATCTTGAGCAAGCCGGGCATCGTGAACAGACCGTTGCCACGCAGGCTCTTCCTGATGACGCCATTCAGCGAATCGAACACCGCGGTGACCTGCTTGCGCGACAGGTCGGTGTCCTTGCAGATCTGGGCCAGGATTTCGGATTTCGTCGGTGCTTTTGCCATTACTCGGGTCCTCTCCCCTGAAGAAAAATTGCTCGCCACGCGAGTCGGCGCGAAACCTATCACAGGCTACTTCGTTCGCGAAAGGCCCACGTTTCGCCGAACGCCGGGCGCGCCGACGCTTTAGCTCGCCTCATACGCGCCGCATCGTTCTGCACCGGGAGAAAGCGGTTGCGGACAGCGAGACTTACGCCGTCCTTTTCGAGGACTTCCCTCGATGCCCAAGCGCCGGCGACGCGGCCTCCCCGGCGCACGTCGCGCCGAGCTCCGGGCGGTTTTCGCGCCCGCCGAGGAGCCGTTCGCGCTACTCCTTCTCCAGGTTCCGCGGCGGCATGTCGGCGGGATTGTCGGTCCACTGCACCTCGGGCCAGACGTGCACCCGCGACTTGAACCGCCACCCTTTCGCGGTCTTCGAGAACGTGTCCTCGTACCCGCCTTCCCAGTGCACGATGTCGCCGCGCGAGTTCGTGTCGTTGGTGAGCTCGAGCAGCGTGGAGGTCGCCTTCGCGCCGTCCGCGGTGGCCGTGATGAACGGATTGATGTTCAAGTGATAGCTCCGCTTGCCGGCGGGCGGCCGGCAACCGTTCTGCGTGCCGCCGCCCGCGGCGCGAATCTGCTCGCGGCCGCGGAACCAGATCTTCGCGCCGCTTCCCCACGTCGAGGACACACCGAAGGTTGCGTCGTCGGTGTAGAGGTCGGCGTAGTCGTTGCCGTTGTTCGTGCAGTTGTCGAGGATCCGCGGATAGGCGTCGATCAGCTGGCGAATGTCGATGTAGTCCTGCGGCGAGAGCTTGTTGCCGCCCTGCGCGGTCACGCGGGTAACGGCCACGGCCGCGACGAGCGCGACCGCCATGAAACTCAGCACGACTTTGGACATGGGCTTGCCTCCGGCAGTGATGGATTTGCGTTGTGCGGGCCCTCGAGCAAGGCTCGCAGACTCTGATGCAGCTCGGTCTCGGCGCTCGCGAAGCCGGCGTCCTCGAGGCCCGCGCGTGCGGCCGCGATCAGCGCGTCGCCGAACGCCTGAAGCGCGAGCAGCGCCGGCCGGCGGTTCTTCGGCGTGCCGGCGTCGCGCGGGTTGTCGAACGCGTGCTCGCAGCGCTCGCGGCTCAGTGAGTGGTAGGCGGCGCACGCCGAGGGACGAACCGGGTGAGCGCTGCAGCGGCCGGCGCGCAAGAACGCGCACGGGATGTTGGCGGCGCGGTGCTCGGCCGGCGTCAGCTCGTCGATGCGCTGCGCATTCGCGCGAATGACGCGCTCGATCTCCGCGGCCTCGGCGGCCGGCAGCTGCGTCCGCAGGTAGTGCCACAGCGCCAGCGCTTCGTGCGGCAGGACGCCGACCCGGAGATGGCAACAGAAGACGC
The DNA here is from genome assembly GCA_036274615.1 of Gammaproteobacteria bacterium. Taxonomy (GTDB): domain Bacteria; phylum Pseudomonadota; class Gammaproteobacteria; order Steroidobacterales; family Rariloculaceae; genus FEN-1219. Next base: position 7,992 of record DASUFK010000385.1, on the reverse strand, counting down.
AGCCGGGCACGCACGCGATCGGGGCTCCGGCGGCGGTCGCCGCGGCAAACTCGGCGTCGAAGGCGGCCGCGACCCTCCGGCTCACCGCTTCACACGCGGGGGCGTTGCTGCCCTGCGCGAGGGTGTCGGCGGCGTAGCGGCGCACGGCTTGCGGCACGGTCGTGAGGTGCTCGCGTGAGACTCGCATTCGGCGCCCGCGGATGTTCTTCCCGGGCGCCGAGCTTACCCGCGAAACGAAGCGCGCGCGACCGAGCTCCGGCGCTCGCAAGGCCGGAGCTCCGAAGCCGCTCGAGCTACTGCTTGTTACGTCCCTGACCGCCCCCGGGCGGGCCGCCGGCTGCGCCGCCGGGTCCACGCGGGCCGCCGCCGCCCGCCCCGCCCGGCCGGCCGCCCCCGCCGAACGGCGGGTATTCCTTCGGGTTCACGACCACGCGGTCGAGGAACAGGTTGGCGACTTGCGCCGAGGCGAGCGCCGCGTCCTCGTTGCGCCCCTCGTACGCGTGCGGCGCTCCCTGCAGCAGGTGCAGGTCGACTTTGACGCCGGCCTCGCGCAGCTTGTCGAAGAACGCGACGCTGCTCGTGTAGGGGATCGTGGTGTCGGCGAGCCCGTGCAGGAAGATCGTCGGCGCGAAGTCCTTGGAGATGTAGGTTCCCGGCGACGCGGCCTCGAGCGCGGCCTTGTCCTCGCCCTTGCCGTCCGGCATGAGGCCCGGCGTGGCGCGCGTGGCCGCGTAGAACGCGACGCAGGCGGCTACCTTCGAGCTCACGCCGGCGTTGCCGCCCTTGCCCTCGAACTCCGGACGATCGCCGGTGCCCGCCGCGAACAGCGCGAGCATGCCGCCCGCCGAGTAACCGGCCACGGCGATCTTGTCGGCGTCGATGCCGAGCTTCGCCGCGTTCGCGCGCGTCCAGCGGATTGCGGCCTTGGTGTCCTCGATCTGCGCGGGCCAGCGGCCCTGGCCGGTGAGGCGGTAGGTCGATGCGATGCCGACGTAGCCCTGCCCGGCGAACGCACGCGCCGAGGTCGCAACGCCCTGCTTGTTGCCGGTGAAGAAGCCGCCGCCGTAGAGGTGCACGATCGCCATGCGCTTCGCGTTCGCGGGCGACGGTTTGTACACGTCGAGCAGCAGGTCCAGGTCGCCGCCCTTGCCGAAGACGATGTCCTTGTCGATCTCGATGCCGCCCGCGGCCGGCTGCTGTGCTCGCGCCGCCGTCAATCCGAGCGCCGGCAGCGCCGCGAGGGCACCGCTGGTTTGAAAGAACTTGCGTCTGTTGAATTTGCTCACGTCGATTCCTCCCCTAAACGATCCATTCTGCGGCCGCCGCCGGCGGCCCACCCGAGCTCAACATATCGCCGCGGCGAGAAGCAAAGCGAGCTTCGTTAGCTCAAGAGTTATGGAGCAGCGCTGTGGTACGGTGTGCTGCGTCGGTAAACCCGCGAGGAGTTGGAGATGAGTCGCGTCAGTGTAGTTAGGCTCGCGCTGCCGGCGCTCGCGTGCCTGGCCACGATCGCCTTCGGCCAGGACACCGACAAGACCGTGAGCTCGTCGTCGCTCAAATGCGGTTCCACGGCCTCGCGCACCTCGCGCCCCTGCGACGAGCGGGACCAAGAGGTAGTGCGCTTCGAGAAGGAGAGCACCACCACGCTCACGCTGCCGACGGCGAAGAGCACCTCGTGCGAGGCGAGCATCCAGGTGCAGTTCTCGCAGCGCAACACGGTGGCGCAGCTCAGGGGCACGCTCGAGAATCGGACCTGCGCCGCGTCCACGGGCGAGTACTCGGTGGGCGTGCGCATCAAGGACGCCAACGGCGAGATCAAGACGCTCGAGTTCCGCGAGCAATGGCAACGCACCGACGATCAGCCGGTGAGCATCGCGGGCGACTACCCGATCGGCGAGAACGTCGATCTCGTGAGCGTGCGAACCCGTTCGCTGCGCTGCTCCTGCACGGCGACGCCGTAGAGATCAACGCGTCAGCACGGCGGCCGCGTCGCGAATCTCCCGCAGCAGCTGAACTTGGGCCGGCGTGAGCGACGGCGCCGCGCGCTGCGCCCCGGCGAGCTCGTGCGCGGCCTCGTCGCCGAGCCCGGCCGAGCGCGACGCGCGCACGCGGGCCATGATCAGGTCGCGGATCTCGTCCGCGTTGTCGAGACCTTCGAGCACGGCCTGATTCTCGGGCGGGCCGCCGGTGCCGTCCGGCTTCTTCGCCGGCGCGGCGCCGCCCGCCGTCTCCACCACGAGGTTCTTGATGCCGAAGTAGCGCATCAACGGGCCCTGGGTGACCTTGAGGTTCTGCACGTTCTCGAAGGTGATGGTCATCTCGCGCAGCACCCAGATGCCGCGGCGGATCCTCAAGCTGCGCGACGACATCACGTACCACGTGGCGTCGTAGCGAAGCTGCAGTGCGACGTACACCACGATGTCCGGAAGCACGGCGATCACCAGCGCCGGTACGAGCAGGATCATCGCGGTCCGAGGATGGCGCGCGGCAAGCCCGAGCCAGAAGATCGCGATGAGTCCGTCGACGGCTAGCAGAGCTATCCAGAACTTGAGCTTGAGATAGCGGAGGAAGCCCGCGGCCGGGTGCACCTGTCGCAGCGGCTCGCCGGAGTCCGCCGGCAGCGGCGGCGGCTCGGACGGCACCCGAAACCAGGACCTGAGCCAGGCCCACACCCCCGAGTAAACCGCGGCCGCCACCCGGTCCGTGCTCATCCCCGCCCTCCGGCGCCCGTGCTCGCGCCGCGCAGCGAGTCGCGGATCTCCCGCAGCAGCTGCGTGACCTCGTCGTCGGAGGACACCGTGACGGGCGCAGCCGGCGCCTCGATGCCGCGGGCGCCGCGCATGTTCTGGTAGAGAAAGTCGCGCAAGACATCGGGCTCGCGCACGCCTTCGATCACCATCTCCACGTCGCTGCCGCCGGACGCGGTCTGCACGGCGACGTCGGCCAAGCCGAGCCAGCGTTGAATCAAGTTGCGCGTGACGTGAATGTCCTGGATGCGCCGGTAGGTGAGATAGATCTCCTTGCGAAAGATGAATCCCCACGACATCGCCACGCCCTCGTCGTCGAACGAGTAGCGCAGCGTCTCGTAACGGAAGAGCCGCGGCAGGAACACGATCGGAAACGCGATCAGCGCGAACAGCGAGGTGATGAAGTAATACTTGAGCAGCGCGCGCTCGGGCCGCGTGATCGAGCGCGGGTCGAAGACATCGTCGGCGCTCATCGGCGCTTCAGCCGAACGGCCGGATCGGCTCGGCGCCATCCCAGTCCACCGACGCGCGCCAGTAACGCGTGAACATCTCGTCCATGCCGTCAGTGGCGGGAATGATCTCCACGAAGCCCGGCGCGTTCGCGCCCTCGCCCATGTAGTACACGGTGCCGCCGCTCGGCACGGGCGCCGAGAACGCCACGTGATAGCCGCGCGCCTCGTAGTCGCGGCGCGCGGCTTCCGTGTCCTCGAACGCGATGCCCAGGTGGTGGAAGCCGTAGCCGCGCCGGTCGACGAGCTCTTTATATACGGAGGGACGGTCGTCCTTCGGCTGGATGAGCTCGATCATCATGTGGCCGGCGAAGCCCATCGCGATGCTCACGTCGGCCATCGTGGGCTGCCCGCGATAGCGCTGGTCCGCACCCGTGAAGCTGTCGAGCAGGAAGAACGGCCCGGCCTTGCCGTCGTTGACCCACCAGTCGATCGCCGGCCGAATCCGCTGCACGACGTACGCCGTCTGCACGATCTGCCCGACGCGCTGCCCGAACCCGAACGTCCTCGTCGTCATCTCGCCCCCCGCGAAAATAGGGACATGTTACTTTTTCGAGGAGTTGCCCGGAATGGCGGGACCTCGAGCGCAGCACGCGGCCATCGTCGCCGGGCGCTGGAGCGCCATTCCATGCCGTGCTAGCGTTCGCACACCCTTCTCGTCAAGGTGGTTGCGCGTGCTGGGCCACTACGGATCCGTAGCGTTGCGCAACTTGCGGCGCGCCCCGTTCGCCGCCGCCGTCAACGTTCTCACGCTCGCGCTCGGCCTCGCCTGTTTCCTCGTGGTGTACGCGTTCGTCACGTTCTGGCAGCGCGCCGAGGAGCACTTCGCGAACGCGGACCGCATCGCGGTGCTCACCCAGAACGTCGACTTCCTCGACGGCAGCCTCCGGTTCGTGGACGACACGGGCACCCCGGACGTCGCGGCTCGCTACCTTGAGGCCGAGTTCCCGGCGATCGAGCAGACGGCGCGCGTCGTTCCGATCGGCGTGCCCGGGGCGCCGGCGACACTCGCGGGCGGTGACCGCAGTGTGCGGCGTAACGTCTTCGCGGCCGATCCCGAATTCCTCGAGATTTTCGATCTGCCGTTCGTGGCGGGCGATGCCCCCGCCGCGCTCCGCGCACCCCGCAGCGCGGTCGTTACCCAGGAGCTTGCAGTCCAGCTCTTCGGCGACGCGGAGCCGCTCGGCCGCAGCGTGCGAATTCAGAACGCAGTCGACGCCGTGGTCACGGGCGTCACCGGGCGCATCCCCGAACCTTCGCACATGGGGCGATCGGCCACCGCGTTGCTCAAGTTCGACGTGCTCGTGTCGCTTGACGTGCTCGACACCCTCCGCGCCGCGCAGCGCCGCCCGAACGAGCCGCCGCCTGCCGAGAGCTGGCTCAGCCCCGCGAATTCCATCACCTACATCTTGTTGCCGCGCGACGGCACGCTCACCCTCGCTTCCCTCCGCGCCGGCCTCGCGTCGTTCGGCGCCCGGCATATGCCCGCCGAGATCGCGAAGGTGGCAAAGATAGGCTTCGGCGCGCTACCGGTGCGTGCGCTGCTCGCCAAATCGATCGACGCCGAGCTGTTCACTTTCGGCGGGAGCGCGCTGTCCGTTACGTCCGTGCTGCTGACGCTGGGCATGCTCGTGCTCGCCGTCGCGTGCGTGAACTACGCGAATCTCGCGTCCGCGCGGGCCACCCGGCGCGCGCACGAGGTTGGATTGCGCAAGGCTCTCGGTGCGCGCCCGGCACAGGTGATGCTCCAGCACCTGCTCGAGGCCGCGATGTTCACCGCCATCGCGCTGCTCCTCGCGCTCGTGCTATTTCGCCTGATCGAGCCGCCGCTGGCACGGCTCGTCGGCGTCGACGTGGGTGCAATCGTGCTCGCGAGCGCTCGCTTCTGGGTCGGCCTGGCAGCGGTCACGCTCGCGACCACGCTCGTTGCGGGCGCCTATCCCGCGTTCGTGCTGGCCCGCGTGCCGCCGCTGTCGGCGCTGCGCGGCTCGCGCGGCCGGATCGGGCCCAAGGCGCTAGGCGCGCTACTCGTCGGCGCGCAATTCGCGGTCGCAAGCTTCCTGCTGATCGCAGTGACGATCACTACGCTGCAAAACCGGGAGCTGCTCCGCACGGGTCTCGGCAGCAGCGCCGACCGACTTGTCCTCATCGCGAACGATCGCCGGGTGAGCAAGGTCGCCTCCGAGACCCTTCGAGACGAGCTCGCTCGCGTGCCGCAGATCAGTGCCGTGACGGAAATGGGCGCCACGCCGTGGCAGGTGCAAGGCGTAGTCGGCGTGTCGACGACCCAAGGCATGGACGCGGTCATGAAGAGCTCGCTCAATTACAGCGTCGGCTTCCGATTCTTCGAGGTCTTCGACATTCCGCTGGTCGCAGGCCGCGTTTTCAGCCCGGAGCGCGTCGCGACCGACTTCCCGGAGCAGCCCCCGGCGCCGGGCCAGGCAAGCGCCGCGCCGCGCGCGGTGGTCGTAGATCGGGCGTTCGTCGCCCAGCTCGGCTTCGCGTCGCCCGGGGCTGCCGTCGATCGATTGGTGTACTTCCCCGAGCGCCTGATGAGCGGTTTCGGCCTGCCGCCGGAGCCGTTGCGGATCATCGGTGTGGTCGAGAACAAACAGCTCGCATTGCTGGGCCCACAGGGCGTTGTGGGCACGATGTACCAGCTCGAGTCGGAGCTACGTTTCCACATCGCGCGCGTGCGCGGCGACGACGTCGCAGGCGCGCTCGACGGCATCGACGCGGCGTGGCGCGCGCTCTCTCCCGACGTCGCGATCGACCGCAGATTCGTCGACGATGCATTCAACGACGCGTACACGACCTTCGCGCGCATCGGCCTGCTGTTCAACGCGCTCGCGGCGATCGCGTTCGTGATCTGCGTATCGGGCTTGTTCGGCATGGCGACGCTCGTCGCAGGCCGGCGCACGCGCGAGATCGGCGTGCGCAAGACGCTCGGCGGCAGCGCCGCGCAGATGACTGCGATGCTGCTGCGCGGCTTCAGCTTGCCGGTGGTCGTCGCGAATCTGATCGCGTGGCCGGCGGCCTATGTCGCGGCGCGCAGCTATCTCGACCGTCTGATCGCCCCGATCGACATCACGCCGTGGCCGTTCGTGGCGTCACTGCTCGTGACGCTCGCGATCGCGTGTATCGCGGTCGGGGGGCAAACGCTGCGCGCCGCGCACATGAAACCGGCCGACGTGCTGCGGCACGAGTAACGCGGTCCTCAATTGGCCCTGAAAGGCCGGAAAACACGTCGGGACATTGGTATGACCGGCGCGCACCCTCGTCGCGACTCGTCTTGCACCTTGCGAGGGATCGCGCGATGCCGGAGATCAGCCGTTTTCTGGGTATCGTGATCTCGATGTACTTCAACGATCACAACCCGCCACATTTCCACGTGCGTTACGAACAGCATCGGGCCGTCATCGGTATCGAGCCCATCGAGCTTCGAGACGGGTATTTGCCGCCCAGGGTGTTCGGCCTCGTTACCGAATGGGCCAATATTCATCAGGGCGAGTTGCAATGGAACTGGACAGCCTTAGCCACCGGGGGTACGTTCACTCGCATTCCACCGTTGGTATAGGCGATCGTGATCTGGGTAATCGAGGCCAAGGCATTGCCTGAGTATCGGCTACAGCTGCGGTTATCCGACGGCAGCGAGGGAGCCATCGATCTGCGCGACTTCGTGTTCTCCGACACTCGTCCGATCGTGGCCGCGCTACGCAATCCCGCCGCGTTCGCAGCGTTGCGGGTCGAAGCCGACACGGTGGTTTGGGCCAACGGATTCGACCTTGCGCCCGAGTTTCTGCACGCGAGGCTGCGCTCAGCGGCCGTTGCCTAATCTGGCCCCGCAGTTACTGGCTTCTCCGCTGCCGCCAAACGGTCCGCGTCGCCATAACGCCGGCGCCGACGCCGAGCAGCGCAAGCCAAGGAAGAAGGCTGACCGCAATTTGGTTCAGTGGGAACGCGCCTTGTAGGTATCCGTAGGTAACAAGCGCTATCGAGCACGCAAAGCCCATCGCCCATCCGAGCCAGCCCCATAACGGCAAACGTCGCGCGACGCTGGCGGCGCGCACCGTCGCCGGAGGCGCCATCAGCAGCTCCGCAACCGGAACATCCAATGCGGCCGCTAACGCGAGGCGGGTTTCGGCCGATCCGACGCCGTCGACCTCGACTCGTTGAACGGTGCGCTCACAGGCGACAGCGCTGAATCCCTTCGTCGTCGATGCCGAGCCGCGCGAGAGTTCGTCTCGCGCCCAAAAAATGAGCATTTTCACTGGGGGAGCGCGAAGACGTAGAGGGCCTGCCCGCGATTCGGCGGCTTGAGCTCGGGCGAGATCAGCGACGGCACGAGCCGCGGGCTGCCGCCGCCCAAGCCGGTGGTCACAGCTATGTACTGCCGGCCGTCCACCTCGAAGCTCATCGGGAAGCCCTGCACCGAAGTGCCGAGCCGCGTGCGCCACACGACCTTGCCGTCGCGCACGTCGATCGCCTTGAGCTCGCGGTCGAGGTCGCCCACGAACGCGACGCCGCCGGCCGTGGACAACACCGCCGTGAGGAACGCCGCGCGCTGCTCGATCGCCCAGGTCTCCTTCATGGTATCGACGTTGAACGCGGCCACGCGGCCCACGTTGCCGTTGCTGCCGGGCATCTCGTAGAACCGCCGGTCCGCGCCGCCGGCGCTGCCGCCGCCCGGCTTCTGGGCGATCGCCTGCGCGCGGATCGCAATGCAGCTCTGCGAC
>DASUFK010000384.1:0-9140 GCA_036274615.1 Gammaproteobacteria bacterium | reverse complement strand
CGTCACCGGCAGCGTGCTGGTCTACCGGAACGAGATGTACATCGCGGCGTTGCCTGCAGCCGGCGCGGACTTCGGCAGCGGCTCGTCCGCCGGCATGCGCTTGGTCGAGGGTCTCATCGACCTGCACGACAATCTGCTCGCCGGCTCCACCGGACGTTTCGTCAACGGCATCGGCGCCATCGCGATTCTTCTGATCGCGCTCACCGGTCTCGTGATCTGGTGGCCCGGCGTGCGCACGTGGCGCCGCAGCGTGAGCCTGAGGCGGGGAGTGGGCTGGAAGCGCTTCACCTGGGACCTTCACAGCGCGCTCGGGTTCTGGAGCTTTGCCTTCATCTTGGTGTTCGCGGCGAGTGGCATCTATCTTTGCTTCCCGGACCCGATCTCGTCCCTCGGCGATCTGATCCAGCCCGTGACGGCGGAGAACGCCGGGCGCCGGTTCGTCGATTACGCGCTCTACTGGCTCGCGTACCTGCATTTCGGCCGCATCAACGGCATCGGCATTCCCTGCCACGGCCCGGGCGTCTGCGATCAGACGGTGAAGGCGGTTTGGGCGGTGTTCGGCATGGCGCCGGCGGTGATGTTCGTGACGGGCTCGATCATGTGGTGGAACCGCGTCGTACGCCGCTGGCTGCGCCCCGGCGTGCCGCGGGAATCCGAGCAGAGCCTCGCCTGAGCGGCGCGCTTCAGATCCCGGCGTACCAGGAATAGCCGATCTCGGGCGCGGCCGAGCCGAGCCCTTCGCCGAACGCGGCGAGCGAATCGGTGACGACGATTCTCGAAAGGTACTTGATGCTCACGTAGCCGAGCTGGCGCGCGACGCGCAGGCGCAGCGGCGCGCCGTGCTCGGTGGGCAGGTCTCCGCCGTTCATGCCGTAGGCCAGCAACGTCTGGTCGTGGAGCGCGTCCACCATGTCGAGGCTGCCCCACCAGTCGTCGTACGGCATGAAGACCACGTACTTCGCTGCGGGGCTGGTCCCGACGAGATCGAGCACGTGCGAAAGGGCGACGCCGGTCCATTCGGCGATGAACGACCAGCCCTCTTCGCAGACGTGCAACGTGATCTGGCTGCGGCGCGGCATGCGCTGCAGCTCAGGTAGCGAAAAGGACGCCGGGCGAGCGACGAGCCCGTCGACGGTGAGGCGCCAGTCGTCGAAGCGCGCGGCGAGCAGCTCGAGGTAGCGGTCGTTCTCCGGCGGATAGCCGTTGATCTCCGCCACCTTGGAAATTTGGCTGCGGTCGAATTCCCGAGCCAGCGTGTGGTGCGGCACGAGCAGCCGTTGCGCGCCGTAGGTCAACGTCTCGCTGACGCCGAAGAGGCCGCCGTGGTCGGGCGGTAGCAGGCCGCCGCGCCGCGCCGCGTAGATCGCGCCGCTCCCGCCGGCCACTGCCGCGAGGCCTGCGATACCGGCCCGCCGCAGGAACGTGCGGCGCGCCATGGGCTTGGTCATGCCGCGTCCTCGCTCGACGGTCGATATCCCGTGACCATCGCGCGCAGGTGCGCGCCGAATCCGACGAGCACGAGCATCGTCAGGTGCACGACCAAGAACAACACGAGCAGATTCGCCACGATGAAGTGCACGGTGCGCGCCGACTGATGTCCGCCCACCGCCGACGCCAGAAACGGATACTGTGCGGTGAGCGCGGGAGACATCGCGAGCCCGGTCCAGACCATCGCGGGGCAGAGCGCGAAGACCAAGAGCAAGTAGGTGAGCTTCTGAACCACGTTGTAGCGCCACGGCGCGACCGCGTCGCGGCGCCGTGCAAGACTCAGAGCAGCCGCGACCGCGCGCGAGCTCAGCTCCACTTTCGACGGCAGGAGTTTCGAGCGGAAGTGCCGGCTCGCGAATCCGGCCGCTATATAAAGGAGGCCGCTCGAAGCGAAGACCCATGCGGAGAGAAAGTGCAGGGCCCGGCCCCAACCGGTGTGCTCGTACACCGGGTCGAGCCGGAGATCGACCCAGGCCGGTGTCGAGTACGTTCCCGTCTCGCCCCAGTAGAAGCGCGGGTGCGCGATGAGAATGGCCGTGCCGCTCACGATCAGTCCCACGAAGCTGATGGCCACGAGCCAGTGGGTGGTTCTCACCACGGCTGAGTGAACCGGCTCTCGCTCCGCCATTGCTCTACATTCGTCGAGTCGCGTTTCGCGACCGTAGGGAACCGGCGGAGTGAAGTCAAGCGCAAGAAATAGGGACATGCTGCTTTTCCCGCGAGCCGGCTAAGGTTGTCGCGCAAGAAAATAGGGACATGCTGTTTTTCCGCCGAGCCGACTACGGTTGTCGCGCCGCCGCCGAAAAAATCAGCATGTCTCCATTTTTCGCGAAACGATTGGCGGGGCGGAAGCGCCTATGATGCGTCCATGAAGACGCCGTTCAGCGACGCGTCCTACCTTGCTCGGGTGCGGCGACTCGGGAAGCTCGCAGTCGTGGCCGCCTCTCGATATCCCTTGAAGGTAGGCGCCATCGAGCTCGTTCAGCACGGCGAGAACACCACCTTCCGAGTCGATGCCAAAGGCGGACAGAAGTACCTGTTGCGCGTTCACCGGCCGGGTTACCACACCAAGGCGGCGATCCAAGAGGAATTGGCGTGGCTCGATCAGCTCTCGCAGGCCGGGCTGTCGGTGCCGAAGCCGATTGCAGCGAAGAGCGGAGAGTGGGTAGAGACCGTCGGTTCTCACGACCTGCCTGCGCCGTTGAGCTGCTCGTTGCTCCATTGGCTCGACGGCCGGTTCATCCGCAAGTCCGTGAGCCCGAAGCACCTCTATCGAGTGGGCGCGATGGTCGCCGATCTCCAGACTCGTGCTGCGCGGTCGGTGGTCGTGCACCGGCGCTATTGGGGCTCGGAAGGTCTCGTGGGAGCCGGCGCGAGGTTCGGCTCCGTCGACTCGTTGGCCGGCATTCGCCCCGAGCTGCAGGCGGCCATCACTCGAGCAAGGAAGCGGGTGCTGCAAGAGCTGCGCGAGTTCGAGCGACGATTTCCGCAGAGGCAAGGGCTCATTCATGCGGACCTGCACTTCGGCAACATCCTATCGGCCGGGGGACGGCTCCTCGCCATCGACTTCGACGATTGCGGCCACGGATTCCACGCCTACGATCTCGCGGTACCGTTGCTCTCCGCGGAAGGCATGGTGGGAAACGAGCGGCGCGCGCGGCTACCCGAGCTCGAGGATGCGTTGATCTTGGGCTACAGCTCGAAGAAGACTTGGGATCGGCACGACGAACGAGTGTTTCCGTACTTCATCGCCGCGAGAAGGCTCGCCATGCTGGGATGGCTGAGCTCGCGACGCGACCACCCGAAGCTGAAGAAGCTGTTGAAGCGCGCGGCCGCCAAGGCCGTGAGGAGCTTGCAGCGCCGCGGGCTCGCCGGGCTTTTGCAAAAAGTGGCTGACTGACGATTCGGCCGGCCGGTGCCGATGTGCTCGCGACGCTCAGTGCGTCATGGTGTAGATCAAGTAATCGACCGCGACTTCGTACGCTTGCCGCGTGAACGGCTGCGGATAGGCGGGGTTGTCGGCCTGTTCCCAGCCTTCGCCATAGTCGATGTTGTGCGAGATGAGCACCATCCACCGGCCTTCGTCGTCGCGAATGCCGCGCCAGTGCGGCGTTACGCCGTCGGGGCGCTCGTAGGTCAACCCGCTGGTCATGTAGCCGGGACCGGGCACCTGGATGCGTTGGCCGATTTCATACGGCGCCGAGTAGACGGGGTCGTTGGCCGGGACGTCCTCTACCGGCCGATCCGGGAAGATCGCTCGCATGCCGTCCATGAAGTATTGCCACTCCAGCTCGCCGTGAAAGTCGTCGACCATCAGGAAGCCGCCGCGCAGCAGATGCTCGCGCATGCGGCTCGCTTGGTCGGCGCTGAAGGACCAGGACCCAGGCTCCACCGCATAGAGCCACGGGTAATCGAACAGGTTGTCGGAGTCCGGGCTCACGATGTAGCCGGTGGGATGCACGTCGAGGCGCGTCAACCGCTCCACCGCTTCCGAGACGTGCTGCTCGGCCGCGGGATAGTCGACGTCCCAGCGCGCGCCGTCGTACGCGAGCCGCGCAAACGTCCACTCCCTGGGCTCGCCGACCAGCGGCGAATCAGGAGGAGGCGCCGATCTATAGCCCCGGCGAAAGCCTCGTTGCGCGAATACGGCGGAGGCCAGCGTGCTGAGCACGACAACGGCGACGATCAGGCGCATTCGTCGTTTCACGCACCGCTCCGGACGAACTTCGAGGCTCCGCGGATGGTAGCGCAGAGCGCTTCAGCGCGCCGCATTTCGCCGGCTACCGTTCGGAGCGCGGCTTCGGGTTGCGCTTCGCAGGCGCGTTGCTGGCGGCGATCCAGACGTGATGCCGCGGTCCTTTGCCCGCCCGATGCGGGCGCACCGTGTGCTCGCGCACGTCGAACCCTGCTTGCGCCAACCGCTTGGAGAAGCCGCGATCCGCGCTCGCCGACCAGACGGCGAGCACGCCGCCGGGGCGCAGTGCGTCGCGGGTGAGCTCGAGGCCGGCGCGGCCGTAGAGCCAGTCGTTCTCGCGGCGAACGAGGGCCTCCGGCCCGTTGTCGACGTCCATCAGGATCGCGTCGAATCCGCCCGGCTCGCGGCGAATCAGATCCGCGACGTCGCCGACGTACACGCGGCTCCGCCGATCGTCGAGCGGGTGCCCGGCCGGCGCGCCGATCAGCGTGCGGTTCCAGGTCACGACCTCCGGCACGAGCTCCGCGACCACGGCCTCGGCGTCGGCGCCGAGCGTGTCGAGCGCCGCCGCGAGCGTGAAGCCCATCCCGAGCCCGCCGATCAGCACGCGCGCGTTCGGCTTGCCGGCGAGCCGCTCGCAGGCGAGCTTCGCGAGCGCTCGTTCGGAGCCGTGCATGCGGCTGTTCATGAGGTCGCCGCGTCCCGGGATCTTGATCGAGAACGTGTCGCCGGACCGATAGAGTTGCATCACCGTGCCGGTGTCCGGGATGCGAGCGGTGCCGAGCAGGACGCGGGGGAGCATCGGTTTCGGATACTAACCCACGGCATTGCGCGATCGGATTCGTCGAGCGATCATTCCGCACGAACGACACCCCCGACGAGGATTCCGGCAATGGCCATACGTCTGCTCGGTTCCCTTGGCACTGTCGCAGCGCTCGCCTCGGCCGTTCTCATCTCGCATCCCGCGGCCGCCCAGCAGCCGGGCGCCGCTCCGCCGCTCGTGATCACCGCGTTCGGCGACAAGAAGCCGCCTCGCTATGCCGTGCGCCGCACGTCGTGGGGCGATCCCGACCTGCAGGGCGTCTGGTCGAGCGACGACACCGCGGGTATCCCGATGTCGCGGCAGGACCAGTACGGCAACCGGCTGTATCTCACCGAGCAGGAGTACGCGGACCGCGCCAAGACCGTCGCGAGCGGAGTGGACCGGGCCGAGAACGAGGCCACCAGCAGCTTCCGCAACGACTTCGCGCGCCGCGCGTTTCCGCAGACGTCGCTGGTCGTCGACCCCGCGGACGGCAAGGTGCCGGCCTACACGCAAGAAGGCACGAAGCGGCCCATGCCGCGCGGCACGTACGGCAACGGGCCGCTCAACGGCCCCACCGACTTCTCGCTCTACGAGCGCTGCATCACGCGCGGCATCGCCGGCTCGACGCTGCGCGTGGTCTACGGCAACGGCCAGCGCATCGTGCAGTCGCCCGGCACGGTGGCGATCTCGTACGAGATGGTGCACGACACGCGCGTGATCTACACGGACGGCCGCCCGCACATCAACCAAGCGATCCGCCAATACCTCGGCGACTCGCGCGCCCATTGGGAAGGCGACGAGCTCGTCGTGGAGACGACCAATCTCACGGATCAAACCGCCATCGGCCTCAACGGCAACGGCAACAAGCACAGCACGCAGATGAAGCTCACCGAGCGCTTCAAGCGCGTGGCGGACGACGTCTTGCAGTACCAGGTCACGGTCGACGACCCCGTGACTTACGTGCGGCCGTTCACGCTGTCCTTGCCGCTCACGCCGCTCGACGGCGGCAAGCTGCTGCCGTACGACTGCCACGAGGGCAACTACGCGCTGCTGCAGTCGCTCGGCGGCGAGCGGGCCGAGGACCGTGCGCTCGAGGAAGACCGAAAGCGGGGAATCATCCGCGAGCGGCGGCCGGTGCAGGGCGGGCTCGGCGTCGGCGGTCAGCCGGTGTCCGAGGGCGCGGGGATACCGCGCCGCTGATCGCCGCGCACCGCGGCGCACGCCTCATGGTCGTGAACGGCCGCCTCACGGGTCCGGGTTTTCCCCGGAGTGAAGTGTGCGATGATGCGCGCGCATGACAGACGACGCGCGCGCTCTCTACATCGACCTCGTCAAGAAAAGCCTCACCTGCTCGCTCTACGAGGGATACGACGGCACCATCTTCAAGCCTCGCCGCGGTTGGCGCCGCGCGCTCGTCCGGCAACTGCTTCCCGACGACGTTCGTCTGATCCGGCAGGTGCCCGAAGAGAAGCGCGAGGAAGGCAGAGACTGGCCGTCGCTCGCGCTCACGATGATCGGCGCGAAGCGGCTGGACAACCTCCAGCTCTGCGTCGAGACGGTGCTGAAGGACGGCATCCCCGGCGATTTCATCGAGACCGGCATCTGGCGCGGCGGCGCCGTGATCCTCATGCGAGCGATCTTGAAGGCGCACGGCGTCACCGACCGCGTCGTCTTCGGGGCGGATTCGTTCGAAGGGTTGCCGAAGCCCGACGCCGACAAGTACCCCGCGGACTCGGGCGACCGTCACTGGACCTTCGATCAGCTCGCAGTGTCGCTCGAGCAGGTGAGCGCCAACGTCGCCCGGTATGGTTTGCTCGACGACCAGGTGCGCTTGCTCAAGGGCTGGTTCAAGGACACGCTGCCCGTTGCCCCGATCGAGCGGCTCGCGGTCGCGCGACTGGACGGCGACATGTACGAGAGCACCATGGAGGCGCTCGAGGTGCTCTACCCGAAGCTCCAGCCGGGCGGGTTCCTGATCGTGGACGACTACGGCGCCGTCGAAGGCTGCAAGCGCGCGATCGAGGACTACCGCGCGCGACTCTCGATCACCGAGCCGATGGTTCCGATCGACTGGGCCGGCGTGTACTGGCGCAAGCGCTGACGCGGCCGGCGCGCCGCGTGCGCAGCGCGCGGCCGGTCGACGCGGATCGTTATTCCTTCCAGCCTTCGGGCAGCTCAGTGCCGCTCTTGATCAAGCGCGTCTTGTAGCGCCAGTGGCCGGCGGCCTTCACGAAGGTGCTGTATTCCTTGCCCTGCGTGATGACCTTGACCTGATCGCCCTGCTTCTCGATGACGTACTCGGTGTAGACGAGTTGTGCCGTGGCCGTGGTGCCGTGCACCACGATCAGCGGATTGTCGACCGCCACGATGAACGAGAAGCGCGGCGGGGGAGTCGAACGCGGCGGTTGGTCCGGCGCGCGCGGTGCGCGCCCGTACGCCTGCATGATCCCGTCCCTGCCTTTGTAGTGGCGCTCGCCGAGAATCAGCTCGGCGTCCTCGGCGTAGAAGTCGGCGAAGTTCTCCGCGTTCTCCCGCCCGAAATTGTTGTAGTAGCGCGTGATGAGATCCTGGATCTGCAGGCGGTCGACGAGCGTTTCGGCGGTGACCTCCTGCGCGCGCACGCCCGAGCTCATCGTCAGTGCGAGACAGGCGGCGCTCAACGCGCCGAGCAGTGCCCTGCCCAGTGGGTTCACGGTGGCTTTCATGATGGCTGACTCCCCCTTTTCTTGGAGTTGGTTTTGCCGAGAGCGCATAGATTGGCTCACCGCGCCGCGGATTGCCACGGTACGGGTGAGCGGCGCCGAAGGCGCGAGCCGGGGGGCTTAGAGACGCATAGCCGCGGGCATCCTCGGCTCATCGAGGGTGCCCGCGGCTCGTGGGGCCGACGCGCTAAGCGCGCTTGCGGCGGCGTGTGAAGGCGAGGGCGCCGAGGCCGAGGCTCAAGAGGAGCAACGAAGCGGGTTCCGGCACCGGCACGGAGCCGCCGCTGTTTTGCTGCAAGAAGGAGAACGTATTCAGGGCATAGATGCCGTTGCTGTTGAGCGGCGAGAACCGCGCTCCGCAGATCGCCAGCCCGCATTGGGTGCCGGTGTCCGCAATCATGTCGATGTCGGCGATGACGAACAGCGATCCGGCGCCGGCCGCGTATTCGCCCGCGCCCCAGAACGCGGACGTCACTTGACCTTGAGCGTTGGTGCCGCCGACGTGACCGCTGTGTGCGGCAATTGCCAGCGGGTCGAGCTGACCGACGAGATACAGCTGCATGACGTCGGTGGCGACGCCGAACGGGCCATCGAACAGCGGAACTCCCCCGTTCGACACGGTGCCGCTGCTCGCCGTGGTGCTCAAGCCGAGGGCGGAGCCGACGCCGTCGTGCCCGGCATCGTCCTGGAGCAGGAACAGGTCGCCGCCGTTCAGGAAGAAGTCCACGATCGAAGGCGCGATCGGAGCCGCCTGGCCATCGGAGATCCAGGTGGCGACGAACATGTCGATGCCCGCCAGCGTCGACGCGTTGACCGCCGACAGCGTCACGGTGTCGATCTCCTGATTGACGATGCCCGACGGTCCGAAGTTGGCCGGGTTCTCGAGAGCCGCTCGGAGCGGGGCCATGTAGGAGCCGTCCCACGCCCACTGGGAGCTGTCCGAGATCAGCGATTGGGAGGCGCCGCCGACGACATAGGGAACGGCCGCTGCCGGGAGGGAGAAGAATGCGGTAGCCAGCGTTAGAGCCGCGGCTGCGCACTTTGAGCTGTTCTTATGCATGAGCCACATCCTTTGCTGGGAAATTGATGGACGTCCGATCCGGTGGCGAAGCAAGATCCGAGCCACCACGAAAAATCAACAACCTACAGGTGAGGATGATTCCAGATCGTAAAAGATTCCGACGGGCCGATTGCCGGCGCACGGGCCGATCGGCAGCACGACACCATCGGCCGATACTTCCACGTCGACTTGGCGTCCCCCGGGGATTCTCGATCGCGTTCCTGCGTCACGTCAGCGGCGTAGGTCCAAGGTCCTCGTGCGTCCACCGGCGGCGCGGGCCAGACTCGGGTCAGGCGGTCTCTATCTCCAGGGAGAACGGGCGTGGCTCCACTGCGATCGGCTCGAGCGAGCGGGAGCCTTCGCTTGCGAGGGTTGGCCGCCGTCTGCTCG
>DASUFK010000383.1:0-5714 GCA_036274615.1 Gammaproteobacteria bacterium | reverse complement strand
GCGCGATCTCCCACGGATTGCCGAACGTGAGCCACTTGTCGGTCTTCTCCACCTGCCAGCCGTCGACGATCTCCTGGTGGAAGATGCCGAACTCGTAGCGGATGCCGTAGGCGAGCGTCGGGATCTCGAGCGTGGCCAGCGAATCGATGAAGCAGGCCGCGAGCCGGCCCAGACCGCCGTTGCCGAGCCCGGGCTCGGGCTCCTGCGCGAGCAGCACGTCGAAATCGAGGCCCACTTCGCGCACCGCGTCGCGCACCTCGTCGTAGATACCGAGGTTGATGAGGTTGTTGCCGAGATGCGGGCCCAGCAGATACTCGGCCGACAGATAGCAGACGGTGCGCGAGCGCTGCGCCGTGTAGGTGGCGGCGGTGCTGACCCAGCGGCGCAGCATCAAGTCGCGCACCGTATAGGCAAGGGCCAAGTAGTAGTCGGTGAGGGTGGCAAGCTTGGGGAACTTCCCCTGCATGTAGAACAGCTTGTCGAGGAACGCGCGTTTGACGGCTTCCTTGTCGATGCCGTCGACGACGTCGGCGCGCGGCGCAAGAGGCGCCGTCGCGGTCACCCCCGGGCTGGCCATCCTCGTCTCTTCGTTCGCCGGACCGGGATTGCTATTTCGGCGCCGCGGTTGCGCCGTTCTTGCGTCTCGGCTTCTTCGGCGCCGCCGCGGCCCGCGGCCCGGACGCGAGCGCCGCGATCTCGCGCTCCGCGGCGAGCCAATCGTCGACCTCGTGACCGGGCTCGAAGCCGCGGCGCTCCGCCAGGTAGTACGCACGCTCGGCGATCACGGCGCGCATGTCCGGCTTCGCCAAGCCAACCACTTCGAGAGAACGTCTCGCCATCGCACTGCTCCTTTCTGCCGTCGCCGAGATCCGCGGCCAATCCGCTACCGAATCGGCAACGTCGACGAGCGGGGAGCAAGAAGCATGCCGAGCCGCCGACGCGAGCGTCGATCAGCGATTACGGGCGGCAGCCCGCCTCGACCGCTCGCCGCGTGCTCGCCGCGTGTGCGCGCGGAGCGCCCTCGTGCCCCATGATCGAGCAACGCGCGCGCCGTGCGATACTCGCCGCGTGCCGGCGCTCCATCCGTTGTGTCTCGTGCTGCAGACGACCTGGTTCGTCGAGATTCCGCTCGTCGCCGCTCTCGAGCTGCAAGTCGCCGACTACGAAGACGGCGAGCTGCGCGTGCGCGCGCCGCTCGCGCCGAACCGCAACGTGCACGGCACCGCGTTCGCGGGCAGCTTGTTCTCCGTTTGCGTGCTCACCGGCTGGGGCTCCACCTGGCTCGCGCTCAAGCTCGCCGGGCTCGACGGGTCGATCGTGGTCGCGGAAAGCCGCATTCAGTACCGCAAGGCGGTGACCGGCGACATCGTCTGCGCATGCCGCCCCGACCCCGGCGCGCTCGCGGCGAGCCTCGACGAGCTGCGGTCCCGCGGCCGAACGAGCTTGCCGCTCGTCTGCACGATCGACGCGGACGGCAAGCGCGGCGTTACGTTCGAAGGCAGCTACGTGGTGCACGCGCGTCCCGAAAAATAGGGACATGTTACTTTTTCGCAGGCGATCACCGCGGCCCGCGGCGCTCGCCAGCACCGCGGTCTCTGCTGCCCAAAAAGTAACATGTCCCCATATTTCGCCGTCGTGCACGCGCGGAGAAGCTAGGAGACGCCCGGAAGTACCTCGCGCGCACCGTCCCAGATCATCTTGAACGAGACGTATACGATCACGGCGAGGCCGACGTAGGCGATCCAGTGCCAGCGGTTCAGCATGCGCGCGAGCACCGCGGCCGCGATGCCCATGAACGCGATCGAGAGCACGAGCCCGAACACGAGCACGGTGAGGTGCTCGCGCGCGGCGCCCGCGACCGCAAGCACGTTGTCGAGCGACATCGATACGTCGGCGACGATGATCTCGATCACCGCCTCGCGCATCGTTTTCGGCTCGGCCGCCGCGGCAGGGGCCGCGTCGCCCGCCAGCGCCTCCGTGCCGGCCGCGGCCTCGGTGAGGCGGCCGCCGCGCAGCTCGGACCAGAGCTTCCAGCACACCCAGAGCAGGAACAGACCGCCGACCAGCATGAGCCCCGTGATCCGGAGCAGCTGGACGGTGAACGCCGCGAACAGGACGCGCAGCAAGGTTGCGCCGCCGATGCCGATCGTCATCACGCGCAGCCGGCGCGCGGCGGGCAAGCCGGCGACCGCCATGCCCACGACGATGGCGTTGTCTACCGACAACACAAGATTTACCAGGACGACCTCGACGAGCGCCCCGAGGTCGCCCAAGGAAACCCATTCCACGCGAAATTTCCCTTCCGAATCAACCGCGGAGTCGCGGCCCGTCAACCCGGGACGCGCTGCTCGAGACGGCGGGCGGCGGCGTTGCCCGCTCGCGTCGCATGGGTCATCATACCGGCAAATTCACTCTGTCACCGGTCGAGCACCTCATGATGCATCACTCAAGGCCGCGCAGCGCCGCTTGCCTGCCGCGCTCCGTCCTCGCGACGCGTATTGCACTCGCACTCAAGCCCGCGCTGCAAATCGCGGGCGCCGCCACCGCGACGTTGCTGGCCGCGCAGGCCGGAGCACAGCAGATCGTGGCCGCCAACGAGTCGGTGCGCGACACCGTCGTGGTCACCGCCACGCGCTCCGCGCAGTCGAGCTTCGACCTGCCCCTGTCGATCGACGCGTTCGGCCGCGACACGATTCAAAACGAGCAGCAGCAAGTAAACCTGTCGGAGACGCTCAACCGCGCCGCCGGCGTCGTGGCGAACACACGGCAAAACTACGCGCAGGACCTGCAGATCTCGATCCGCGGCTTCGGCGCGCGCTCCACGTTCGGCATCCGCGGCGTGCGCCTCTACAGCGACGGCATCCCGCTCACGATGCCGGATGGCCAGGGCCAGGCGGCGAACATCGACCTGAGCTCCGCCGAGCGCATCGAAGTGATGCGCGGCCCGTTCTCGGCGCTCTACGGCAACTCCTCGGGCGGCGTGGTCAGCGTCTTCACGGAGGACGGACCGAAAGAGTTCGGCGGCCAGGCGTCCGTGTGGGGCGGCGGGTTCGACAGCCAGCGGCTCGGCGTGAAGCTCGGCGGCGAAGCAGGCAAGGTCAACTACCTCGTCGACCTCGACCGCTTCGAGACCGACGGCTACCGCGATCACAGCGCCACTACGCGCGACACGTTCAACGGCAAGGTCAAGTTCGATTTGAGCGACAGCTCGCAGCTCACGGTGATCGGCAACTATCTCGATCAGCCCGGCACCGAGGACCCGCTCGGCCTCACGGCGGCGCAGATGGCCGCGAATCCGCGCCAGGCGGGCACGAACGCGATCGCGCAGGACACGCGCAAGGACATCGAGAACTCGCAGCTCGGCGTCGTGTTCGACCATGCGCTGTCGGACGAGGGCTCGCTGCGGATGCTCGGCTACTACGGCACGCGCGACGTGCGTCAGTACCTCGCGCTCGCTATCCCGGGCCGCGGCGTCGTGGACCTCGTGCGGGATTTCAGCGGCGGCGACTTCCGTTACACGCGCCACATCGGCTCGAGCCGGCCGTTCACGATCACCGCCGGCGTCAACTACGACGTGATGAACGAAGCCCGCAAGGGGTTCACCAACAACGCCGGCGTGCTCGGCGCACTCGGCCGCGACGAGGACAACCAGGTGTCGAACTTGGACCCCTACGCGCAGATCCAATGGGACCTCGCCCACCGCTGGAGCTTGAACGCGGGCGTACGCCGCACCGAGGTGGAGTTCACCGCCAGCGATCACTTCATCACCGCCGTCAACGGCGACGACAGCGGCAGTCAAACCTACAGCGAGACGACGCCCGTGGTGGGCGTGCTGCTCAAGGTGAGCCCCAACCTCAACGTCTACATGAACGCCGGCCGCGGCTTCGAGACGCCGACGTTCGCCGAGCTCGCGTACCGCTCGGTGTCGGGCACGAGCACCGGCTTCAACTTCGGGCTGCAACCGGCGAAGAGCGACAACACGGAGCTCGGCGTCAAGGCCGTGTTCGGCGAGAAGACGCGGCTCGATGCTGCGTTGTTCCAGACGCACACGGACGACGAGATCGTCGTGCTCGTGAACCAGGGCGGCAGGTCGGTCTACCAGAACGTGGACAAGACGCTGCGCGAAGGCATCGAGATCTCGCTCGACACGAGCTTCGGCTCCGGCTTCTCGGCCACGCTCGCCTACACGGCGCTCACCGCCGAATTCTCGAACACGTTCCTCACCTGCGGCACCGCGACCACCTGCGCGGCGCCGAACCTGGTCGTGCCGGCCGGCAACAAGATCCCCGGCGTGCCGGAGAACTTCGCGTACGGCGAGCTCGCGTGGGCGAGCAACAAGCCGTCGGGCCTGTCGACGGCGCTCGAAGCGCGCTGGTCGGACAAGGTGTTCACCACCGACCTGAACGACGAGTCCGCGAAGGCCTACACCCTCGTGAACTGGCGCGTGGGTCTCGAGCAGCGGCGCTCGGGCTGGAGCTTCAAGGAGTTCATGCGCGTCGAGAATCTCTTCGACGAATCGTACTCGGGCTCGGTGATCGTCAACGCCACCAACGCGCAGTACTACGAGCCGGCGCCGGGCCGCTGGCTCGTGATCGGGTTCACCGCGCAGCGCTGACGTCCGCGACTGCACTCGCGTCGACATCGACGCGCGCTCAAGCGTCAGCGCACCGCGGCCGTCATCGGCGCCGCGTCGGCGATTCTCGTCACGCCAAACGCCGTGTCATACGGGAAGTCGCACTCGAGACGCGCGAGCTCCGCGCGCCAATAGTCGTCCACGCGCACTTGGTCGGCGGCCGACAGCAACTCGGCCGACGCGCCGTGCTTGCCGCTGCGCATCATCGCACCGCTTGCGCTCGTCCACGGCGCCCCGCGCGTCTCGAACTTGTCTTCGATGCTCTTCATGTGCGCGAATGTGGATTGCCGGACCACGGCGGCGTGCTCGTCGGCCGTGAGCTCCACGCCCATGAAGGCGGCGATCGCTTGGACCGTGCCTTCGAGGTCTCGGCGCATCTGCTCGTACGTAAGGAACAGCACGTTGGGCCGATCGCGCGCACGCCAATAGCTCGCAAGGTGCGCCGCCCACGACCCGAGCGCCGTGTCCGGCGACAAGTACGCATCGAGCCACGCCGCTGCGGGGGGCATCAAGAAACCCGCATGCGCGCGGATGAAGTGGTAGCTCGAGACGAACACGTCCTTGGGATCCCGCACCACGCACACGTAGCGCGCCGCGGGCGAGTACGGCACCCGGTCGAGAGGCAGATGTGTCTTGACGACGCGTAACCCGGTGGGAGCAGCGGCACGCGGCCGGTCGTCGGCGAGAGGCACGGCGAACCGCGCGCGCGGCGCGATATCGGGCCAGGGCACGATGTCGTGAATGTGGTCATACGCTGCGGCCCCGCGATGGGCGACTTGCACCGCGATTTGCATCGTCCAGTTCGTGCCGCTCTTGAAGTATGAGCAGATGAACACGTCGTGGGGCGCGGGGTCGTAAGGCTCGTGAAACTTGCCCAAGGCGCGCGTCATCCCGCGGCTCATCAGGTGAGCCCAGCCGCGGCTACCGAGCCGTGTCCATGGCCAAATCAGGACCGCGGCGAGCGGCGTAGCTAGATAACGCAGCCAGCGCGGCGCGGGGCGGCGCTGCTCGCGCGCCGAGAACGGCTTGGTCATGCGGAGATGATACCGTGCCGGATCGCGAGCCGCGTGAGCTCGGCCAC
>DASUFK010000382.1:0-3965 GCA_036274615.1 Gammaproteobacteria bacterium | reverse complement strand
AGCTCCTCGCTGAACCAGCGCCACGGGCCTTTCCATTGGCGCGACGGATCGACGCCGAGCGCGTTCAGCGCGCACACGAGCGTGCCGAGCCCGCAGAACGCCGGATCCGCCTGCGTGTGGAACTGCTGGGCGAGGCGAAAGTAGCCGGCCATGCCGCCGCTCGCCAGCGCTTCGCCGAACAGGCGCCGGCCGGCCGCGGAGTCGAGCGCGTGCTGCGCTTGCGGCAGGGAACGCATGTAGAACGTGGACCCGGGCGGTGCCGTGGGCGCCGCCGCCGAAACCGATGGCCTGCAAGTGGCCGAGTTCATTTGGGTCCGCCTCCGTCTCCGATGGGCTCAATCTACCCAGCGGCCGCGCCGGCGACTTGAACGCAGCGGCTATTCCGCGGCCGAGGTGGCCGTAGACCCGCCGAGGTCGGCCGTGCCGAGCGGGACCGCGCCGCCATCGCGAGATTAGCCCCTCCGTTCAAGCCGGGCCGCGAGCCCGGCGCGAGACTGCGCCCACTGCAAAACACCACCCGAGGAGACACCGATGAACGCGCCGCCTTCGAACCCGAATCGCTTCCGCCGTCGCTACGCCATGGCCGCCACGGTGCTCGGTGCCGTCGCGTTCTTCGCCGCGGCGGCAGCACACGCCGGGCCGGCGGGCAGGCATCGCGCAGAGCCGCCGGCGCGAAGCGAGTTCGGTCTCGGGCCGCGCGTCTCGGCCGCCGGCCATTACACCGCGACGCTGCAGCCGGCCGCGTCGCTGCGGCAGCGGGAGCTCCAAAGCGTGCGCGTGCGCATCGCGGATGCGGAAGGGCACGCGGTCGACGGCGCCACGATCGAGGTCGACGGCGGTATGCCGCAGCACGGGCACGGTTTGCCGACGCGCCCGCGCGTGACGAAGAGCTTCGGCGAGGGGCTCTACGAGATCGAAGGCGTGCGCTTCAACATGGGCGGCTGGTGGGTGTTCTCGCTCGCCATCACCGGCTCGGCGGGCACCGACAAGGTCACGTTCAACATCCAACTCTAGGCCGCACGGAGACTCGAGCCATGACCACGAAGAGAATCCTCGCCGCACTCGCCGCGCTCTGCGTCGCGTCCGTGAGCGCCGCGCCCGGCGGCGGCGACCGCTGGACGGCGGAGCAGATCGAAGTCATCGGCAGCCTATCGCTCGCCGCGCTCGGCGCTCCGCCGGCCGATCCCACGAATCGCGTGGCCGACGACGCCGAAGCGGCGGCGCTCGGCCGGCGGTTCTTCTTCGATGCGCGCTTGAGCTCGAACGGTCTCGTGGCGTGCGCCACGTGCCACGAGCCCGCGCTCGGATTCCAGGATGGCAAGCCGCTCGCCAAGGGCGTGGGCGAGACACGCCGCCGCGCGATGCCGATCGCCGGCATGGCGCACAGCCCGTTCCTGTTCTGGGACGGGCGCAAGGACAGCCAGTGGGCGCAGGCGCTCGGGCCGCTCGAGAGCGCCGTGGAGCACGGCGGCAACCGTGCGCAGTACGCGCACGTGGTCGCCGATCACTACGCCGCGGAGTACGAGCGCGTGTTCGGTGCGCTGCCCGATCTCTCTCGCGTGCCGCGCGAGGCAGGGTCCGTGGAGAATGCGAACGCTCGCGAGGCGTGGGCGCGTCTCGACGAAACGCAACGCGACGCCGTCACCGGCGTGTTCGTGAACATCGGCAAGGCCATCGCCGCGTACGAGCGCACGATCGAGCTGCAGCGCTCGCGCTTCGACGAGTACGCCGACGCGCTGCGAGCCACCGGGCGCGCGCCGAGCAACGTGCTGAGCAGCGAGGAGGTGGCCGGTTTGCGCTTGTTCGTGGGCGAAGCGAACTGCACGCGCTGTCACAACGGGCCGCTGCTCACGAACAACGACTTCCACAACACGGGCGTGCCCGCGCGCGCGGGCTCGCAGCCGGACGTGGGCCGGCTCGCGGGCGCCGCGGACGTGCTGCGCGACGAGTTCAACTGCCGCAGCCGCTGGAGCGACGCCGGCGCCGCACAGTGCGCGGAGCTCGAGTTTCTCGTGGCGGATGCGGAGTCGCTCGCGGGCGCGTTCAAGGCGCCGTCGCTGCGCAACGTGGCCGCTCGCGCGCCCTACATGCACGCGGGCCAGATCGCGACGCTCGGCGACGTGCTCGACCACTACAACCGCGCGCCGGCGGCGCAAGTGGGGCAAAGCGAGCTCGAGCCGCTCGGGTTGAGCGCGGCGCAGCTGCACCAGATCGAGGCATTCCTGCGCGCGCTCGGCGGCGAGCCGGTGGAGTGAGCAAGCGGCGAATGGCCGTACGTTCGCCGCGAAACTCACCCGGCATGGGCTCGGGGCGAGAACGCATGGTGCATTGAAGCTGATTTGCAGAAAAACTGCATAGCGGCTATCATGCAGGGCCGTGAAAGCTACCCTCACCATTACGAGCCGCGGCGTAGTCACGTTGCCGGCCAAGCTTCGCCAGGCGCTCGGCCTGAAAGCCGACGATCTCTTGATCGCCGAGACGACCCCCGACGGTCTCTTGTTGAGGCCGGCCGTTACGCTCCCGGTCGAGATCTACAGCGAGGATCGCGTTCGCGAGTTCGACGAGGCGGAGGCGGAGCTCGCGGAGCGGTTGTTGATTGCACCCGCAAAGCCTCGGGCGTCGGCAAAGTCGCGGCGCAGATCGACGAAGAGCCGACGCTGAGGGCGTCCGCCGATGCGCGTCTTTCTCGACGCCAACGTGCTGTTCTCGGCGGCAAAATCGAACGGTGCCGTACGTGAGCTGCTGCGCCGCGTGCGCGCGGCTGGACATGAGCTATGTGCCGATGCCTATGTGGTGGCTGAGGCGCGCCGCAACCTCGAGCGGAAGGCGCCGGCCGAAGCGGCGACCCTCGACGCGTTGCTGTCGAATGTCGAAGTCGCTCCCTTCCAGCTCACGGAGCTCCCTCCTGATATCGTCCACCGGTTGCCGGAGAAGGATCGGCCCGTTCTCGCGGCCGCCCTGCGTCAGCGGTGCGACGTTCTAGTGACGGGTGACCGTACTCACTTCGGTCTTCTCTACGGAACGAGCGTCGGCGGCGTGGGCATTCACAGCCCGAGATCGCTCGCGGACGCATTGCTCGGCGGTGCGCGGTCGTGAACGCCGCGCCTCGGCGACGAGATCTGAACAGGCTCAACCAGCTCGTGGACGAGCTCGAAGCGGACGCCTTGGCTCGAGAAGGCGCACGGTTCTAAGTGATCGTCCCGACGTCAACCTAATTGATCTTCGCGATTCGCTGCACGGTCCGTGGAAGGTCACCCCGACCATTCTTTGCGGGTCCGTTCCGGACACGCGCGCAGCATCTCTCAGTCGACATTCTTGGCGGACCCCGCCTTCTCAGTGTTCGTCGATTTCTTCGAGTCCCCGGCGTGATCAACTACACAGGTGAGGAAGGAATCAATTGCCCGCATGCGGTCCACGTTGGGTAGACGGCGAGCACTCGAGCTCCGATCGAAGACCATCGCGTCGGAAGCGTTATCGGAGAAGGCCGGCCAGATTGGCAGGCCTGGCCCGTTGGGATCGGCACTCTTGGCGAAATTGATCCAGTAGCGGCGCATCAGCTCCGAGACCCGTGCGTCCTCCATGCGAGCGGTGGCGCTGGGGCGGCCGAAGACGTACTGCGTCTCCGCACCGTGATACGCGCCCACCGTGGAATCCGGTGCGCGCACATCGAAGTAATACAGGAAGGCCTTGCTGCGGCCGTAGCGCGCATGCAATCGCGCCCAGGTCCAGCTATTCCAGCCAGAGCCTGAATCGCGTGACAGATCCTCGTACGACCTCACTGCGATCGCGTCCGTTTCGTGCGAGTAGAGCGCGAGCACTGCCGCGATCTGTGGCGCACACGCCGCCGGCGCGTCCTTGCCTATTTCCGAAAACGATTGGGCGGTCGTATTGGGCGGAGCATCGCCTGCGCCCTCGCCGGAGTTGAAGCCTATCAAGATGGGAACGTCGTTGAATCGACCGGCGCG
>DASUFK010000381.1:0-7706 GCA_036274615.1 Gammaproteobacteria bacterium | reverse complement strand
CACCTTCACGCGCTCGCCGAACCAGTAGTGGCCTTGCGCGCCCACGGACATCGCGTCGAGCTCGTCGAAGCCCGGCGTGTACTCGTAGCGCACCACGAGATACGCCTCGTCGCCGCGCAACGACGCGTCGCGCACGAGCAGATCGTTCTCCGCAGTGGACGCGAGCGGCTCGGAGAGCAGCACGCGGCCCTGTAGATAGTCGATGTCGTAGTCGATGCCGGGCGTGAGGTTCTTCACGCCGGTCACGAGGCCCGACGCGTGATCGCGCAGCTCCACGCGGACGCGGTCGGAGCCGGTCAAGATGTCTTGCCGGCGCAGGTAGTACAGCGAGCCGCCGGTGCCGCGGAACTCCTCGTAGCTCGCGATCGTGCCGGGCTCCGCGGTGAAGCCGTCCACGGCGTAACGCCGGTCGCCGAAGGTCGTGGTGCTCTCCGACTCGTAGTGGAGATTCATGCCGTAGAGCCCGCGGTCCACCTGCGCGAGCTCGTTGTCCATGTAGCCGACCTTGAAGTTGCCCCAGAGCGCGTAGTCGTCGCCGTGCGCGGCCTTCACGTAGAACTTGCCGAGCGTGGGCGCCATCTCCTCCACCGTGGCGTCGTCGCCGAACGTGGGGTAGTGGTAGTCCGGGTCGATGCGGCGGAACAGCGCCTCCGGCGACTTGTTCAAGAAGTTGCTGAAGAGATCGTGGATCGGCGCGTCGCGCGTGTCGGCGCTCGCCGTGAGCCGCCAGGCGTCGCCGAGCTTGCCGTTCAAGTAGAACGCGAGCTGCGCGTCCGCGGACGACGTGACGTCGTACGCCGGGTTCTCGCCTTGCAAGAGCTCGATCGGCCCGTTCGTGTCGTGGTGCGACAGCGTGACGTCGGCCATGCCCACGTAGAACCAGTCGTTGCGCTCGAGCTCGATGTCGCGCAGATACATTTCGCCGTTGCCCTCGTCGTCGAGCACGGCCACTTCGACCGTGTGCACACCAGCGGGCAGGATCTCCTGCGCGATGAAGTTGCCGGAGCCGTCCACGGGCACGGGCTTGCCCGCCACCCACACGGTGTGGCCCGGCGGGATCGCATCGCCGCGCACCGTCACGGAGCCGCTCGCGAGCGGGATGTTGCGGACCCGCAGCGCGTTCTCGCCGTAGGCGAGCCGCAGCGACTCGTGGTCGACGAGGTCCGCGGCCGTGGGCTCCACGGACTGCGTTTCGGTGAGCGCGTCGAGCGACTCGCCCAGCACGGCGGCCGCGGCGCTCTCGTCACCCGCGGCGTCCGGCGGCGTGGTGTCCCACTGCGGATCCGGCACGTCTTCCCACTGCGTGTCCGGCGCGACCGCGGTCTCGCCTTGCACGGCCTCGACCGGCACCTCGCCGGCGGACTCGCTCAATGCCACGACGATCGGCTCGGCCGCCGGGGCCGCGTCGGCGGCCCGGGCGCGCACGAGCCACAACGGCTGCGCCTCGGTCTCGTCGAACGCGCCCTTGCCGTACACGCGCAGCACGTACTGGAGCTCGCGCGTCGGACCCGTGAAGTTGCCGACCGTGGGCCGCCACTCGGCCGAGCCGGACGCCCCGAGCTCCACCACGGCCAGCGGCGCCGACTCGAGCGACTGACCGGCCTCGAAGATCCGGAGTTCGCTGCGGTCGATGAAGTGCGAATAGTTCGCGTACATCGTGAAGCGCACGGGGTCGGCTTGCGGCCCCTCGTCGCCCGCGCGTAGCACCACGCGCGACGGCCGCGCCGCCACCGCGAGCCGCCGCTCGGCCTCGAGGTTGTCGAAGCCGAAGCGGATGTTCGCGTCGTTGAGCGCCACGTCGGTGCAACGCTGCACGTCGGACGAGCTCCGGTCCGGATCGTCGATGGGCTCGCCGTCCACGGTGATCCGCATCATGTTCAGCGCGAACGCGTTCTTCGGCGCGAGCTCCCGCACGAGCGGCGTGACGTTCACGCCGTCGTAGTCGTCGAGCTCGACCACCTCGTCGTACACCACCTGCACCACGACGTACGACGTGGGCCCCTGCACGAAGCCCGCGTTCACCACGTCGTCGGACTGCACGTAGCCGCGCCCCTCGAACTCGAGCTGCTCCGGCGCGAGCCCGAGCTCCGCGTTGAGCACGTCCAGCGCGCGGCGCGCGCGCGCCGCGGACAGGCCCACGTCGTCCTCATAGACGCGCGCGGTGCGGCGCTCGAGGGTCTCGTTGGCCGTGTAGCCGAGGAAGCGCAGGCGCGCGCGGTCCTTGCCGGCGACGTCGGCGAGGCCGCGCCGCAGCAGCTCCGCGTAGCCGGCGGGCACGAGCGGCTTGCCGTTGTCGAGCTCGATGCGCGGGATCGGTCCCCACGGCGGGTCGTAGATCTTCGTGACGGTCTCGTCGCCCGTGACCGGGCAGAGCTGCGGCTCGTCCGGCAGCTCCTGCAGCGGATCGTCGTACCAGAACTCCACCTCCACGCGGCGATTGAGCGCGCGGCCCTGCGCCGTCGCGTTCGAGCCGAGCGGCCGCGCCTTGCCGCGGCCGTCGCTCTGGATCGCCGCGGTGGGCAGCTTGAGCGCCTCCTGGAGGGCGAGCGCCACGCGCCGCGCGCGGGCGCGCGACAGGCCGTCGTGGTCGCCGTAGATCCGCTCGTTGCGCTCCCCGAGCGGCGCGTCGTCGGTGTAGCCGATGAGCTTCACCACCACGTTCTGCCGGTCGCTCATGTTGCGCAACGCGCGCCCCACTTGCGCCACGAACTCGTTGCTCACGTCGATCTCGCCGTCGGAGAAGTGCAGCGGCGGCACCAGGTTCTGCACGCGCGTGCGCCGCTCCTGCCCGTCGATGTACTTCAGCCGGCACACGGTCTCGGTGCGGCACACCTTCACGCGGCGCGTGTCGTCCTTCACGAGCACTTCTTGCAGGGCGCTGCCGGCCTTGGGCTCGTCGTACCACACCTCCACTTCCACGCGGCGATTGCGCGCGCGGCCGTCGGCCGTGGCGTTCGACGCCACCGGCTTCGTGTCGCCGGCCCACTCGTAGGCGATCGCCTCGGGCGGCAGGTCGAGCGCACGCTTCAGGAACTCGGCCACTTCGCCCGCGCGCTCGCGCGACAAGCCTTCGTTGTCGCCGAACCTCGCGGCGAGCGCGGGCGAGAGCGGCTGCGTGTCGGCGTGCCCCACGAGGTGCAGCCGCACGTTGCGTCGATCGCGGAGCTTCGCGAGCACGCCGCGCAGCGACGCCACGGTGCTCTCCGGAATCTCCGCGACGCCCGACTCGAAATGCACCGCCGGCACCACGTTGGTGAGCTTCACGGTCTCGAGCTGCTCCGCCGGCACTTCTTGCAGCTCCATGCGGTCGCCGCCGTTCGCGCCGAGCTGCGCGGGATCGCGCACCCACGGCGTGAACGTCACGTCGCCCGGCAGCTGCCGCTCCACGGCCTCGCCGCGCGCCCCGTCGCGGAACAGCTGCGCCTGCGCGCTTAGCGCAGGCAGCAACGAGCACACCAACAGCGCCAGCCGCGCAGAGTGCCAGGCACCCCTGGTGCCTGGCACCAAGAAGCTGCATTTGTAGTTATTCATGAGCGTTCTCCGCCTCGCGCGCGCGGCGCTCCGCCGCGTCCGGCGGCCGCCCGCGCCGCCAGAACACCTCGTGCTCGACGCCGAGCTCGTAGCCGCCGTCGCCCTTGGTCCACGCGTCCATGATTTGCTTGCGCACGGCGTCGATGCGCTGCTCCACTAGCCGCGGCTCCTCGAGATCGCCGAGATACGACAGCCGCAGCACGGCCGGCCCCTTGCGGAGCTCCCCGAGCAGGAGCTCGAGCCGCGGCCGCCACAGCGGCCGGATGTCCGCCGTGCCCGGCTCGAACACCGGGTCGGCGAGGTCGAGGCCCACCACGCGATGGATCGACGCGCCGAAGTTGAACTCGAGCGCCTTACCGCGCGTCGCGCGCTTCACCTGCACCGCGTTGGTCGACGCGCGGAAGCCGCTCGGCAGAGTGCGATCGTCGAGCTTCAGCACGAAGTTGCTGCCGCGGTCGTCGCGAGGGATCACCGCGCAGGTGATGTGGAAGCGGCCGTACTGGTCGGTGACCGCGAGGAGACCGCGGGCGGTGGCCACGCGCGCGCCGCCGATGCCGGGCTCGCCGTCATCCTGCAAGCCGTTGCGGTTGGCGTCGTCGAACACCTTGCCGATCACGTCGGTGCAGTCGAGCGCGGGATCGGGCACGAGCCGCACGCGCGCGCTGGCCTCGTTCGACATCGCGCGGCCGTTGCGCGCGTTCATCGCCTGCGCACGGTTCACGAACTCGCCCTCGCCCACGCCCGACCCGATTGCGAGCAGCAGCTTGAGCTCGTGGTGGCCGTCCGGCGTGAGCGCGAGGCCGCGCCACTCGAGATCGCGGCCCACGACGACGGGCTCGCGCGGCACGCCGTCGAGCCGCGCCGAGCCTGGCACGTAGCGGAAGCCCGCCGGCGGCCGGTCGACGACTACCACGTCGCTCAGGTTCACGGCCACGCCGTTCGCGATCGTGATCACGTACGGCACGAGCTGGCCGCGCGCCACGTTCACCACCGGCGTCGACTTCGTGATCGTCACCGACTGATCCAAGTCGAGATCGAGCGGAATGTGGTTGTTGAAGATCTGGCTCGTGCCGGGCACGAAGCTGTTGTCGAGCAGCACCTTCAAGAAGTAGCTCGTGCCCGGGCTGCCTGCGGCCACGGTGTCGGCCGGCTGGAATTCCGACGGCTGCGCCTCGCAGTACTGCGCCGTGGCGGGCACGGCGTCGTCCGCCGACGCGGGGCACGTGGGCACCGAGAACGCGGCCGTGGCCGCGCTCGATCGCGGCGGAATCAGCTCGGACTCGCCGGCGATGTACGCCGCCGACGGCGGCGTGGCGGCGATCAGATACTCGCTGCCGCTCGCGCACGCGGGGTCGGAGAAATTCAGGTCGAACTTGTAATAGCCGTCCGCGAGCGTCGCCTGGCCCTGCTGCGCGGGATCGTAGAAGCAGCTCGCCGGGATCGGGCCGCCGCCCGCTTGCAGCAGGTTCAGCCTCGCGCCGGGGATCGGCGCGCGCGTCAGCGAGTCGTAGACGACGCCGTTCGGGTCGAGCGGCAGGTCCATGTTCACCAGGTTGCTGCCCGACAGCACCACGATGTCGCTGATCTTCTGCAGGCCGTTGGTGAAATCGACCGAGTGCGCGCGGCCGAGCAGCGCGCTGTTCGCGCCGGCGCCGGGGCGCGTGAAGCGCAGCTCGTACTTGTCGGGTGTCTGGTAGTTCGGCTCGATGCCGCTCAAGCGATACGTGCCGTCGGCCGCCGTGCGCGCCGTGTGCGCGAGCGTGTCGTTGAGATAGAGCTCCACCGTCCAACCCGCGAGCGTGCGCTCGTTCTGGCCGGCGAGCAGGTCGTGGTCGGCGTCGTGCCACACGCGGCCGCTCATGAGGCCGGTGCCTAAGATGCCGCCCACGTCGATCGAGATGCTCGCGCTTGCGGTCTGCTGCGGCGTGTTCCAGTACACGGTGCCGGTGTTGGTCACGCGCGTGCCCACCGCGAGATTCGCGTTGAGGACGGCGCGGAACCGCACGACGATCGCGCGGCCGGGTTGCAGAGGACCATTGGCCGTCGAGAAGTCGGCCGTGAGCAGCGAGCCTACGACCGTGACGCCGTCGGCCGCGCCGTTCATCGTCCACGACGCGGGCACGAACGCGAGGTAGCCCGGCTGCGGCACGGCGATGTCGTCGCGGATCGTCACGGCGTACGCCGGAACGATGCCGACGTTGGTCACCACCACCGAGTACTCGAGCGTGGCGCCGGCGATCGCGGGGCCGCCGCCGACCACGCCCACCTGCTTCTGGATGCGCAGCGTCTGCAGATTGCCCACGACCACCACGGTCGGCTCGGGGCCCGTGTTGGGGTTGCCGTCGCCGTCGGTCAAGAGATCCGGCAGTTCGGTCGTGTCGACGGTGGCCTGGTTCGAGATCACGGTGCCGGGCGGAGTGCCGTCGTTCACGCGCAGGTCGAACGTCACCACGGCCATCTCGCCGGGCGTCAGCGTGCCCCCGCCGGGCGCCGGGAGCGGCAGGTTCGTGGAGCTCACGTCGAGCCCCGCGAGCAGCGGCGACACGCCGTTGTCGGGCCGGGCCACCGGCTGGCCGTTCAAGGTCATCGAGTCCGCGACGTACGTGGTGTTCATCGGCACCACGTCGCGCAGCACGGCGTGCGTCACCGGCAGCACGCCGTTGTTGTGGATCCTGATCGTGTAGCGGAGCGTGTCGCCCGCGTCGACGATGCCCGGCGACGAGTTGTCGATTTGCAGCGCCGCCGCCTTCTCGGCGTAGAGCCTCGGCACCACCGTCACGGTGTGCGCGTCCTCGTGGTCCACCACGCCCACCGTGCCGTCGGTGAGCATGCGCGTGTAGATGCTGCGGCCGGGATTGTTGCTCGGGGCATTGAACCACTGCGTCGCGCCGGCCACGTTGGTGAGCAGGTTGGTGTACTGCGAGCCGGCGTCGAGCTGGGTGCGATAGGTGACGATCAGGCGCTCGCCCACGCCGATCACCGAGGGGGCGGTGAGCGTATTCAGCGTGAGCTCGCAGGCGGCGCCGTTGTAGGCGAGCGTGTAGTCGGTGCCTTGCGCGAGCGGACCCTTGCCCGCCACGGGCGTCACGCCGTCGGCCGCGAACACGCGCGCGCTCGTGACTTGCGGGGTGGCATCGCACATGCCGCCGGTGGGGCCGTCGGGCAGCCGGTCGAGCAGCGTCACGTTGTACGCGTCCACCGTGCCCGCGTTGCGCACGTCGAGGGTGAAGTTGCCGGGGTCCGACGGATTCATCGTGGCCGGGCCGGACTTGTCCATCGTGAGCGCCGGCGCACCGGGCGGAATGGGCGGCACGACGAAGCTGCCGATCAGGCCCGAGGTGTTCAGCGTGCCGCCTTCGCGCGTGATGTATTCCGAGGTCGGCGTGCCGTTGACGTTGAAGCTCATCTGCAACGTGTAGTCGACGCCGCCCACGCTGAACGTGGTGGGCGCCGGCGCGGCAACGATGGTTACGCGGTCCGTGCAGCCTTCGCCGGGCGGCGTCGGATACGGGCACGGCACCTGGTTGTTCGGAGTCTCGACGTGGTTGAACGAGAACGTGAAGCGCAACGGCGGCGTCTGCACGCCGTCCACGTCGAGCACGAGCACCACGTCGAACAGCACCGACGTCAACGACGGATCGGCGACCTCGAAATTCCGGTGGGTGAACGACCCGAGCGAGAAGCCGGGGCCGGGACCCGGGAACGTGATCGGCGGCGGCAACGTGCCGGTGAAGTCGTAGCCGCTCTGAGGCGTGCCCGACGTCGTGCCCCAACTGATGCTCGAAGTCGGCGTGCCGTTGGTGATGACCGGGTCGCCCGGCTGAACGCCGGGGACGTTGTCCATCGCGTCATGCCAGGTTCCGGTGATCGAGACATAGGTGATCTGTGCCGCCGACGCGGCGCCGATCGGCGCGAGCGCGGCCAGCGCGGAAACCAACACGGCGCGCGACACGCCGCCGAGCAGCGGCGCGAGCGCGAGCGGCCCGCGCGGCGAGGAGCGCCGGCGGCGTGCGTTCGTGTCGACTCTTTGTCTCGAAGCCATGTCGGTTCCCAGTTCCTCGGCGACCGTGCCGCCAAAAAACGGGACCGCTTGCGCTCCTCTTAGGAGCCGATTCGGCGGTCCCGCTGTCGTGGAGCGCAGAGCGCTCTTTAGACCGGTGACTTTGCGTCGCCGC
>DASUFK010000380.1:0-6214 GCA_036274615.1 Gammaproteobacteria bacterium | reverse complement strand
TTGAAGGTCTGTCCGCAGTCCCGCAGCCGCGGTCTCCGCGGCTCGGCGCCGCCCTGATCGATACGCCGTAACGGGCGCTTCTGGCCGGCTGCCGGGGCGCTAGAATGCTGGTTCGCCGATAACGGCCTGGGGAGTCGAGCGAGATGGACCGCGGCAGATCCGAAATGCGTTGGTGGGCAGCATTGACGACCGCGCTCGCGCTCACCGCCGCCCTACCGGCATCGGCACAGTGGGTTAGCTATCCGACCGCGGGCGTGCCCCGCACCGCCGCCGGCGAGCCGAATCTGTCGGCGCCGGCGCCGCGGGGCCCGGACGGCAAGCCGAGCCTCGCGGGCACGTGGTTCTCCGTAGACCTCCAGCCCGAATGCAGCGAGCAAGACTGCATTCCGCAAATGAACTTGCCGATGGATCAGATCAACATCGGCCGCACGCTGAAGGACGGGCTGCCTTACCAGCCGTGGGCCAAGGCGCTCGTCGCCGAACGCACCGCGAACGGTGCGAAGGACGACCCGCACGCAGCTTGCCTGCCGCCGAACTTTCCGCGCGCGTTCTCGCTGCCGCAATACATCAAGGTCGTGTCCACGCCGGAGCTCGTCGTGATCCTGCACGAGTTCAACGGTAGCTACCGGCAGATATTTCTCGATGGTCGGCCGTTGCCGGAGGTGTCTTTGCCGGCGTGGAGCGGGTACTCCACGGGGCACTGGGAAGGCGATACGCTCGTCGTCGAGTCGAGCGGCTTTCGCGACGACCTCTGGCTCGATCTCTCGGGGAGTCCGTTGACGAGCGCCGCGCGCATCACCGAGCGTTTTCGCCGGCCGACCTTCGGCCGGCTCGAGATCGAGGTGACCGTCGACGATTCCAAGGCGTACACGCGTCCGTGGACGGTGACGCTCAAGCAGAACATCGTGCTCGACACCGACCTCATCGAGGAGACTTGCTTGGAGAACGAGGAGGACACGCGGTTGTTCAAGAAGCCATGAGCGACGGAGACCACAGCATGCAGCACCGATTCTTGTCGCTCGCCTTGTTGACGGCGATCGCGCTCCCTGCCAATGCCCATCACTCCGGCGCGGCTTTCGATCGAACGCGTTCCGTGAGCGTCAGCGGTACGGTGGCGGCGGTGGAGTGGACGAGCCCGCACGCTCGCTTGCTCGTCAAGGCGAAAGAGCCGGGCGGCGAGGAGATCACGTGGGACTTCGAGCTGCCGAGCCCCGTGACGTTGACGCGCCGCGGTTGGTCGCGCACGACGCTCAACGTGGGAGATTCCGTGGCGGTGACGGGCGCGCCGGCGCGCGAGTTCCCCCACATCGCCATTGCCACGGGCGTCACGGACGCGAAGGGGCGGCGCTTGTTCTCGGGCTCTGCCTCGTCGACCGATTGACTCGGCGGCTGAGCCCGCCGCGTGTGGGCTGCGGTGAACGGGCGACCGACGTTCTCTAGCGCGGTGTCGCGGGATGACTGTCGAGGTGCTTGCCCTTCTCGAGCCAGCCCTTCGATTGCCACTCGGCGATCACGGCCGGCGCGTTGCAGACGCCGTCGTTGGGCTGCGCGATCGAGCCGTCCTGCTTCACCACGAAGCACATTGCGCCCGCGGTGCGCCCGTCGTTCAGCGGGCTCGCGATGACCTTGACGTGCTCGCCCTTCTTGAACGTTGCCCCGGTCACGCCTTGCCGGGCGGCATGCACGATGGCCGCGCCTTCGAAGCTCCAGGTCTTGAGCTCGCCGTTCTTGTCGAGGCCCTGGATGTGGAGCCAGCTGTGCGGATTGTTGTAGTTCCATTCGCTGACGTCGCCCTCGATCAGCACGTGCTGCGTGAGGTCGAACATCGCGAACGAGTGGTGCGCATGCGCGCTGCGCGCCGCGGCGGCCAGCGCGGCCGCGCACGCGAGCGTGGTGAGAGCGAGCCTCGTCTTGGTCATTGCGTGCCCTCGTCGAAGATCGGGTTGAGCGATTGGCCCGGGATGTCGGGGAAGTCGGTGAAGCCGCGCGGGTCCTTGTACTGCGGATCGCCCGGCAGATAGAACTGCGTGTTGCCGTCCTTGTCCTTGTACGAGTTGCTGCTCGTCTCGCACTGCCAGTTGCGGATCCGAACGCCCGCCTCCTCGAGATCCGGGCGCGCATCGTGCGTGTACACGGCCGACAACGGCTTCACGAGGCCGATCGGATCGTAGAACGTGACCTGCGTGATCAGGTGCCGCGAGCCGTCGGCGTCTTTCCGCTCCTGCCAGCTCTCGACCATCTCGAACTTGTTGCTCGTGAGCGGCATGCCGCGCACGTAGTCGGCGGGGTTCACCCACTTCGTCCAGATGACGAGCTTGTCGCCGTCCCAAAAGCCGATGCTGTCGCCGGTGGCCGAGTGCTGCGCCTCGGTGTTGACGTGCTTGCCGTTGATGTAGATGCGGCGCGTCTCGTTCATGAAGTCGTTCATCATCCACGACTCTTTCGGCGTGTTGACGAACTCCTTGATGTAGGGCTCCCACAGCCAGCGCGGCACGCCGGCGTATTCGCAGGCCGTGAGGCGGTCGTAGCGTTGCTGCCCGTATTGGTCGATCTCGGCGCGGCGCTCCCTGAAGGCCTTGTCGTAGGGCGGGGTGAGCACGCCTTCCTTCACCTTGGTCTTGCCCGGCGACCACGCGGTGGCGAGCGTGCCGCCCTCGAGGAACAGGCCCGGCATCGAGTTGTTGCCGGCGCCCCAGAGGCCGTCCCACACCGGGACGGTGGCCATCGTGTGCTTCGTGCCGCCGTGAGCCTTGTCGAGCAGATACGCGTAGTGCTCTTCGGCGGTGGCGAACGGCTTCGGCGGCGGCTCGACCGCCGGCAACGGCAGCTGCGCCTGCTCGCGCGCCGTGGCCGACGCGCTGTTGGCGCCGCCGCCTTGAGCATGGGCGGATGCGAACGCGGCAAGTGAGAGCAGTCCCAGCGCGGGAATGGCCAGCCGAATTGCGATCGTCATGTCACAACCCCCGCAGAACGTGCTTGGGAGTGTACTCAGCGCCCTGCCGTGTCGCCATCTCGACCACCACCCGTCGACGCGGCGACGCCGAGGGTGACCACGAGCGCCCGTTCAAACAGCCCCGCGATACGCGGCGCTCGCAATCCGCTGTCGTCCAAAGCCCCTTTCCGCTCTTTTCGCCTGGGAATTCGTGCGGCGACTTCGAAACGCCGCAGATAGTCTTCCACGGAACGGGAGCGAGCAAATCCATTGACCGCTGTGTACGAACGTGCATACACTCGAAATCGACGATTACGAATGGGATTCGGAAAAGGCAACGGCCAATCTTCAGAAGCACGGGGTCGACTTCGCGGACGCGGCACTCTCGCTCGAAGATCCGCACGCGTTGGTTGCCGGAGACCCGGACTCCGCGGGCGAGCAGCGCTTCATCTGCTTAGCCGCTGACCCGAAAGGACGAATTCTCGTAACGTATTCGCCCTAAGGACGAACGTTATCCGGATGATCTCTTCTCGGCGGGCAAGTGCCGCCGAACGAGGCCGCTACTGAAACCGATGCTGCGCAAACAGTACGATTTCTCGAAAGCCAAACGCGGACCTGTCGTCCGCGTTGCCAAGGGCAAGACTCGGATCACCATCCGGCTCGATGAGGAAGTCTTGGCCTGGTTCAAGAAGCAAGTGCACGACAATGGCGGCGGCAACTATCAATCGCTGATCAACGCGGCCTTGCGCGAATACATCTCCCACGCCGGCGAGCCCCTCGAGGACACGTTGCGGCGAGTGTTGCGCGAGGAGCTTGGCAGCGCCGCGAAGTGACAGAACCCATAGCCGCTTCAACGCGCAGGCCCGATTTACCGTTGTGTGTTCGGTTCGTCTGTGTTCTTG
The DNA here is from genome assembly GCA_036274615.1 of Gammaproteobacteria bacterium. GTDB lineage: Bacteria > Pseudomonadota > Gammaproteobacteria > Steroidobacterales > Rariloculaceae > FEN-1219. The sequence continues at coordinate 2,380 of DASUFK010000380.1, read as the reverse complement.
TCCGACAATTGCGGCGGAGCCCGGCGGGCATTCGCGCCAGTCGGTACCGGTCGCGCGAAATCCAAAAGCATGCAGTGGAGCCGCAGCCCGACGGAGCCGGAATGGCTCGCAAGCCTTGCGCAAGCCCTCGGCGAAGACAATGCGCGCAGGCTCGTTGCGGCGATGAAGAAGGCGCATCCGGAAAAATCGATCCGCACGTTGTCGTACGGTGTCGGCGGACTGTCGATGCGCAACCGCGCGGTCGAGATGGCCAACATGAAGCACGCGCTCCAGGGAGCACCCGTCTACCAGTACCATTTTCAGTGGCAGTCTCCGCAGCTCGCCGGCCAGGCGGGCGCGTGGCACACCGCCGAGCTGGCGTTCTGTTTCGACAATACCCAGCGCTGCGAGCAAGGCACGGGCGACACGCCCGAGGCGCGCGCGCTCGCAACCAAGATGGCAGGCGCTTGGGCTGCGTTCGCCCGGACGGGGAACCCGAGCCAGCCCGAGCTACGGTGGACACCGAGCGACCCGGTCAACGTGCAGACCATGGTGTTCGGCAACGAGTGCCGGATGGTGAACGACCCCGAAGGCGACGTCAGGGGATTCGGTGGCCGGATCTCGATGAGGATCTCAGCGTCGCGGGCTTGTTGCGAGGATAGGCGCAACAGCTTCCGCGGCTCAGCGCTCCGGCAGCGCGAACACGAACACCGTGGAGGTGCGCACCACGGGCAAGTCGATCTCCGGCGTGAGCATCGGAAACGTGATCGACTGCGCCGAGCCGTAGCCCACCACCATCGCCACGTATTGCCGGCCGTTGACCGCGTAGGTGATCGGCGCCGCGGTCGGCACGTCGGAGAGCCGCGACCGCCAGAGCGGCTTGCCGTCGGCGTCGTCGTACGCCGTGAGGTAGCGGTCGAGCGCGCCCGCGAACACGAGCCCGCCGGCGGTCGCGAGCACGCCCGAGGACTGCGGGGCGCGCTGCCGCGCGGTCCACTTCGTGGCGCGCGTGGCGAGATCGATCGCCTGGATGCGGCCGAAGCGGCCGTCGCTGTCGAGCCGCGGACGGATGCTCCAATTCACGCCGGTGGAGAGCCCGCCGCGCTGATCCGGAGCCGCCGGCGTGAGCGTCATGCACGACTCCACCACCGGCACGTACAGCGTCTTGCTCGCGGGATTGATCGACGCGGGGATCCAGCTCTTCGCGCCGCCCGCGTGCGGACACACCGTGATCGGCCGCTCGCGCGACGGCACGAGCGCCGGGTCGATCTGCTTCGCACCCGTCTTCGCGTCGACGCCTTTGATGATGTTCTGCAGGCCGAGGTCGATGGAGAACAGGTACTGGCCGCGGCCCTCGAGATCGAGCGCGTCGTAGAGCGCCTCCTTGCCGGAGGTGATCAACACGTCGCGGTCGCGGCCGTTCACGGGCAGCGACACGAGCTGGCGCTCGAACGCCCAGTCGAAGTCCCACTGGTCGTTCGGCACGTGCTGGAAGTACCACGCGAGCTTGCCGGTGTCGGGATCGAGCGCGATCGTGGCGTTGGTGTAGAGCGCCTGGTTGGTGACGCCGGGTTGCGCGATCGGATCGCGCAGCGGGCCCGTGTCGTAGGTGGGCGCCGGGCCGAAGAACGCGAGCTTGCGCTTCGCGTCGTAGCTGCCCGCGGTCCACACCGAGCCGCCCGAGCGCTTGTCGAGCGGCAGGCCGTTCCAGGTGTTGCCGCCGGGCTCGCCGGGCCGTGCAATCGAGTAGAACCGCCACGCTTCCTTGCCGGTGCTCGCGTCGAGACCGACGATGTAGGCGCCGCCCGGCGACTGGCCGTTCACGCCCTGCATCACCTTGCCCTGCGCCACCAGCGGCCCGCCGGTCAGGCCGAAGCCGCTGCCGGGCTCGGTGATCGGCGTGTCCCACACCACGGTGCCGGTTTTCGCGTCGAGCGCCACCACGTGCACGTCGGACGTGCCGAAATACACCTTGTCGCCGTAGAGCGCGATGTTGCGCTTCAACGTGGGCCGCAGGTTGTCCGGCAGCTTGCGCGCGTAGTGCCAGAGCTCGTCGCCCGTGGCGGCATCGAGCGCCTGCACGTTGTCGCCGAAGGAGTGCACGTAGAGCACGCCGTCGTGCACGAGCGGCGTGGACGCGTTTGGACCGGGCGGCAGCGCGAGCGACCACTCGAGCTGCAGCCGGCCCACGTTCTTCTTGTCGATCGACGCGAGCGGCGAGAAGCCTTGATCGTCGAGCGTGCGGCGCCACGAGAGCCAATCGCCCGGCGGCGGGCTCGCGAGCAGCGCGTCGGTGACGGGCGCGGACGAGTCGAGCGGATTGCGCGGGCTCGTCCACCGCGGCAGCTCCACGTCCGGCGTGAGCGGGCCGCCGGGGCTGAATTGCCGCAGCCGCTGCTGT
>DASUFK010000379.1:0-13438 GCA_036274615.1 Gammaproteobacteria bacterium | reverse complement strand
GCGTCTCGCGTGTTTTGGGGGATGTTGAGATAATCCGCGCCCCGCATCGCCTTCCCGGTTGTCCATGGACGAGTCGATTTCGCAGGGGCGCGCAACGCAGGTTGCGGCGCCGCGCTACCTCATCGTGTTTTTTGGGGCGTTGGCGGCGCTCGGTCCGTTGAGCGTGGATGCGTACTTGCCGGCGTTTCCGGAGATCGCGCGCGACTTCGGGGTCAGCATCGTGAGCGTGCAGAACACGTTGAGCGCGTTCCTCATCGGCTACGCGCTCGGCCAGTTCTTCGGCGGCTCGTTCTCGGATCAGATCGGCCGCAAGCGCATCGGCTACATCGGCCTCGGCGGGTACATCTGCGCGAGCCTCGCGATCGCGTTCGCCGGCGACGTGCAGCAGATGCTGGTGCTGCGCTTCTTCCAGGCGATCGGCGGCGGGTTCTCGACGGTGATCTGCATGGCGTCGGTGCGCGACGTCTATCCGATCGAGCAGCTCGGCCGGCGGTTCGCGACGGTCACGATGATCGTGCTGTGCGCGCCGCTGGTGGCGCCGGTCGTCGGCACGTTTCTGGTGCCGTTCGGGTGGCACAAGATTTTTCTCGTCAAGGCGGCGTATGCGGCGGTGCTGCTCTGCGCTTACACGGTGGCGGTGCCGGAGACGCGGCCCGGGCATTGGCGAAATCTGTCGGTGCGCTCGATCTTCGTCCAGTGCTTCGAGGTGGTGACGCGGCGCGTGGAGGGCCGGAGGATCCCGATCCGCTACGCCTGCGCGATGGGCCTGGCGTCGAGCTGCCTCATGATGTTCGTCACCAACGCCTCGTTCATCTATCAGCAGTACTTCGGCGTGTCGGGCTTTCAGTTTCCGATGGTGTTCGCCCTGAGCGTGCTCGGCTTCATGTCGATGAATCTGTTCAGCATGAAGCGGCTCGGGCCGCACAATGCTGCGACGTTCTTCCGGCGCGGCTTGGCGCTCCAGCTGGGCGCGGTGATCACGCTCGTGGCCGTGGTTGCGACGCACCGCGAAACTCTGTGGACGTTCGTGCCGTTCATCGTCTTGATGATGTCGGCGCTCGGGCTCGTGGGGCCCGCGGGTTCGTCGCGCTACATGGGGTTCTTCCACAAGCTCGCGGGCAGCGCCGCCTCCGTCTATACCACGCTGATGTTCTCGCTCGGGGGAATCTTGGGCGCCCTGACGGGGCTGTTCTACGACGGCACGCTCCTGCCGATCGTCGCGGTGATGCTCGCCGCGTCGCTGCTCGCGAACACGATCGGGCTGTCGTTGCCGCGGAGCGCGGTCAGGAGCTGATGCGGCCGGCGAGGGCGGCGGGACCGTAGCGCTGCCGCGCGACGAGGGCGATGCCGCCCAGGATCGCGATCCCGCAGACGACGAGCCGGCGGGTGGGGTGCTCGTGGAGCACGAGCACGCCGCCCACTGCCGCGATCACCGGAACGGAGAGCTGCACGGTGCCGGCCGCGATCGCGGTGAGCCTCGGCAGGGCCGCGTACCAGACGATGTAGCCGAGCGCCGACCCGAGCATCCCCGACGCGGCGGCGAGCGCGAAGCCCTGTGCCGACACGTGTACGCCGGAGGCGAAGAGCACGTTGATCGCGATCGCCCATGGCAACACGAGCCAGAAGTTCTGGGCCGTGGAGACCAGCGGTTGCCGGCTCGTGTGGCCTCGCAGGGAATAGGCGCCCCAGGCGACGCCGGCGATCGTCATGAGAGCCGCGCCGCCGAAGTGCGCGCCGCCGCTCGCGGGCGCGAGCAGCGCGACGAACCCGATCGCGGCCGCCGCCATGCCGCCCCAGCCGAGCCAAGAGCAGCGCTCGCCGCGGTAGAGGCCCACCGCGAGCATCGTGAGCTGGGCGGCGCCGAACAGCAGGAGCGCGCCGCTGCCCGCGTCGAGCGTGAGATACGCGAGCGTGAACGGCAGCAGGTAAACGGCCAAGCTCAGTACTGCCCAGCGGTCGACCGGCGCGCGCGCGCCGCGGTCGGTGCCGCGCACGAGCCAGGCGAGGAGGAGAGCGCCCGAGCCGATGCGCACGCTCGCGAACGTGGGCGCATCGATCCAACCGCCGACGAGCGCAATCCGGCAGAGCAGCGAGTTCGCCGCGAACGCGACCATCGCGGCCGCCGTCTGCAACACGATCCGGGGAGAAATTGGGGACATGCTGATACTCGCTGAAGAACTCGGGAAGCCAACTCTTGCCTGCCGCGCATTAGGGACAGGTTACTTCGTTGCGGCCATCGTGCGGCTGATGCGTCGTGGACGAAAAAGTAACCAGTCCCTACGTGGCCACGCGATAGTCTCGGGCGGGCTCGACGGCGACGTCGTCGAGACCGCTCTGTTGGCGCTGCCACATCGCGGCATACAGGCCGTCGCGCCGGAGCAGGTCGGAGTGGGTGCCGCGTTCGGCGATCCGCCCCTCGGCGAGCACGATGATCTCGTCGGCATCCACGATCGTCGACAGGCGGTGGGCGATCACGAGCGTCGTGTGCCCGCGGGACACCTCGCGCAGCGACGTCTGGATCTCGCGCTCGGTGCGTGTGTCGAGCGCCGACGTGGCCTCGTCGAATAGCAGTATCCGCGGCCGCTTCAGAATCGTGCGCGCGATCGCGACGCGCTGTTTCTCCCCACCCGAGAGCTTCAAGCCGCGCTCGCCGACCATCGTGCGATAGCCGTCGGGAGACGCCATGATGAAGTCGTGGATCCGTGCGAGACGCGCGGCCTCTTCCACCTCGGCCGGCGAAGCGCCCGGGCGGCCGTACGCGATGTTGTAGTAGATCGTGTCGTTGAAGAGCACGGTGTCCTGCGGGACGATGCCGATCGAGGCGCGCACGCTCGCTTGGGTCACGCCGCGGATGTCCTGCCCGTCGATGCGGACGGCGCCGCCGCGGACGTCGTAGAAGCGGAACAGCAGCCTCGAGATCGTCGACTTGCCGGCGCCGCTCGCGCCGACGATCGCGACGCGCCGGCCCGACGGCACGCTGAACGACACGTCGTCGAGGATCGTGCGCCGCGGATCGTAGGCGAACGTCACGTGCTCGAACGTCACCGCGCCTGAGCCTGGCGCCAGCGGCGGCGCGTTGGGGGCGTCCTGCACGTCCGCGGCCACGTTGAGCAGCTTGAACATCTGCTCCATGTCCGTGAGCGCCTGCTTGATCTCGCGGTACACGAAGCCCAAGAAGTTGAGCGGGATGTAGAGCTGGATCAGATAGGTGTTCACGAGTACGAAGTCGCCCACCGTCATCGTTCCGGCGGTGACGCCGCGCCCGGCCATCGTCATCAGCACGGCGAGGCCCGCGCCGATGATCGTGGCCTGTCCCACGTTGAGCAGCGAGAGCGAGCTCTTGCTCGCCACCGAGGCGCGCTCGTAGCGCTCGAGCGCTTGGTCGAAACGCTGCGCCTCGTAGTCCTCGTTGCCGAAGTACTTCACCGTCTCGTAGTTGAGCAAGCTGTCGATGGCGCGCGTGTTGGCCTCCTGGTCGGTCTCGTTCATCTGCCGCCGGTACTTGATTCGCCACTCGGTGACCGCGAGGGTGTATGCGATGTAGCCGATCACGCATGCGAACGTGACCACGGCGTACCAGACGCTGAAGAACGCCCAGAGGATCCCGCAGACGAGCGCGATCTCGATCAACGTGGGCACGATGTTGAACAGCATGAACGTGAGCAGGGTGTCGATGCCCGTGGTGCCGCGCTCGATCGCGCGCGAGAGTCCGCCGGTTTGGCGCTCGAGATGAAACGCGAGCGACAGGCCGTGCAGATGGCGGAACGTGCGGAGCGCCGCGCGGCGAATCGCGCGCTGCGCGACCTTGGCGAATACGGCGTCGCGGAGCTCGGAGAACGCGATGGCGGCCACGCGCAGCACGCCGTACGCCGCGATCAGCGCGAGCGGCAGCGTTACGACCGCGTCGGCAGGGGAGGTGAACAGGTCCACCATCCGCTTGAACAAGAGCGGCACGTAGACGTTCGCGATTTTCGCCGCCGCCAGCAGAGCGAGCGCGAGCAGCACGCGCAGCCGAATCGACAGATCGCCCGCCGGCCACAGGTGCGGCGCGAGCGCGCGCACGGCGTGCCATTCGAAACGAGGCGTTGATTTGGCGGCGGTGGGGTCGACGGCGTTCATCCCGGTCCTATCGCCGGGCTCGACCGCGGCGGTGCTGCGTTCGACTCTCCGTCGAACGCACCGATGCTACCGCGTTCGCAGGCTAACCGTCAGCGGCGACGCGCCGCGCGGCAGGGGAACCTCCACTCCGCCGGCGCGTCCGGACGGATGGATCTCGAGCCGATACGCGCCCGTCGCGCCGGGCTCGTACGACGTCACGAGCACGCTGTAGACGCCCGCCTCGGTGAGATCCTGCTCGATGCGGCTGTGGCCGCGCGACTCGTCGGCGTCGTCGTTCTCGACTTGCCCGCCATGCGGATCCTTGAGGATCAAGTAGGTATCGAAGTCGTCCGACTCGACATCGAGCGAGAGGTGCTGGCCGGGCCAGCCTTGAAAACGATAGGTATCGACGTACTCGCCGGTCGTGAGCGTCTCGTCGCCCAGGTCGAGCTCGCCGTTGCGATCCCGGCGCCGCGCCGCGGCCGTATCGTTCTCGAGCGCGATCGAGAGGCTGTAGTTGCCCGTTTCGCCCTCGGAGAAGCTCGTGACCACCACTTGATACTCGCCCGTCTCGTCGAGCTCGAGAGCGACCAACGCGCGGCCCGCGTCCTCGGCATAGTCGTCGTCGTCGAATTGCGCACCGCTCGGCGTGCGGACGAGCACGTAAGGGTCGAAGTCGCTGGAGCGCAGGTCGACGATCGCTCGGCTGCCGCTGCGCCCGTCGAAGCGGAAGACGTCTGCAAATTCGCCGGACGTGAGCACGTCGTCGCCGCTTTGCAGACGGCCATGCTCGACGCGCGAGCGGTTCGAGGCGCTATCCTCGGGGCGACCTTGATTGGCGCCGCGAAGCGCGACGCGCCCCTGGTCGAACAGTTTCTTGCAGTCGCTCGCATCGTGCGCCCGATCGTCGTCGAGCAGCGCGCCCGCGCTGCCCGCGCCTTCGAAGCGCGGATCGTCGCACTCGCCGTCGTTGGCCCAACTGCTCGAGTCGTCGCCGAAGCGCGGCTCGGGTCCGGCATGAGCCGCGGGGGCGCTGCCGAGGAACGCGCAGACCGCGACGCGGAGGGCAATCCTTTGCCAGATCATCGGTGGGCTGCCTCGTTGAACTAGAGAAGCGCCGAAGGAGCGCGGATCTTCGTCCGCGGATACTTGCAGAAGGTTCGCGGGCGGAGGAGGAACTGCTTCCCATGCCGGGGCCGTTTTGTGACGCGGGTCACCATGCGTCGGGCGGGGCTCATCCCGCGGCATGCGTGCGGACGGCGTGTAGAATGCCGGCGGCATCGAGGCTCTTGCACGCGATGAACAACCACGCGCCGCTGGTCGTGTCCGCCGAGACGGCGGGGCTCGGCAATCGTCTCAAGTCCTGGGTCTCGGCCATGCGGCTCGGGAGCGACGCGCGCGTGCTCTGGCAAGTCACGCCGAACATGCCGGCCCGATTCGGCGACCTGTTCGTGAATCCGTGCGAGATCGCCGCCGTGCCTCCCGCAGCCGACGTCTACTCCTCGTGGCGGTTGGCGATCGCGCCGGACGACGTGGCGCACTTGCCGCAGGGATTCGCGACCGTGGGGGCGGGCGCGCATCCGCTGATTCGCGGCCTCGGCAAGGCATGGTGGAGCCTCACGGGACGCCGGTCGGACCGCTACCGGTTCATGCTGTTCCCCAAGCAGCATTCGCGCCGCTCGACGCGCGCCGACGCCCGGCACATCGACCTGGAGTACGAGCGCATCCCGCAGCACTTTCGTGACGTCTACGTGCCGCTGTTCGCGCGTATAGCGGTTCGCCCCGAAATCGCCGTGCGCGCCGCGGAGTGGGCGTCCGCGAATCTCGATGCCGACGCGATCGGCGTTCAGATCCGCACGTGGCGCGACGATCCGCGCCGTCAGCGCAAGTATCACGTGCCCGCGTGGAAGCGGCTCGTGCGGATGCTCGACCAGGCCGCACCGCACGCGCGGTTCTTCGTGGTGAGCGACAGCGACGACGTTCTGCCGCAGCTCGAGCGGCGCTACGGGGCCGCGCGCGTGCTGCACTTTCCGCGGAGCACCGCGCGGCTCGCGAGCTGGCGAACGCCGGACGGCATCGTCGAGGATCTGATCGACATGCTGCTGCTCGCGCGCACGGAGCGCCTATTCGCCAGCTATCTGAGCACGTTTAGCGAGGCGGCCTGGTGGCTCGGCGGCACGGCGGCGCGCGTCGACGTGTTCTGAACCGGTGTCAGACACCGCTGGTGTCAGACACGGGTGGTGTCAGACACCAACGTGCTTCGACATCGGCTGGTCTAGGCGCGGAAAAAGACGGCGTCGACCTGGAGCGTGCGGCCGTCTCGCGGATCGGCGAACCCCGGTTGGATGTTCCAGAGCGTGAGCCCGCCGAGCTCCAGCCGCTCTATGACGTCGCGCCAGAGGTGCTGTCCTTCGTAGAGCTCGACCAGGGACAGCTCGCAGAGCACGCCGCATAGCCGCGGCAGCGACTGCGCCGCGCCGTCGAGCACCAGCCACTCGAAGCCCTGAGTGTCGATCTTGAGGAACGGGTGCCGGGCAGCCGCAAGGTAAGCGTCCGCCACGGTGTCGAGCCGGCATAGCGGCACCGTCTCACGGCCGACGTACGCGGACGTGCCCGCGGCTCCCACGTGTGCGCCGGTCATCGGCAGCAGCGACGACGACACGGAGTTGGCGGACACGTTGATCGCGATCTCGCCGTCGCGGTCACCGAGCGCGCAGCGGGGATGCACCTGCCAGTCTTTGTCGCCGGCCGCCGCCTCGATCAGGCGGCGGTGCGCATCGCTCAACGGTTCGAAGCTCACGATGCGGCGCGCGAAGCCGAACGCGCGGATCTCGCGCGCGAACTGCCCCACGTTCGCTCCCACGTCGAGAACCAAGTCGACCCGGAACCGCTCGAGGCCCAGCAGCAGCTGCCGCACGCCGCGATTTGCTGCGCTCTTGCGGCGTCGCACGCCCAACGAGTCGAGCAGGGCGCGGATGTTCTTGCTCACCTGCGGAGCCTCGAGCTCACGCCTGGGACCGCTCGTGCACGTGCTCGAGGAACCAGCGATAGGTGCTCGAAATGCCGTCACGCAGAGCGATTCGGGGCCGCCAGCCGAGCGCGCTCAGCCTGGTCACGTCGAGCAGCTTGCGGGGCGTGCCGTCGGGCTTGCCGCGGTCGTGCACGATCTCGCCGTCGAAGCCGACGATCTCGCGCACGAGGCTTGCGAGCTCGGAAATCGTGAGGTCCTCGCCGCAACCCACGTTGATGATCTCGGGCGAGTCGTAGCGGTCCATCAGGAAGCAGACCGCGTCCGCGAGATCGTCGACGTGCAGGAACTCGCGCCGCGGCGTGCCCGAGCCCCAGATGGTCACCGTGGCGTCGCGGCGCGCCTTTGCTTCGTGAAACTTGCGGATGAGAGCGGGCAGCACGTGCGAGCTCGCGAGATCGAAGTTGTCGCCCGGGCCGTAGAGGTTGGTGGGCATCGCGGAGATCGCGTTGAATCCGTACTGGCGCGCATACGCTTGGCACATCTTGATGCCGGCGATCTTGGCCACGGCGTACCACTCGTTGGTGGGCTCGAGCGGACCGGTGAGCAGCGAGTCCTCGCGCAGCGGTTGCGGCGCGAGCCGCGGATAGATGCAGCTCGATCCGAGAAAGCAGAGCTTGCGCACGCCGTGCCGGTGCGCTGCGTCGATCACGTTGTTCTGGATCAGGAGATTGTCGCGAATGAACTCCGCGGGACGCGTGTCGTTTGCGAGGATGCCGCCGACCTTCGCGGCGGCCATGACCACGTATTCGGGCCGGCGATCGGCGAAAAACCGGTCGACGGCCGTTTGCTCCCGAAGGTCGAGCGTCGAACGCGGTGCGCTCAAGACGTTGGTGTAGCCTCGGGCGCGCAGCGCCCGCACGATCGCCGAGCCCGCGAGCCCGCGCTCGCCCGCAACGAAGATCGGGGAAGCCGGCTTCATTCGCGCGGGTTGTTCACTGCGAATCCTTCGCGGGCGATCAACGCATCGCGCTCGGCGAGCTTGCGATCGGCGTCCACCATCTCGCGCACGAGCGCCTCGAAGCCGATGGCCGGCTGCCAGCCCAGCTGGCGGCGTGCTTTGGTGGCGTCGCCGAGCAGCGTGTCCACCTCGGTGGGGCGAAAGTAGCGCGGGTCCACCCGCACGAGGGTGCGCCCGCTGGCCTGGTCGACCGCGTGCTCGTCGATACCCTTGCCGCGCCAGGCGAGGTCGATGCCGAGCAGCTTCGCGGCGAGCGTGACGAACGTTCGAACCGAGTGCTGCTCCCCGCTCGCGATGACGTAGTCCTCCGGCGCCGCCTGCTGCAGCATGAGCCACTGGGCATGGACGTAGTCGCGGGCGTGGCCCCAGTCACGCAGCGCATCGAGGTTGCCGAGATACAGGCACTCGTCGAGGCCCGCCTTGATCCGCGCGAGCCCGCGGGTGACCTTGCGCGTCACGAACGTTTCGCCGCGCAGCGGCGACTCGTGATTGAACAGGATGCCGTTGCACGCGTACATGCCGTACGCCTCGCGATAGTTCACGGTGATCCAGTAGGCGTAGACCTTCGCGGCGGCGTAGGGCGAGCGCGGATAGAACGGCGTCGTCTCGCGTTGCGGCACTTCCTGCACCTTGCCGAACATCTCCGAGCTCGACGCCTGGTAGAAGCGCGTGCTCGATGCGAGGCCGCAAATCCGAACGGCTTCGAGCAGGCGCAGCGTACCGAGCGCATCGGAATTGGCCGTGTATTCGGCGGTTTCGAACGACACGGCCACGTGGCTCTGCGCCGCGAGGTTGTAGATCTCCGCCGGACGCACTTCTTGAACGATGCGGATGAGGTTGGTGGCGTCGGTGAGATCGCCGTAATGGAGGAGCATCCGCCGGCCGGGCTCGTGAGGATCGGTGTACAGATGGTCGATGCGGTCGGTGTTGAACAGCGACGCGCGGCGCTTCACGCCGTGCACCTCGTAGCCCTTGCCGAGCAAGAGCTCCGCGAGGTAGGCCCCATCCTGTCCGGTGATGCCCGTGATCAGGGCACGTTTGTTCGAAGCGTCTTTGGTCACTTGTCCGGTTCTCGTCTCGAGTGCGCCGCCCGCCGCGGCGAGTGCATGTTACCTCGTGATGCGGACGCGTTGTGGATTCAGGCGGTCAATCGATTTTTCGGCAGGAACAGGCTGCGCAGCACGTGCTCCTGGATGGCACGGCCGCCGCCGACGTCCTTGAGGTAATAGCGCGGGATACCGAAGCCCTTCTTGCGACGGTCGAGGATGTGGTCGGGCAGGATGCCGCGATAGGCGTGACGCAGCAGTCCCTTGGTCTGGCCGCCGTGGTAGCGCAGGTTCTCGTCGAGCCCGAACGAGAACTCGATGAGCCTCCGGTCGAGCAGCGGCACCCGCGCCTCGAGCGACACGGCCATGCTGGTGCGATCGACCTTGGTGAGCACCAAGCCCGGCAAGAACGTGTGGAAGTCGACGAGCTGGAGGCGTGTACGGATCGGCAGGTCCGCGCGCCAGTGCTCGCGATAGTGCCACCAGTCGTCGTAGTCGCGGGGAATCCCGAGCTCGGCGCCGTACTCGCGCTTCGCCGCCCGGGGCAGGCCGCCCATGATGCGGGCCCACAGGTCCGGTCCGCCGCTGAAGGCGGTCTCGAGCAGCGTCACGGCGCGCGCGACGGCGTGACGGCGATGGAATGGGCGGCGGAGAGCGAACGCCGCCGAGTCCATGAACCGCGGCCACGTGGGCCAGCGGTCATAGCGCTCGAAGCGCGCGTAGGTGCGGTAGCCGCCGAACACTTCGTCGCCGCCGTCGCCGGTCAACACCACGGTGACGTTCTCGCGGGCGGCCGCCGACACGAGGAAGGTCGGCATCGACGACTCGTCGGCGAACGGCTCGTCGAACCAGATCTTGAGCTTCGGCAGCAGCTCCTGTGCGTGCGTTTGCGACAAGATCCGCTCGTGGTGATCCGTGCCGAACTGGGTCGCAACTTCGCGCGCGAACGGCGTCTCGGACACGGCGTCGGAGTCGAAGCCGATCGAGAACGTCGACACTCGCCGGCCGGTGAGCGCGGCGGAAGCCACCACGACGCTCGAGTCGATGCCGCCCGACAGAAAGAAGCCGAGCGGGACGTCGGCGATCATCTGATCGCTCACGGCCGCCGTCACGAGCGCGCGCAGCTCCTCGCAGCAGGCGTCGAGCTCCGGTTGTCGCGGGCGCTCAGGGGTCGGCACGGACCAGTAGCGGCGCGGCGCCTCGATCGCGCCGGTGGCGGGATCGAACGCGAGCCGGTGCGCCGGCGGCAACTTGTAGACGTTCTTGTAGAGCGACTTCGGCGCGGGCACGTAGCGGTAGCCCAAGAAGTCGTAGAGCGCCGTGCCGTCTACCTCGAGCCGCTCGCCGGCGCAGGCCGTCTCGATGCCTTTGAGCTCCGAGGCGAACGCGAAGCGGCGGCCATCGTGGAAATAGTAGAGAGGTTTGATTCCAGGCCGGTCGCGGTAGAGCTTCAAACGCCGCTCGCGCGCGTCCCAGAGCGCGATCGCGAACATGCCGTCGACGTGCTCGACGAAGCCGTCGTTCCACTCGAGATAGGCGTTGAGCACGACTTCGGTATCGGATTCGGTGCGGAACTCGCGGCCTCGTCTGCGCAGCTCGGAGCGCAGCGCCTGATAGCCGTAGATCTCGCCGTTGAAGACGAGCCAGGTGGCGCCGTCCGGCGCGAACATCGGCTGGTTGGCTGCCGTGCTGAGATCGATGATCGAGAGCCGCCGAAAGCCGACCTTGATCGGGCCGTCGAGGTGGAGCGCGCTCGCGTCGGGTCCGCGGTGAGCGATCGCGTCGAGCGCGCGGGCGTAGCTCCAGTCGGGTTCCGTGCCGCCCACGAAGCCGCACACGTTCGGTGTCCTTCGCGCCTTGCGGCGCACCGTCTTGTGTGAGCACTCTACGGGAGTCCCGGAAGAGCCCGCAAATGTCGCTCGACCGGCGGGGAGCTCGCTCGCCGCGCTGTGTTACGCTCTCGCGCAGCTTCGAACCGCGCTTGCGGAGCTTGCCGGCCCGATGACCATCACGATCGCTCACGTCAACGTGGCGCGCGGCTATCGCGGCGGAGAACGGCAGACAGAGCTGCTGATCCGCGAGATCGAGCGGACGGGGCTCAGGCAGGTGCTGGTGGCCCGCCGCGGCGGGCCGCTCGCGCGCCGGTTGAGCGACGCAAATATCGAGATCAGACTCGTCCACGGCCACCCTTTCGGAGTGGCGTACGCCACGGGCGGCGTCGACCTGCTGCACGTGCACGAGGGGCGCAGCGTGTACGGGGCCTATCTGCGCTGGCTGGTGTCGCGAACGCCGTACGTGATCACGCGGCGCGTAAATAATCCGATTCGCTCGAACTGGCTCGGGCACATGGCGTACGAGCGTGCAGCCTGTGTCGCGGCCGTGGCTTCGCAGGTGGCGGAGATCGTGCGGAGCTACGATGGCGGGGCATCCGTGCGCGTGATCCACAGCAGCAGCAGCGGGTTCAAGGCGGATGCGGAGCGGGCCGCCGCGATCCGAGCCGCTCACCGCGGCAAGTTTCTCGTGGGACACGTGGGCGCGCTCGACAACTCGCAAAAGGGCCACGAGTTCATCATCGCGGTTGCCCGGGCCGTAGAGCACTCGAATCCCGATCTGCACTTCGTGCTCGTGGGCGGCGGCGACGACGAGGCGATGCTCAAGACCGCCGCCACGGGTCTCACGAACGTGACGTTCACGGGTTTCGTCGAAAATGTGGGCGACTATCTCGCATCGTTCGAGATCTTCATCCTGCCGTCGAATCGCGAAGGCATCGGCAGCATCCTGTTCGACGCCATGGAAGCCGGGTTGCCCGTGATCGCGAGCCGCGTGGGTGGCGTGCCCGACATCGTGCACGAAGGAATGAACGGTATCCTCATCGACCCAGCAAGCCCCGAGCAACTGCGCGCCGCGATTCTGTTGCTGCGGGCCGACCCCGATCTGCGCAGGCGCTTCGGCGCGGCCGGCCGCGAGCTGGCCAAGGGATTTTCGGCCGCCGAGATGGCGCGGAAGTACCTCGATGTCTATCGCGACGTGCTCGGCGGCCTCGAATGAGCGCCAGGCCGATCAAGACGCTTTGCATCACGGAAGATCCCGACCGCCCCACCGCTGCGACGTTCGTGGGCCTGCATGCGGCCGGCGTCGACGTAACCGTGGTGTGTCCGCCGGGCCGTGCGCGGACGATGCTTGCCGAGGCGGGCGTGCGCCTGCTCGACCTGCCGCTCTCAGGCGGCCGCGACCGCGCCGGCCGGGCCGCGCTGCGCGCAGAGCTCGAAGGAGGACGCTACGACATACTGCACGTGTTCGGAAACCGCGGCGTGCAGAACGGGCTCGCGGCGGCGCGTGGGCTGCCGGTGAAGATCGTCGCGTACCGCGGCATCGTGGGCAACGTGAGCTTCTTGAGCCCGGTATCGTGGCTCCGCTTCTTGAATCCGCGGATCGACCGGATCGTTTGCGTCTGCAACGCCGTGCGCGACCATTTTCTGTCGATGCGCCCCGCGTTCCTCCGGATGCCCGCGAGCCGACCCGTGACGATCTACAAGGGTCACAGTCTCGACTGGTACACGGCGGCGCCGGCCGACTTGCGCAGCGTGGGTGTTCCCGAGGGCGCGTTCACCATCGCGTGCGTCGCCAACTATCGCCCCCGCAAGGGCATCGAGGTGCTCGTGGACGCGATGGCGTCGTTGCCCGACGACGTGCAGCTGCTGCTCATCGGTCACATGGATGCTCCCGCCTTGGCGGCGAGGATCGCCGCCAGCCCCGCGGTCGACCGTATCCGCCGGCTGGGGCATCGGCAGGACGCGCCCGCGTTGACGGCGGCCTGCGATGCGTTCGTCCTGCCGTCGATCAAGCGCGAAGGTCTCGCGCGCTCGCTGATCGAGGCGATGGCCTACGGCGTGGCGCCGGTAGTCACCGACTGCGGCGGAAGTCCCGAGCTCGTGCTGGACGGGGAGTGCGGGCTCGTGGTGCCGGTGCGCGATTCGGCAGCCCTGGCGCGCGCGCTCGGCGGGCTGCGCGCCGACCCCGCGCAGCGGCGGCGTTTAGGGGCGGCGGCGCGCGAGCGCATTGCGCGGCACTTCAGGATCGAGGACACGATCTCGCGGACACTCGCGCTGTATCGCGGTCTGGTCGCGGAGCGGCCAGGCGAGGCGGGTACGGCGGCCTCGACCTAGGTTTGACAGCCCCGGGGGCAGTCAGTACATTCGTCCGCCTTCTCGCCCCGATGCCCAGGTGGCGGAACTGGTAGACGCGCTGGTTTCAGGTGCCAGTGGGGTAACACTCGTGGAGGTTCAAGTCCTCTCCTGGGCACCA
>DASUFK010000378.1:0-14249 GCA_036274615.1 Gammaproteobacteria bacterium | reverse complement strand
GATTTCCTGGTGAATCAGAATTCAGCGCGTTATAGTTCGCGGCAGCCTAAGGAGACGGGGCGGGGAGTTCATGCTCGAGATCGTGCAGGCCGGCGGTTGGCTCATGGTGCCGATCGTTGCGTGCTCGGTGATTGCGGTCGGGATCGTCCTGGAGCGCCTCTGGACCTTGCAGCGCAAGCGCGTGCTGCCGAAAGGCGTCGCGACCGAGGTGTGGGAGTGGGTTCGGCACAACCAGCTCGACGCGAAGCACATCCAAACGCTGCACGACAGCTCGCCGCTCGGCGAGGTGCTCGCCGCGGGGCTTGCGAACCGGCACGCGCCGCGTGACGAGCTCAAGGAGGCGATCGAGGACGCGGGCCGTCACGCCGTGCACGGCCTCGAGCGCTACCTGAGCCCGCTCGGAACGATCGCGGCGATCTCGCCCTTGCTTGGCCTGCTCGGCACGGTGAGCGGCATGATCCGGGCGTTCACCGCCATCACGACGCAGGGCGTGGGCAACCCCACGGTGCTCGCCGGCGGTATCTCGGAGGCACTGATCACCACCGCCGCGGGCCTGGCCGTGGCCATTCCGTCGCTGATTGCCTACCGCTATCTGCGCAACCGCGTCGACGGGCTCGTCGTGTTGATCGAAAAAGAATCGATTAAGTTCGTCGACGTGCTGCTCCAGCACCAGCGCACCGGCGTCCTCGGGGTCAGCGATGAAGCTACAGCCAAGCCGCTCAAGAGAAGAGCCTGAGATAAACGTCATCTCGCTCGTGGACGTGCTGCTGGTGCTCGTCCTGTTCTTCATGGTGTCCACGAGCTTCCTGCGCGAGACGGAGATCAGCCTCCACCTGCCCGAGGCCACGGCGGCCGCCCAGGCCGAGACGCCGCGCGAGTCGCTCGAGATCGTGATCACGCAGAGCGGCGCTTACCTCGTCAACGGCCGCGAGCTCGTCAACAACGAGCGGCGCACGCTCCGGGCCGCGATCGAGCGCCTGATCGGCGACCGGCGCGACCTGCCGGTGTTCATCCGCGCCGATGCCGCAGCAACCCACCAGGCCGTGATCACGGCGATGGACGTGGCCGGCCAGCTCGGTTTCCGCCAGGTCAACCTCGCCACCACCACGCCTCCCGACGCCTAGGAGCCAATCCGACCGTGGCCATCACGCTTCCAGGTTCGTAGCGTGCAGCCGCACGTCGTGTTCCTCGCGGTCAGCGCTTCATGTTCGGACTGAGCTCGCAAACCGTCGCCGTGTACCGGCGGCTGCTCGGCTATCTCGAACCTGCTCACTGGCGCGTGCTGGGCGCCGCCTCCGCGGCGTCCGTGGTTTACGCGGGCGTGGGTGTGCTCGTGCCGCAGATCATGGCGGAGATCACCGAGGGCTTCGGCACGCCCAACCGCACGCTGGCCGAGGCAATCATCGTGCCGATCATCATCGTGGCGGCGCTCGTCGTGCGCGGCATCGTCGACTTCCTCATCGTTTACGGCATGAGCTGGGTGGGCCGCGCGGTGGTGCGCGACGTGCGCTCGCAACTGTTCGATCACTATCTCGGCCTGCCGGCGCGCTTCTATGACGCGAATTCCACCGGCCTGCTGATCTCGAAGCTCACCTACAACACGGAGCAGGTCGCCGATGCCACGTCGAACGCCGTGGTGGTGTTAGTGCGCGACTCGCTCACGATCCTGGGCTCGCTGCTGTGGATGGTCTACAAGAGCCCGACGCTGATGCTGCTGGTGGTCGTGGTGGTACCGTCGGTAGGCTTCGTGATCAATGCGATGAGTCGCGGGCTTCGCCGCTACAGCGAGCGGATCCAGAGCTCGATGGGCGACGTCACGCGCGTGACCGAGCAATCGTTGCAGGGACAGCGGGTCGTCAAGATTTTCGGCGGCCAAAAACAAGAAACCGAGCAATTCGACGAAATCAATCGCCGCAACTTTCGCATGAACATGCGCTTGATCGCGGTGCGCGCGGGCGGTGACTCGCTGTCGCAGGCGGTGGTGGTGGTAGGCGTGGCGGCGGTGGTGTTCGTGGCGTCGTGGGTGCTGCCCGACGTTACGGCGTCGCTGTTCGTGGGCTTCACCACGGCAATGGGCATGGTCGTCGCGCCGTTCCGCCGCCTGGTCAACATCAACGCGGTGTGGCAGCGCGGCGTGGCGGCGGCGGATAGCCTGTTCGCGACGCTCGACGAACCGGTGGAAAACGACTCCGGCGTGAAGACGCTCGGTCGCGCGCGCGGCGACGTCGAGTATCGCAACGTATCGTTCGCGTACGACCCCGCCAAAGGCAACGTGTTCCAGAATCTCAGCCTCGCGGTGCCAGCCGGTACGAGCGTCGCTCTCGTGGGCCAGTCGGGCAGCGGCAAGTCGACGCTCGTGAGCCTGCTGCCGCGTTTCTACGACGCGGACTCCGGCAGCGTGCTGCTCGACGGCGCGGACGTGCGCGACTACAAGCTCCGCGACTTGCGCCGCCAGATCAGCCTCGTGAGCCAGGACGTGGTGCTGTTCGACGACACCATCGCCAACAACATCGCCTACGGTTCCCTCGCCGAGCGCTCGCGTGAAGAGATCGAGCGCGCGGCCGAGGCCGCCTACGTCACCGAGTTCGCGGCCGGCTTGCCGAACGGGCTCGACACGCGCGTCGGCGAGCGCGGCGCGCTGCTTTCCGGCGGGCAGCGGCAACGCGTGGCGATCGCGCGCGCGTTGCTCAAGGACGCGCCGGTGCTGATCCTGGACGAGGCCACGTCCGCGCTCGATACCGAATCGGAGCGCCGGATTCAGTCCGCGCTCGCGCGGCTCATGCAGGGACGAACCACGCTTGTGATCGCGCATCGCCTCTCCACGATCGAGCGCGCCGACCGCATCGTGGTGATGCGCGACGGCGCCATCGTCGAGACCGGCAACCATGAGCAGCTGCTCGAGCGGCGCGGGTACTATTCGTCGCTGCACAGTTTGCAGTTCACGAGCTAGCGTCGAGCCTCCGGCGATGTCGCGCCTCTCGCAAGCACTGAACACGCTTTGGTACGGCAAGAGCCCCGCGCGCTGGCTGCTGTGGCCCGCGTCGCTCGCCTATCTCGGCCTCGCGCGGTTGCGCAGGGCCGCCTACGAGCGCGGCACGCTCGCGGCCGTCGAGCTCCCCGTGCCCGTGATCGTGGTGGGTAACGTAAGCGTCGGCGGGACGGGTAAGACGCCCTTCATCATCTGGCTTGCGGCACAGCTCAAGGCGCGCGGCCTGCGCGTAGGCATCCTCACCCGCGGCTATCGCGGCGGCGCCGCCGATTGGCCGAGGATGGTCGTCGGCGACACTCCGGCCGCCGAGGTCGGCGACGAGGCGGTGCTGCTCGCGCGCCGCACCGGATGCCCCGTTGCGGCGGGCCCCGACCGGATCGCGGCCGCGCGGATGCTGCTCGATGCCGGCGGGCTCGACGTGCTGCTGTCCGACGACGGGCTCCAGCACTACCGCCTCGCCCGGCGCTTCGAGATCGCGGTCGTCGACGGCGTGCGCGGCATGGGCAACGGCCTCTGTCTCCCCGCCGGGCCGTTGCGCGAGCCGGAGGAGCGGCTGCGGAGCGTGGACGCGATCGTCGTGAACGGCGGCAAGTGGGGGCACGCGGGTGTGTTTCGCGCCGAAGCGGTGGTCACTCAGGTGTACCGCGTCACCGATCGCGAGCCCCGAACGCTCGAGTCGTTCAAGAAGGAGCACGTGCACGCGGTCGCAGGCATCGGCAATCCGCAGCGCTTCTTCGACCTGCTCGGCGACGCCGGCCTCGACGTGACGCCGCACCCGCTCGAGGACCACGCGGACCTCGCGCCCGAGGATCTCGCGTTCGACGAGCCCGGAGCGGTGCTCGTGACGGAGAAGGACGCCGTAAAATGCGAAGGCTTCGCCCACGCCGACGTTTGGTGCGTCGCCGTGGACTTGAATCTCGACGCGGATCAGACGGCGCGCCTCCTGCGCCTCGTGCTCCGCGAGCTCGGAGGACGTTCGCAGTGACCGCCGGCTTCATCGCCGTCATACCCGCCCGTTACGCGTCGACGCGCTTGCCCGGCAAGCCGCTCAAGGACATCGCGGGCAAGCCGATGATCGAGTGGGTATACCGGCAGGCGTCGAGCAGCGGGGCTAGCGAGGTGATCGTCGCCACCGACGACGAGCGCATAGCGGCCGCCTGCCGCGCCTTCGGCGCGCCCGTGGAGCTCACGTCCGCGGAGCACGCAAGCGGCACCGACCGGATCGCCGAGCTTGCGCGGCGCTTCGATTGGCCCGACGACCAGATCGTGGTCAACGTGCAGGGCGACGAGCCGCTGATCTCGCCGCTGTCGATCGCGCAGACGGCGCGCCTGCTCGGCTGGCATCCCCAGGCCGCGATTGCGACGCTCACGGCGCCGCTCGTGTCCGAGCGGGAGTTCCACGATCCGAACTTCGCGAAGGTCGTCACCGACCGTGACGGCTGGGCGCTCTATTTCAGCCGCGCGCCGATCCCTTACCCGCGCGACGGCGGAATGCCGGCCGTGCGGCGGCACATCGGTCTCTATGCCTATCGGGCCGGCAGCCTCCGCGAGATCAGCGCGGCGCCGCCGTGCGCGCTCGAGAACGTCGAGAAGCTCGAGCAGCTCCGTGCGCTGTGGCTCGGGCTCAAGATCATCGTGGAAGATGCGGTCGAGCCGCCGGCGCCCGCCGTGGACACGGAAGAGGACCTGATCACGGTCAGGCGTTACTTCGAGCGCGACGCCGCGCGCCGGGGATGACGACGATGGAGAAGATCTTCGAAGGCTTGAAGCGCGCCGTCGCCCGCGTGGCCGGCAGGGCGGAGCCGGCCGGCGCACCGCGCCGGCGCGTGTTGTTCGTGTGCATGGGCAACATTTGCCGCTCGCCCACCGCCGAGGGCGTGATGCGTAAGCTACTCGAGGAGCGCGCGCCCGAGCTGCACGTCGAGGTGGCGTCCGCCGGCACGCACGCGTATCACGTCGGCGAGCCGCCCGACCCGCGCGCGCGTCGCGCGGCGGAGCGGCGCGGAGTCGACTTGAGCAAGCAGCGCGCGCGCCGCGTGGCCGCCGAGGACTTCGCGTCCTACGAGCTCGTGCTCGCGATGGACCCGCTCAACCGAGCCACGCTGCTCGAGCAGAGCCCTCCCGAGTTCCACGGCAGGATTCGCTTGCTGCTCGAGTTTGCGCCGCAGCTCGGCCGGGAGGACGTGCCGGATCCGTATTACGGCGGCGGCAACGGGTTCGAGTACGTGCTCGACCTGGTGGAAGAGGCATCGCTCGGCGTCATCGAGCATCTGCGGCGCACGCAGCCGCCGGCGCCGGCCGAGGAACCGGACGCGACCCCCTCGAGCTGAAGCTACCGCCGCGGACGGCGGAAGCCGCGTACGCAGGGTGCGCCACGCGGCCAACCGCCTAACCCCCTCAGCCCGTCGATCGGTCGGCGTTCTCCCCGCCGGCGGCGGCTGGCGCTTCGGGTTCCCTCCGCTCGACGCGCTCGCTCGGTGCGTGCTCCGGCCGCGGCTCGTCGAAGTGTCGTTCCGGTGCCGGCTCGGGCTGCGGAGGCGGCGTCCAGCGCGGCGCGGCCGGCTCCTCAGCGACGGCCCGCGGCGCGGCTGCCTCGGGCGCATCGAAGTAACCGCCGTAGTCGTGCCGGTCTTCCGGAAAGTCGTCCCGCGGGGCTTCGCGCGTTTCGCGTGCGGGCTCCGGCGGCGGCATGGCATCGTGGTGCTCGCGCGCCTGGCGGGGCTCGTGCGCGCCGCTGCCGTTGGCCTCGTGACGCGGGCCCTGATCCTGGCGCGGGGCGTCGTGGCGTTGCGGCTGCTCTTGCCGCTGTCCCTCGGTCCGCTGCGCATTCTGCGCGTCACCGCGGCCGCCGCCGCCCCGACGGTTACGCGATCGCCGGCTGCGTCCGCCGCCGCCGCCACCTCCGCCGCCACCCTGGACGGCATCGCGCGGCTGCGGCTGCTGCTGGGGTTGCGCTGCGGCCGGCATGTCGGGGCGGCCACCGCGTCCGCGGTTGCGTCCCTGATTGCGATCGCGGCGATGATCGGGGTGCCCGCCGCGGTGGTCGCGGTCACGGTCACGGTCGCGGTCGCGGTCGCGATGGTCGCTGCGCGCGCCGCGGTCGCGATCTCGATCGCCGCGCTCCCGATCGCGATCGCGGTGATCACGGTCGCGGTGTCCGTGCCCATGTCGGCGCTGTTGACCTTGGCCGTCACGAGTTTCGGGGGGCGGCGCCTGCGGAGCCGGGGGCGACAGCCAGCCGAACAGCCGGTGCCAGAGCGACGGCCCCGTAACTCGGGCCGGTACCGCCGAGGCCGCATGGGCCGGCGCCGGCTCCCGCTCGACGTCCGTCGCCGGCGCAGCCGGCGGTGCGGGTGGCGTCGGGGCGGGTGTGGCCGGCAACACGTTCGTGACGGCTGCCTCCTCGGGCTTCGGAGCTCGGCGGCTCGCCTCGAAGGCGACGCTCGGGTCTTCCTTCGGATCGACGAGCTTGTAGCTCGTGGCGGCGTTCTCAGGCAGGCCGGCCTCGTCGTCGCGCACGCGCCGCAGCGAATAGTTCGGCGTCTCGAGCTCGGGGTTACCGATGATGACGACTTGAACCTTGCTCGCGTCCTGCAGCGACTGCACCCACTCGCGCTTCTCGTTGAGCACGTAGTTGGCGACGTCGAGCGGCAGCTGCGCGATGACCTTGGCGGTGCGGTCCTTGCGCGCCTCCTCTCCGACCAACCGGAGCACTGCGAGCGCGAGCGACTCGACGCTGCGCACGTTGCCGGTGCCGTTGCAGCGCGGGCAGGTGGATTGGGTTGACTCCTCGAGCGACGGCCGCAGCCGCTGGCGCGACAGCTCGAGCAAGCCGAAGCGCGAGATCCTGCCGATCTGGATGCGCGCGCGATCGTGGCGCACGGCCTCGCGGAGCCGGTTCTCCACCTCGCGCTGGTTGCGCTGCGGCCCCATGTCGATGAAGTCGACGACCACGAGGCCGCCCAAGTCGCGAATCCTGAGCTGCCGGCCGACTTCCTCGGCCGCCTCGAGGTTGGTGTTGAGCGCGGTCTCCTCGATGTCCTCACCCTTGGTCGATCGCGCCGAGTTGACGTCGATGGCCGTCAGCGCCTCGGTGTGATCGATCACGATGCCGCCGCCTGACGGCAGCTGCACCTTGTGGCTGAACGCCGACTCGATCTGGCTTTCGATCTGGTACCGGGTGAACAGCGGCACCGTGGGATCGTCGTAGTACTTGAGCTTGCGCACGCTCTGGGGCAGCACGCGCTCCATGAACTCGAGCGCGTCCTTGTGCACGTTCGCGTCGTCGATGAGGATCTCGCCGATCGCGTCCGAGAAGTAGTCGCGCAGCGCGCGGACGATCGCGTTGCCTTCCTGGTAGATCAGGAACGGGGACGGGCGCGAGACGACGGCCTGCTTGATCGCCTCCCAGACGCGCAGCAGGTAGTCCATGTCCCACTTGAGCTCTTCGGGGCTGCGGCCGACGCCCGCCGTGCGCACGATGCAGCCCATGCCGTCGGGGGGCGCGAGTTCCTCGAGCGACTGACGCACGATGTCGCGCTCCTCGCCCTGGATGCGGCGGGACACGCCGCCCGCGCCGGCGTTGTTCGGCATCAGGACGATGAACCGTCCGGCCAGGCTGATGTAGGTGGTGAGCGCCGCACCCTTGGTGCCGCGCTCCTCTTTATCGACCTGGACGACGATTTCCTGGCCTTCGCGGAGCACGTCGCGAATCTGGACGCGCTCGCCGCCCTCGGGCTGGCGGATGAAGTACTCGTTCGAGATTTCCTTGAGCGGCAAGAAGCCGTGGCGCTGAACGCCGTAATCTACGAAGCAGGCCTCGAGGCTCTGCTCGACCCGGGTGATCCGGCCTTTGTAGATGTTGGACTTGCGCTGCTCTCGAGAAGGTACCTCTATATCGAGATCATAGAGTTTCTGGCCATCGACCATGGCCACACGCAACTCTTCTCGCTGAGTTGCATTGACTAACATTCGCTTCATAAGACTTGAGTCCCCTAGGGGCGGGCACGGAGCCTGGAGAGGCAACCGCGATCTGCGAGCAGATAAGCCGTACGCGCGCCGGGGCGGTTAGCCGCGGGAGCGGAGGTCTTGAAGGAGGCGTAGCTCGATCCGTCAATCGATCTTGGTTTTTGAGTGCGTTACGGAGAGCCATGCTTTGCGCAGATCGGGGGGTCCGGAATCCGGCCGCCGACGATGACATTTTCAACCTGACGGCCGCGTCGCGGCCTCCAAGGTGAGCTTCGGGCAGCCCTGCCTATTTCGGGCTCGGGCATGACCCGTTAGGTACTATAACATAGACAATCCCACGCTCAATTCGTACACCTTTGAATCCACCGCAAAAAACCGCGAGGTCGACGGCCCGGCAGCGCGACGTCGATGCAGAGGCGGCCGGCCAGCGGCTCGACAACTTCCTCCTCGGCGAGCTCAAGGGCGTGCCGCGAAGCCATGTGTACCGCCTGATTCGTTCCGGGCAAGTGCGCGTGAACTCCGGCCGCGTGGGCCCGAGCTATCGCCTTCGGGCGGGCGACCGGGTGCGCGTACCGCCGGTGGCGGAGCGTGCCGCCCCGCCGCCTGCCGAAGGCGGCTCCTTCGAATGGCTCGAGCGGCGGGTGGTATTCGAGGACGCCCGGCTCCTCGTGCTGGACAAGCCGGCCGGGCTCGCGGTCCACGGCGGCAGCGGCGTGAGCCTCGGCTGCATCGAGGCGCTGCGGGCGTTGCGGCCGGAGCTTCCCGACCTCGAGCTGGCGCATCGGTTGGACCGAGCCACCTCGGGGTGCCTCCTGGTGGCCAAGCGCCGCAGCGCGTTGCGCGTGCTGCACGCCCTGTTACGCGAAGGCAAGGTCTCGAAGCGTTATCTCGCGCTCGTGCACGGCCGATGGCCGGCTAACGTGAAGGAAGTGGAGGCGCCGCTCGTTACCCGCCGCCCCGCGTCGGAGGCTCGAGTCAAAGTCGACGCCGGCGGGAAACCGGCCAAGAGCTCGTTCCGCCTACTCGATATCTACGGCAAGACCGCCTCCCTGCTGGAGGTCTCGATCGCCACCGGCCGCACTCATCAAATCCGGGTGCACGCGGCCCATTTGGGTCACCCGGTGGCCGGCGACGATCGCTACGGCGATCCGGAGGTCAACGCGAGCTTCGCGCGCCGCGGGCTTCGTAGGATGTTCCTCCACGCGCATTCCGTGGAGCTCGTCTGGCCCGAGACGGGCGAGGAGTTTGCCGTGAGCGTCCCGCTTCCCGCCGAGCTTACGGATTTCCTCACGGTGCTCGAGGACCCCGCAGCCCGAGCGGGTCGAGACCGGCCGACCTGAGGGTGGCCGCGAGCCAGATCAGCGGCAGGCCGATCAGCGCCGTGGGATCCGTCGACTCGACGCGCTCGAATAGGGCAACGCCCAGGCCTTCGGATTTGAAACTGCCGGCGCAGTCGAACGGCGCGTCGATCTCGAGGTAGCGCTCGAGCGCCGCCGATGGCAGGCGGGCAAAGCGGACCTCGGTGAGGTCGACGTGCGACCACTCCTCGGCCGTCGCGGTATCGAGGACCGTGACCGCGGTGTGAAACAGCACGGCATTACCTTGTGCCGCCTGCAGCTGGCGCAGGGCGGCTGCCGGCCCTCCGGGCTTGCGGAGCACCGTGCCGTCGAGCGACGCGACTTGGTCCGAGCCGATCACGACCGCGTCCGCGACCTGAAGGCTCCGGGCTTTGGCCCCGGCAAGGCGCCGGGCGCGCTCGCGCGGTGCTTCTCCTGCGAGCGGCGTCTCGTCCACGCCGGGCGCCGCGGTGTCGAACGGCATCCCGAGGCGGGCGAGCAGCTCGCGCCGATACTTCGAGGTCGAGGCGAGGATCAATCTGCGCATATCTGGAGGTTGCGTAACTCGCGGTTTTGACAGTAGAAACTCTGTCCCTTATCATGCGCCGCCTATGTCCGGCTCGCTGCACGTCTGGTACGGTTTGCGCGATCTGGAAACGCTCGGGAAACGGCAGGTCACGCTCGACGGCGAGCTTCCGCTCCGCAAGTTGACGCGGCTGGCCGAATTGCTCCACCACCCCGATGGCGACGCCGGTGGCAGTGTAGAAGCAAGCCTGCGATTCGAACAACGCCGCGACGGCTGGCTCGCTTTAACGCTCGACTACGACACGACGGTCGAGCTCACGTGTCAGCGGTGTTTGGAGCCGTTTCGCGAGCGGATTTCGGACCGAGTGGCCCTGGTGATCGCCGAATCCGAGCCGCCGCCGTCGGCGGCGCCCGAAGGGTTCGAGTCGGTCGAGCTCGACGACGGCAGATTGTTGCCGGCGCAACTGATCGAGGACGAGCTGATCGTATCGATCCCGCTCGTGCCCAAGCATGCCCGGATCGAGGATTGTGGTAGCCTTGCCCGCGCTTTGACGACGTCGACGCCGAAGCCAGACGGGATCCGCGAGACGGAGCCCCGCTCGGTCGACACAGAGTAGTTTCGAGGAGAATCAACAATGGCAGTCCAAAAGAGCCGCAAGACGCCGTCCCGGCGCGGCATGCGTAGGGCGCACGACGCTTTGACCGGTCCCACCTTGTCCGTGGACGGGACCACCGGCGAGACCCATCGCCGCCATCACGTCACGGCCGACGGCTACTATCGCGGCCGGAAGGTCTTCGACGTTCCGCAAGAGACCGAGCAAGAGTAGCCCCGCGGCCCCGTGGTCGCCGCTGCACGCCTACCGGCGTTGTTTGGCGGACCGGCGCGTCGGGTCCCGCATCCAAGCTCCGCAGCTCGAGACCGATGAGTCGCAAGGTCACAATTGCCTTGGACGCAATGGGTGGCGACCACGGTCCCGACTCCGTCGTGCCCGCTGCTCTCGCCGTCCTCGAGAAGGACGACTCGGCCAGTCTCGTGCTCGTAGGGCTTCCTGCCGTCTTGGAGCAGGCCAAGCGCGCGGCCAACGACCGCTATGGCAGCCGCCTCGGCTTCCGCCCGGCGTCGGAGGTCGTGGCAATGGACGAGCCGCCCGCGGACGCGCTGCGAAAGAAGAAGGACTCCTCGCTGCGCGTCGCGATCGAGCTCGTGAAGAACGCCGAGGCGGATGCCTGCGTGAGCTCGGGAAACACCGGCGCCTTGATGGCGACCGCGCGTTACGTGCTGAAGACGCTGCCGGGCATCGACCGCCCGGCGATCATCTCCGCGGTGCCGAGCCTGAAGGGGCGAACCTACATGCTCGACCTCGGGGCGAACGTCGGCTGCACCTCGCAGCAATTACTGCAGTTCGCGCTCATGGGGTCGGTGGTTGCCGGCGACATGCTCGAGGTCGCGCGGCCGCGAGTGGGGCTGCTCAACATCGGGCAAGAAGACATCAAGGGGAACGACATCGTTCGCGAGGCGGGCGAGCTGCTCGCGCAAAGCGGTCTCAACTACACCGGATTCGTCGAAGGCGACGGCATTTTTCTCGCCGACGTGGACGTGGTGGTGAGCGACGGATTCGTCGGTAACGTAGCGCTCAAGACCACGGAGGGCGTCGCCGGCCTCATCAGCTCGTACCTGAAGGAGGAGTTCCGCCGCAACCCGATCCGTAAGGCGCAGGGCCTGATCGCGCGCTCCGCGCTCGAGTCGCTGCGCAACCGGCTGGACCCGCGCCGTTACAACGGCGCGAGCCTCGTGGGCTTGAACGGCGTCGTGTTGAAGAGCCACGGGTCGGCCGACAAGTTCGCGTTCGAGACGGCCGTTCAGACGGCGATCGTCGAGGCCCGTAAGGGCGTCCCCGTGCAAATCGGGCAACTCATCGATACTCAGCCAAAAGAATGTATTCACGCATAGCAGGCACGGGGAAGTACCTCCCGCAGAAGATCCTCACCAACGCTGACCTCGAAAAGATGGTCGACACGTCGGACGAGTGGATCCGGAGCCGTACCGGCATCGAGCGCCGGCACATCGCCGCCGACGACGAAGCCACGAGCGATCTGGCGTATCACGCCGCGCGCGCGGCGATCGAAGACGCCGGCCTCACGCCGGCAGACATCGATTTCGTGCTCGTGGGCACGACGACTCCGGATCTCATCTTCCCCAACGTCTCGTGCATCCTGCAGGAGAAGCTGGGCATTCGGCGCGGTCCCGCGTTCAGTCTCGAGGCGGCGTGCACCGGCTTTCTCTACGCGTTGGTGGTCGCCGACCAGTTCGTGCGCAGCGGCCTGGCAAAGCGAGCGCTGGTCGTTGGTGCGGAGACGATGTCGCGGATCATCGATTGGACCGACCGCGAGACCTGCGTGCTGTTCGGCGACGGCGCGGGCGCGGTGGTGCTCGAGGCGTCGGAGGAGCCGGGGATCATGTACTCCAATCTCGGCGCCGATGGACGATACCGCGAGCTGCTGTACGCCTCGAGCGGAGTCTCGACGCGCCATCGGGAGTCGTGGGAGTTCGCGGCGCTGAAGATGAAAGGCAACGAGGTCTTCAAGGTTGCGGTGAAGACGCTCGAGAGTCTCGTCGACGACGTGATCGAGAAGAATCACCTCGAGAAGGGCCAGATCAATTGGTTGATCCCGCACCAGGCAAACCTGCGCATCATCTCCGCCACCGCCAAACGCTTGGCCATGCCGATGGAGCAGGTGATCCTCACGGTCGGCGAGCACGGCAACACGTCGGCGGCATCCGTGCCGATGGCCCTCGACACCGCGATACGCGACGGACGGATCAAACGGGGGGATCTGCTGCTGCTCGAGGCCTTCGGCGGCGGGTTCACCTGGGGCGCAAGCCTCATTCGATACTAGCCGCAGCTCTGTTTTCCGGCGGTGAAGACTTGCGAGCCAGCGCTCATATCCAATTTCGGCAGCACGTATAATGTCGGCCATGTTTCGCGGTGTTCTTGGTCTTTTTCTTCTTTGCGGCTGCGTGTCCGCCGCGCCGGCGGCCGAGTATTGGGTCTCCGGCGACAACGAGGTCGTGGGCGAGACGAGGGTCATCAGCGCCCGGTACGAGGACACGTTCGTGGCGTTGTCGAGCCGGTACAACGTCGGTTACGAGGCGCTGCGCCGCGCAAATCCGGGCGTGGACGCCTGGCTCCCGGGCGAAGGCACGAAGATCGTCATTCCGGATCGCGTGGTGCTGCCGCGAGCGCCGCATCGCGGCATCGTGGTGAACGTCGCCGAGTTGCGGCTCTATTATTTCCCGGCGGTTTCGGGCCCGGTCCCGGAGGGTGTCGACCCGAATGCGGTCAAGGTGATCGTTCATCCGATCGGCGTGGGCCGGCTGGACTGGAAGACGCCGCTCGGCTTGACCACGGTCACGGGCAAGGTTGCGAATCCCACTTGGACTCCACCGGAGTCGATTCGCAAGGAGCATGCCGAGCGCGGCGACATTCTGCCGCGAGTCGTGCCGGCGGGTCCCGACAACCCGCTCGGCAGATTTGCCCTACGCCTCGGGTTGCCGAGCTACATGATCCACGGCACCAACAAGTCGGTCGGCATCGGCATGCGCGTCACGCACGGCTGCATCCGCTTGTTCCCGGAGGACATCGAGGCGATGTACAAGATGGTTCCGGTCGGCACGCAGGTGCGGATCGTGAACCAGCCGCACAAGCTCGGCTGGGGACCGGACGGTCTCTATCTCGAGGCACACCTCACGTTGGAGCAGGTCGCCGCCGCCGAGGAGGGACTCGACGAGCCGACCCCCGAGGGGGATGCGAGAACCCTCGCACCCGAAGCGGAAACCGCGGAAGCGCCCGAGTCACTGCTCACCGCGCTTACCCGCGCTTACGTCGCTGCCACCGAAACGCGGCGCACGGACGTCCGTTGGGACTTCGCGGAGCAAGTCATGAAGGATGCGCGCGGGGTGCCCGAGCTCGTATCCGCCTCGTCCGCCGTGGTTGCCGCCAGCGACTAGCTCGCAGCGTCTCAAAGCGCGCGATCTCATCGAAAAAAAAAGCCGCCAACTTCTCGTTGGCGGCTTTGCATGCTGATGGATGCGGCTCTCGCCGCATCCATCGATTTTCTTGTTAGCCGATTACTTCCGGGTCGATTGCTCGAACATGCGGTCGAGCCGCTGATTCGTAGCATCGCAGCACGCTTGTGCCGCTTGCGCCGCCTGCAGAGCCTGATTGGCAGTGCTTTGTGCGCCGGAAGCCGCTTGTTGCGCCTGAGTTGCCGTGCGTTGTGCCGCGTTGGCCGCGTTTTGAGCAGCCTCAGCCGTGGCTTTCACCATATCGAGCTGCTCCGGAGTGACATGCGCACAGCCGGTCACGAGGATCGCAAAGCCGCTGACGAGCGCCGCTGCCCGCAGAGCAGCCTGGATTTTTGTGGCCATT
>DASUFK010000377.1:0-9448 GCA_036274615.1 Gammaproteobacteria bacterium | reverse complement strand
GGCTGCAACGACCGGCCGATGACCGGCTTCTTCCGCGACGGCTGCTGCAACACGAGCGACGCCGATACCGGCTCGCACACGGTGTGCGTCGAGGTCACGCAGGAGTTTCTCGAGTTCTCCCGATTTCGCGGCAACGACCTCTCGACGCCGCGGCCCGAGTTCCAATTCCCCGGCCTCAAGCCCGGCGACCGCTGGTGCTTGTGCGCCGCGCGCTGGCTCGAGGCGCAGGAGCAGGGCATGGCGCCGCGCGTGCTGCTTCGGGGCACGCACGTCCGCGCGCTCGAGGTCGTGCCGCTCGCGCTGCTCAAGAAGTTTGCGATCGATCTGAGCTGACCCCTCGTCACGCGTAATCGAAAGACGATAATAAATTATTGCGTTTCGATACGGATTTATCGTATAACGATAAAAATCGTCTCGAGGAGCAGCATCGTGCGCGCAATGGGCAAGCGTTCCGTCGCATCGTTCGTCGCCGGGGTCCTCACGCTCGCGCTGTATGCCGTATCGGCCGGGATCGCGCTCGCGGCGGTGCTGTTGCTGCTTGCGCCCTGGATACCGTTGCCGAGGCCGGACCGGCCCGAGGGGCTCGTGATCGGCGTTCCCGCAGCGTTCTCCGTCGACGCGAGCCGGGTATCGGCGCCGTCGATCGATGTGACGGCAGCCGGGATCCGCGACGCCACGGGCATCCTGCGCATTCCCGTGAGCACCACGCGCGTCTACGTGAGCGGGCTCTCCTTCGCGCTCGTGATGCTCGCGATCCTGTGGATCGGGGTGCACCAGTTGCGCAAGGTGGTCTTCTCGCTCCGCGACGAGCGGCCGTTCGCGGCGGCGAATGCAGCGCGCATCCGCCGAATCGCGTACGCGGTGCTCGCAGGCGAGCTGCTCCGAGCTGCCTTCACGATCGGATCGAATATCTACATCGCGCGCCACTTCGAGGCGGAAGGGATGAGCTTCGACGTGCGCGTCAACATGAGCATCACGACGATCGTCGCCGCTCTCATCATCTTCGTGCTCGCCGAGGTATTCCGCGCGGGCGCGCGGCTCGAAGAGGAACAGTCACTGACCGTCTGAGGGCTGAATGACGATAGCCTTGAGAATCGACGAGGAGGACCGAACCGTGTGTGCGACCGGCAGGCGTTTCGTGGCGTCGTTTCTCGCGATGCTGTTGGCGGTGATGTGGTGGCTCATGGCCGCGAGCTTCGTGGTGCTCGGCTTTCTTTTGCTGGACGCTCCCAATCTCGCGGAGGCGCCCTCGAACGCGGCTCTGCGGCTGCCCGTGACGTTTGCCTTGGAGGCGAGTCACGTGGCCGCGCCGCTGCTCGACGTCGCGGGCGCCGAGGTGCGTGCGCAGGGGGCGTTGCGCATGCCGGTGGTAGACAAGCCGGGCGTCCTCGCGGCCGGCTTGGCGTTGACGATGGCGATGCTCGCCGTCGTGTGGTATGGCACGAGCCAGCTTCGTGCGGTGCTCGTGTCGGTTCGGGATCATCGGCCGTTCTCGGCGGACAACGCCGTGCGTATTCGCCGGGTTGCCTACACGGTGATCGCCAGCGAGTCGTTGCGCGCCGGCGGTGCGTTCGCCGCGAACTTCTACGTCGCCAAATACTTCGTCGCCGACGGCGTCCGGTTCGTGAGCACCGTGGGAACCACCGTCGGGCCCAGCATCCCGATGCTCGTCTGCGGCCTGATCATCCTCGTACTGGCGGAAGTCTTCCGTGCGGGAACGCGGCTCGAAGAGGATCAGTCCCTCACGATCTGAGCTCGGTATGACCATCCGCATCAAGCTCGACCAGCTGCTGCTCGACCGGCGCATGACGCTCACCGAGCTCGCCGAGCGCGTGGGCATCACGATCGCGAACCTGTCGGTGCTCAAGACCAACAAGGCGCGTGCGATCCGCTTCGACACGCTCGACGCGCTCTGCCGCGAGCTCCGGTGTCAGCCGGGCGATCTCATCGAGCACATCGGCGAGGAGCCCGCCGCGGACGTTCCCGCTGCACCCGCGCGAGGCCGTCAAGCGCGCTGATCCGCCGGCTGGGCTCGCACGCGGGCTAGAGGTGCCTACTCCGACCCGGTACAGTACCGGCGATCGGCTCGCCGAGGCGAACAGGCGGCCGCGGCAGGTCAGGGGGAAGCATGAGAATCCGCTGCGTACGTGTGTCGGCCGCGCTGCTCTGCGCCGGCCTCGCGAGTCAGCAACTGTGCGCGCAACCGCCGACGCCGGCACCGGCCGCCGGCAAGACGGTCGAATGGCCCGTCTACGGCGGCAGCCTGACGTCGCAGTTCTATTCGCCGCTCGATCAGATCAACGCGAGCAACGTGAAGGACCTCAAGGTCGCCTGGCGCTGGTTCGCCGGCAACTTCGGCCCGAACCCCGAGATGAAGAGCGAGACCACGCCGCTGATGATCGGCGGCGTGCTCTACGCAAC
Source organism: Gammaproteobacteria bacterium (assembly GCA_036274615.1). Lineage (GTDB taxonomy): Bacteria > Pseudomonadota > Gammaproteobacteria > Steroidobacterales > Rariloculaceae > FEN-1219. The sequence continues at coordinate 7,027 of DASUFK010000377.1, read as the reverse complement.
GGCGGGCGCCACGCGCAACGTCGTGGCGATCGACGCCGCGAGCGGCGAGACGCTCTGGGTGTGGCGGCCGAACGAGGGCGAGCGCTTTCTCCAAGGTCCGCGCAGAACCTCCGGCCGCGGCGTCGCGTACTGGAGCGACGGGGCCGACGACAAGCGCGTATTCGTCGTGACGCCCGGCTTCTTCCTCTGGGCGCTCGACGCGACCACCGGCCTGCCGAAGCGCGAGTTCGGCGAGGCCGGCACCGTGGATCTGCGCGTCGGCCTGCGCGGGCTCAAGCCCGACGTCGAGGCGGGCTCGTCGTCGCCCGCGATCGTGGTCGGCGACGTCGTGGTCGTGGGGCCCGCGGGCGGCGTGGGCGCGCGCATGAAGTCGAAGGCGCAGGCCAAGCTGGACGTGCGCGGCTTCGACGCGCGCAGCGGCAAGCTCTTGTGGACGTTCCACACGATCCCGGAGAAGGGCGAGCTCGGCTACGACACGTGGCTCACGCCGGGCTCCGCCGAGTACACCGGCAACGCCGGCGTCTGGGGACCGATGGCCGCGGATCCGGCGCTCGGCATGGTGTACCTGCCGGTGGAAGGGGCCACGAGCGACCTCTACGGCGGCGAGCGCCCCGGCAACAATCTGTTCGCGAACAGCCTCGTGGCGCTCGACGTGAAGACCGGCCAGCGCGTGTGGCACCAGCAGCTCATCCATCACGACATCTGGGACTACGACAACCCCACCTCGCCGATTCTTCTCGACGTGAAAGTGAACGGCCGCCCGGTGAAGGCCGTGGTGCAGCTCACGAAGCAGGCGTTCGCCTACGCGTTCAACCGCGAGACCGGCGAGCCTCTGTGGCCGATCGAGGAGCGGCCGGTGCCGAAATCAGATGTGCCCGGCGAGTGGACCGCGCCGACGCAGCCATTCCCCACGAAGCCGAAGGGTTACGACCGCCAAGGCGTCAGCGAGGCCGACCTCGTCGACTTCACGCCCGAGATCAAGGCGGCGGCGCTCGCGGCGGTGAAGGATCTGCGCATGGGCCCGATGTTCACGACGCCGTCGTTGCTCAAGGCGCCCGACGGCACGCGCGGCGCGCTCGTGCTGCCGCACTTCGGCGGCGGGTCGAACTGGGAAGGCGGCGCCGCCGATCCCGAAACGGGCATGCTCTACGTGGCCTCGCAGATGACGATCAACGTGTTCGCCGTCGACGAGGCGGGCGACCGCTCCGACATTCGTTACTTGTTCGTCAACGGCGACGCGCCGCATCCGCTCGGGCTGCCGCTGATCAAGCCGCCGTACGGCCGCATCACGGCGATCGACATGAACACCGGCGACCACCGTTGGATGGTGCCGAACGGCGACACGCCCGACGACATCAAGAACAATCCCGCGCTCGCGGGCGTGAAGCTGCCGCCCACCGGCAAGCCGAGCAAGGCGCTGCTGCTGGTCACGAAGACGCTGCTGTTCGCGGGCGAAGGCTACGGCGGCGCGCCGATCCTGCGCGCCTACGACAAGGCCACGGGCAAGGTGGTCGCCGAGCTCGCGCTGCCGGGCACGCCGAGCGGCAAGCCGATGAGCTACATGCTGAACGGCAAGCAGTACGTGGTGCTCGCGGTGGGCAAGCAGACGCCGGCCGAGCTCGTCGCGCTCGCGCTGCCTTAGAGGGACCGCCGTTGAAGTACGTGGTGATCGTGCTCGTGGTGTTCCTCGCGCTGTTGGCGTTGCGGATCTGGCGGCCTCGCCGCGCGAGACGCCGCTCCGAGGATTCGCAAGGTCCGTGAAGACGAGCAGCGGGTTTGCCGGTCGCGTGGCACGCTACTTGCACTTCGAAGCGCACTGCGCGCCCGCGGCTGCACACGCGCGGCGCCACCAACCGCAATAAAGAACGCGCATCGCGGCACACGCCGCGTCGCGTCGAGGGAACGCGCATGGCGCATGCTGCCGCCGAGGTGGTTCTGTGGCTCTTCGTGGTGAACCTTGGAATCGTGTTCGGCGCCGGGCTGTATGAGGCAAGAGTCGCCGTGCCGCAGTGGTTGCGGTTCGAGCCGGGCGCCGGCTATCGCTGGGACGCGGCGGCCGCGCGCCGGGCGAATGTCGGGATCCGGTTCTGGGCCTACGTGACCACCGGACCGCTTACCTTCCTCACGCTCGCGAGCCTGGGCGTGGCGTGGTGGACGAACGGGGCGGTACGCCACTGGTGGCTGGCCGCGGCGGCCATCGCCGCCGTCGAGCGTGTGATGACGTTCGGTTACTTCGTGCCGACGATGATGGCGCTGATGCGCGGCGAGCTATCGGACGATCGGGCGGTCGCCATGGCGCTTTCCTGGATGAATCGCGGCTATGTTCGGCAAGTCGCCATCCTGGCGGCGTGGCTCGCGGCGCTCAAGGCGTTGTCGCTCGTGAATTCTTGAGCAGCCGGGCCCGGAGGGCGCTTTGAACGCCCCGCGCGCTCCTGTTACGTTAGCCACACGGGAGTCTCGAGGAGAGGGCGAGCAATGTTTACCGTGAGAACGATTTTGGTACCGACGGCGCTGGCCGCACTGCTGTGCACGTCGGTGGTGTTGGCGCAGGAAGGTGCCGGTGCCGCGGCGCCGCGCCAAGGTCAGGGCCAGGGCCGCAGAGGCCAAGGCAATCCCAACGAGCAACGGATCCCCGGCGTGCCCGGCAGCGGTCCCGGCGCCACGCCGTCGGCTGCTCGCTCGGTTCCGGCCGAGCAGAACGTGGCCCTCTACAAGGACCCGAAGTGGAAGGCGCCGCGCACGTCGTGGGGCACGCCGAGCCTCGAGGGTCAGTGGAGCGTCGACGACATGCGCGGCATTCCGACCACGCGGCCTGCCGCGTTCGGCACGCGCGACACGCTCACGCAAGAGGAATTCCTGGCGCGCGCGCGCGCCCAACAGGGCGGCGACGATCGCGCACGCCAAACCGAGACGTTCCTCCGCAACGAGTGGGGTACGCGCGTGTTCGGCTTCGCCTCGCTGCTCGTCGATCCGCCGAACGGCCAGATGCCGGAGCTCACCGCCGCGGCGAAGGCGAAGGCCGCGAACCAGAAGCCGCAGGGCACGTTCAGCAACGCGGTGTTCAACACGTTCGACGATTTCACGCTCTATGACCGCTGCATCACGCGCGGCATCTTCGGCTCCGTGCTGCCGTCGATCTACGGCAACGGCATCCGGATCGTGCAGGGACCGAACCAGGTGTCGATCACGTACGAAATGATCCACGACACCCGCATCATCGACCTCACGCCGAACAAGGCGAAGCTCGATGGCGACATCAAGGAGTACATGGGCAGCGCGCGCGGCCATTGGGAAGGCGACACGCTCGTCGTCGAGTCCACCAACTTCAACGGGTTGGTCGGAGCCGGCGGCCGCGGCGGCGCGAGCACCAAGTTCAAGGTCACGGAGCGTTATCGCCGCGTGGATCCCGAGATGGTCGAGTATCGCGCCACGGTCGAGGATCCCGAGACCTACACCGCGCCGTTCACCTACCGCGTGATGTTCACGAAGCCGCCGTCGAAGGACTACGAGGTCTACGAGTACTCGTGCCACGAAGGCAACGGCGCCGTGGGCCACGCGCTGTCGGGCGAGCGCGCCTACGAGAAGCAGGTCGAGGAGGCCAAGGCCAAGGGCCTGCCGATTCCGAAGCGCGGCGGCAACCTCTACGGCGCGCCGGAAGAGGGGTCCCGGGTCTTCAACATCAACGCGGGCGAATAGCCTCGCGTAACGCCGGCGGCGCGTCTCGCGCGCCGCGCAGCTCACGAGGGAACGGATCATGCTGAACATCGGCATGGTCCTGTTCCCGCGGCTCACCCGGCTCGATCTCACCGCACCGCACGAGGTGCTCGCTCGCCTCCCCGGCGCGCGAGTGCATCTGGTAGCCGCTTCGCTCGACCCGGTTCGCAGCGAAGGCGGGCTCACGATCTTGCCGGACACGACCTTCGACACCGTGCCGCCGCTCGACACAGCGGAGCGCGCACTGGCGCGGCTGCGCGCATGGCGGTGAGCACCGGCAGCGGCCGCCGCCGGCGGCTACCGATGCTCGCCGCGGGCGCGGCGGCACTCTGCATCGCGGAGCTCGTGTGGCTTCGCTCCACGCCGCTCACGGTGAACCGGCCGCAGCTCGCGATCCTTTTCCTGCCGTGGCTCGGCGCCGCGGCCAGCAACCTCGCGCTGTGGCATTCCGCGCTGCCGCGCGTTCGTCCCTTCACGACGATCGGCCGGCTCGCGGTGGCGCTGTTTTGGTCGACGGCGACGGCCTTCGCGATTTGGTTCGGTGCGATCTACGCCGCGCTCTTGTTCGGCTGGATCTGATCGCGTCAGTGTCCGCCCCGGCGTGCTGCGCGCCATGACCATGCCACCGCGCCCGCGAGCACGGCGAGCACGATAGCGATCGTCGCGAGCGACGCGACATCCACGCCGCGCGTGAACGCCTCGAGGATGCCGCGGTCGGCACTTGGATCCACGGCCGACAGCGACGGCGGATAACCCGCGGCGCCCATGGTCAGCGTCACGATCACGGTGCCGAACGCCACGCCCACCACGTTGCCCGAGTTGCGGCAGAGCGTCACGAAGCCCGACGCGACGCCGTGCTCGCTGTCGGGCACGGTGTTGAGCATCGACGCGGAGTTGGCCGCGCCGAACAGCGACATGCCGAGCGACATGGTCATGAGCCCCGCAATCACGGCGGCGACGGGCGTAGCGGTGTGCAGCACCGCGAACGCCGCGATGCCGAGCGCGGTGACGCCCATCCCGATGTTGGCGAACAGCCGCACGCCGAAGCGGTCCGCGAAGCGCCCCGCGAACGGCGCCGCGATCGCGGTGACGAGCGCGGCCGGCACGATCATCACGCCGATCTGCTCCACCGAGAAGCCCCGAACGTTCTGCAGGAAGAACGGCACGAAGAATCGCGTCGATGCGATACCCATGAACAGCACGATCGCCGCGAGCGCGCCGAGCGCGAACTCCGCATTGCGGAACAGCGCGAGGTCGAGCACCGGCGCCGGGCTGCGCCGCTCCGCGGCGATGAACATCAAGAACAGCGCCGCCGACGCGCCCACGCCCGCGAGCGTGGCCGGCGCGAGCCAGCCGACGCCGGGACCGAGTGAGAGCGTGAGGAGCACGCCCACGAGGAACAGCGAGAACGTAAGCGCGCCCGCGTAGTCGAACGGCCGTTCTAGGGGCGGCCGGTGCTCGCGGCGCCGCAGCACGCGTTGCGAGGCGATGGCGATCGCGAGCATTCCCGCGGCCGTGATCGCGAACAGCATGCGCCATCCCACGAAGCCCACGAGCACCCCGCCGCTCGCAGGGCCCACGATCTGGCCCAACCCCACGACGCCGATCTGCAGCCCCAGCATCTTGGCGCGCTCGCCCGCCTCGAAGCTGCCGACGAGGATCGCCATGGCCGTGCCCTGCGTCATCGCCGAGCCGACGCCGACGATCACTCTCGCGCCGATGAGCCCGTAGGCGGTCTGCGACCACGCGGCTAGGAACGCGCCAAGCGCAAAGATCAGCGCGCCGACCACATAGATGCGCTTGCGGCCGATGATGTCCGACACGCGGCCCATCGGCACGAGCAACGCGGCGATCGTCAAGCCGTTGCCAATGATCACCCACTGCGCGGTCGGTAGGTCGGTGCCGAACTCGTGCGCGATCGTGGGTAGCGCAACGATCGACGAGCTCGTGTCGAACACGGTGATGAAGATGCCGATCACGCAGACGAGGAAGACGCGATACTTGTGATCGAGGTGCGAGAACGGCATCGGCGGAGGCCGCGGCGGGACCGAAGCGCCACGTGCGCTTCGCCGCCGCTCGCGTCAGGGCTTGGCGTCGGCGACGAAGCCGGCTTGCTCGATTCCGAATGCGCAGACCGCCTCGTCCTCATCGCCCGTGCCTCCGCTCGCGCCCGCGGCTCCGAGAACGGCGCCTTTGGCGTCGCGGATCAGCACGCCTCCGGTCTGCGGCAGGAATTTCCCTTGCGCAGTGGCCGCGAGCGCGACGAAGAAGTTCGGGTTGTCCTTGGCGCGGCCGGCGAGCGCGCGGCTCGACGCGCCCATCGCCACGGCGGCCCATGCTTTGCCGGTCGCGACGTCGTAGCGGAACATGCTCGCGGCGTCCTCGCGCTGAGCGGCCTTCAAGTGCCCGGCCTCGTCGAGCACTACGACGGTCACGGGCTTGATCTTCATCTCGCGCGCCTTCTCGAGCGCCTTCGCAATGATCAGATTCGCCTGCGCGAGTGTCACCGTCGCCATCGTCCGCTCCATGCCCAAGGAATCGCGAGGATAGCCGAGATGGCACAGCCCCGTCTCACTTTGGCCGTTGAGCGTCGTGGTGGCGGCGGCCGCACCTCGAACGGCCCTCCCGAGACACGCCGGAAGAGCATCCCTGCGGCTCCTCGCCGCACATCCCTGTGCGGCGACGGTCTCGGGAGGGCCGTTCGAGGTACGACCGCCGCCTTTGCGCTCGTCGCGCGGCCAAAGTGAGACGGGGGCAACGGCGTCGATGGCCCCGCGGTCGCTCCGCGATCTAGAATGCGCGGTGCGCCGCAGGGCGACGAGGGGGACCATGAGCGATCCGTGCATCATCACCGTGGCGATCACCGGCTCGGTGCCGAAGAAGAAGGACAATCCGGCGGTGCCGATCACGGTAGCCGAGCAGGTCGAGTCCACTCACGCCGCTTATGAGACCGGCGCGTCGCTCGTGCACGTGCACGTGAGGAACGATGACGGCTCCGCTTCCTCGGATCCGGAGAGATTCGCTCGGTTTCTCGAGGGGGCGCGGAAGCACTTTCCGGACATGATCGTGCAGTTCTCGACGGGTGGGCGCAGCGGCGTGGGGAAAGAGCGGGGTGGCATGCTGCCGCTTCGGCCCGACATGGCGTCGCTGAGCACGGGCTCCGTCAATTTCCGGACGATGATCTACGAGAATCATCCCACGCTGATCGTGGACCTCGCGAAGGCGATGCTCGAGCACGACATCAAGCCGGAGATCGAGATCTTCGATCTCGCGATGCTGTACAACGCGGCCAACCTCGTGGCCGAAGGATTGC
>DASUFK010000376.1:0-5273 GCA_036274615.1 Gammaproteobacteria bacterium | reverse complement strand
GTAGGTGAGCGCGAGGTACATCATGGGGCGCGCCTCGATCTTGCCGTCGACCACCATCGGCCGCTCAAGGATCTTGTGCATCCCCAAGATGCCGCTCTGCGGCGGATTCAAGATCGGCGTGGACATCAGCGAGCCGAAGATCCCGCCGTTGGTGATCGTGAACGTGCCGCCCGTGAGCTCTTCCATTTGCAACGCGCCCTTGCGCGCGCGCTCGCCGAAGTCGCGGATCGCGAGCTCGATCGCGCCGAAGCCCATCTGCTCCGCGTTGCGCAGCACGGGCACCACGAGGCCGCGGTCGGTGGACACCGCGACGCCGATGTCGAAGAACTCGTGATAGACGATGTCGTTGCCGTCGATCGAGGCGTTCAGCAGCGGGAATTGCCGCAGCGACTCGATGCACGCCTTCACGAAGAAGGACATGAAGCCGAGCTTGATGCCGTGGCGCTCCTGGAACTGGTCCTGGTGCTTTTGCCTGAGCGCCATGACGGCCGTCATGTCGGCCTCGTTGAAGGTGGTGAGCATCGCGGCCTGCTGCTGCGCCTGCAGCAGACGCTCCGCGATGCGTGCGCGCAGCCGCGTCATGGCCACGCGCTGCTCGTTGCGCGCCGGGCCGAGCGGTTGCGGCTCGGAGCCGAGACCCGCGTGCCCGAGCACCTCGTGGTCGATGCCGACGGTGGTGGCGCGGTGGTCTGCGATGTAGTCGAGCACGTCGCCCTTGGTGATCCTGCCCTCGCGGCCGGAGCCTGCGATCGAGGCGGGATCGAGATCGTGCTCCTCCACGAGCTTGCGCACCGCGGGGCCCATGCGATTCGGGGCCGCGGTTGCGCGCTGCGGCTCTTGCGGGAGCGCGGGGCCGTGGCTGGCGCGCGGCGGCGGGGCCGCGGGCGGAGGACTCGGTTTCGGCGGCGGCGGCGGCGGCGCCGACGGTCGCGCGGCCGCGACGGCGGGCGCGGGCTTCGGCGGCGGGGCGGGCGCGGGCTTGGGCGGAGCGGCGGCGGGCTTCGCCGCGGACGCGGCGGTTGACGCCGCCGCCACGTCGCCGGCCTCGAGCACGGCGAGCACCTGGCCGCTCGTCACCACGGCGCCGTCGGCGGCCACGATCTCCTTGAGCACGCCGTCGACGGGCGCCGGCACCTCGAGCACGACTTTGTCGGTCTCGAGATCGACGAGATTCTCTTCGCGGCGCACCGTGTCGCCGGGCTTCTTGTGCCAGGCAACGAGCGTCGCGTCCGCGACGGATTCGGGAAGCTGGGGGACCTTGACCTCGATGCTCACTGCAACCCTTTTCGAAACTAAGCTCGAGGAGCCGGCGTTAGGCCCGCTTGCCGACTTGCAGGCCGGCGCGCTCGCGCGACGACGAGGCGATCGCGGCCGACACGAGCGCCTGCTGCTGGCGTACGTGCAACGCATGGATGCCGGAGGCAGGCGCCGCGGCGCCGGGGCGACCCGCGTAGTACAGCTGGTGCCGTTCGGAGAGCGGCTCCTGGAGACGGTGGCGAATCTGATACCACGCGCCTTGGTTCTGCGGTTCTTCCTGACACCAGACGACTTCTCGGGCGTTCCGATAGCGCGCGATCACCCGAGCATACTCTTCGATCGGAAACGGATACAGCTCCTCGATCCGCACGATCGCGACGCCGTCCACGGCTTCGTTGCGGCGATACTCGGCGAGATCGAAGTACACCTTGCCGCTGCAGAACACGACGCGACGTACCGAGTCGTCCGCCATCGGCTCCGTTTCTTCGATCATCGGCTGGAACCGTCCGCGCGACAGATCTGCGAGCGTCGAAACCGACAGCCGGTGACGCAGCAAGCTCTTCGGCGTCATCACCACGAGCGGCTTGCGCGCGTGCCGCACCATCTGCCGGCGCAGCAGATGGAACATCTGCGCCGGCGTGGACGGCACCACCACCTGCATGTTGTGCTCGGCGCAGAGCTGGAGGAACCGCTCGAGCCGCGCCGACGAGTGCTCGGGACCTTGCCCCTCGTAACCGTGCGGCAAGAACAACGTGAGCGCGGACAACCGCCCCCACTTCGCCTCGCCCGAGCTGATGAACTGGTCGATCACCACCTGCGCGCCGTTGGCGAAGTCGCCGAACTGCGCCTCCCAGATCACGAGCGTGTCGGGCGCCGTGGTGCTGTAGCCGTACTCGAATCCGAGCACCGCTTCTTCCGACAACAGCGAGTCGGATACCACCATCGCACGCGGGTCGGCTGCGACGTGCGCGAGCGGCACGAACGCCTCGCCCGTGTTCTGGTCCATGAGCGCGGCGTGGCGATGGAAGAACGTGCCGCGCCGGCTGTCCTGGCCGATGAGCCGAACGTGGAAGTTCGCGGCGAGCAGCGACGCGTACGCGAGCGTCTCGGCGAAACCCCAGTCGCAGCCGGCCTCGCCCGCTGCCATGCGGCGGCGCTCGTCGACGATGCGCTGCACGCGCGGGTGGAGCTTGATCGTGGGCGGCACGTTGTTGACGATGCCCGCGAGCCGCTGGAGCTCGCCGTCGGCGAGGGAGGTGTTCACGGGATCGGAGAGCGACGCGTGCGTGTAGCGGCTCCAGTCCACGGTGAACTGGTTGCCGATCATGCCGAGCGCCGCTTGGTTCGGGTTGCGGCCTTCGTCGAGCGCCGTGCGATAGCTCTCGGCCATCTGGTCGATGCCGTCCTGAGTGATGACGCCGGCCTCGATGAGCTTGCGGCCGTAGAGCGTGCGCGTGCTCGGGTGCTCGCGGATCGCCGCATACATCAGCGGCTGGGTGGCGGACGGCTCGTCGGCCTCGTTGTGGCCCAGGCGGCGATAACCGACGAGGTCGATCACGACGTCCTTGTGGAACATGCGCCGGTAGCGCAGCGCGAGCCGCACCGCGGCGACGGCGGCCTCGGGATCGTCGCCGTTCACGTGGAAGACCGGCGCCTCGATCATCTTCGCGATGTCGGAGCAGTAGGTGGTGGAGCGGCTGTCGGCCGGATCGCTCGTGGTGAAGCCGATCTGGTTGTTGATCACGATGTGCACGGTGCCGCCGGTGTAGAACGCGCGCACCTGCGACAGCTGCAGCGTCTCGGCCACCACGCCTTGTCCGGCGACCGCGGCGTCGCCGTGGATCAGCACCGGCAACACCTGCTCGCCGAGCGCGTCGCCGCGGCGGTCCTGCCGCGCACGCACCGAGCCCTCGACCACCGGATTCACGATCTCGAGGTGCGACGGGTTGAACGCGAGCGCGATGTGCACGTTGCCGCCGGGCGTGCGCACGTCGGCCGAATAGCCCTTGTGATATTTGACGTCGCCCGAGCCCTTGAGCCGCGCGAGGTCGTAGTCGCCCTCGAACTCGGAGAAGAGGTCCTGCGGCGACTTGCCGAGCACGTTCACGAGCACGTTCAAGCGGCCGCGATGGGCCATGCCGATCACGAGCTCTTGCACGCCCTCTTCGCCGGCTCGCTGGATCAAGTCGTCGAGCAGCGGGATCAGCGTCTCGCTGCCTTCGAGCGAGAAGCGCTTCTGACCCACGAAGCGCGTGTTCAAGTAGCGCTCGATGCCTTCGGCGCGCGTGAGACTGTCGAGGACGGTCTTCTGCTCGTCCGGCGTGAACGTGGCGTGCACGCGCGACGACTCGAATTGCTCGCGCAGCCACAGCCGCTCGCGCGCCCGCGACATGTGCGCGAACTCGGCCGCGAGCCGGCCGCAGTAGATCTGTTTCAGCAGCGCCAGGATGTCCTGGAGCTTCATGCGCGCGTGGCCGGTGCCGGCGAGACCGCCGGTGTAGAACTCGCGCCCGAGATCGGAGTCGTCGAGGCCCAGGAAATCGAAGCTCAACACCGCCGGAGTGGGCCGTTCCCAGAGTCCGAGCGGATCGAGGTCGGCGATCTGATGACCGCGGAGGCTGTACACCTGGATGAGCCGCGAGACCGCCGCCTGCTTCTCGCTCGCCGGGGCCGCCTCGTTGCCGGCGGCGGTCGGCGCGGCTACGCCGTTCGACCCGCGGTCGCGGAGCCTGCGGCCTACGGCCTGAACGATCGGGCTGTGCGGAACTTCGGCGCCCGCGCCGCCGAGCGAGCCGAAGTACTGGCGCCACTCCGCGGGCACGCTGCCGGGCTCGGCGAGGTACTGCTCATAAAGCCACTCGACGTACGTCGCGTTCGCGCCCTGCAGGGGCGACGACTCGTATTGGTCCTTGAACACTGTGCTCATGAACGCCGGTCCGGTGGCGGGTGCGCAAACGCGTCGCGCGACCCTCGAGTCCGAAGGCCGCGTAGTGTAGCCAACCAGGAATTAAGTTCAAACGCGCTATTTCACACGTTCGTGCGCAATAGCGACCACTCATAGAATATCAGAGCGGCGTAGGCGAGCAGCAGCCAATGCATGATCGTGCTCACCCGTACGAGGCTGAAAACACGGGATCGAGCCACCGCGACGAGCACCAGCACGCCACCGCCGGTGAAGCCCATCTTCACCACGGCGAACAGCTTGGGATGCGCTTCGAGGATGAAGGCGAGGAACGGGTTCGCCTCGGTGGCGCCGCGGGTGAGCAAGGTCAACGTGAAGAAGGCATCCGTCACGCTCAGCAGCAGGATGGTGATCGAGAGGAACAAGAGGTGCGGCTCGTGCCAGTCCACCGGTGTGTCGTGCTCGCCGGCGCGCCGGCCGCCGCGGCGGCGAGGCGTGAAGCCGCCTTGGAGGAACGTCCGCCACGTCATTCGGCGCCGGTCCGGGCCTAAACGGCGTTCCGGAACTTGCGCGAGCCCTTCCCCGTCCGCCGCACCCGCGGCGGTCCTGATGCGTCGGTCCAACTTGGCCAAGCTAGCAAATCCGTCCATAGACGCCGATGTAATGCAAGAAGCAGGCCCGAGTGAACCACGTCACGGTTTGCCGGGGTCGGGGCCGGCTCCGGCGCGTTTCCGTTCCGCGGGTCGTAAAGCAAGCCGACACCCGAGCGCAGCCATTGCCGCGGCGAATAACGGCACTGTCAAATCGCGCGGGGTCAGTCGGTGATGCGGAGCAGGTAAGCCATCAGATCGCGTCGATCCCCCGCCGCGCGATAGCCGGTGAAGGTCATCGTGGTGCCGGCGACGAACCGCGCGGGATCCGCGAGCCAGGCGTCGAGCGAGCGCGGGGTCCAGACGAGACCCGACGAGCGCAGCCCGGCGGAGTACGCGAAGTCGGGCAGCGCCGCGGCGCGCCGGCCGAACACTCCGTGCAAGTTGGGGCCGACGATCGTCTTGCCGCCCGCTTGAAACGTATGACAAGCCGCGCACGCCAGGCCGAGGAGCTCGCCGCGCGC
>DASUFK010000375.1:0-8108 GCA_036274615.1 Gammaproteobacteria bacterium | reverse complement strand
TCCTGCATGCCGACCTCGGCCACGATCTGCTGCGCGAGCACGTCGAGCGGCTGCGGCCGCGGCTTGATCGCGTCGAGCTCGCCGCGGCGGATGCTGTCGAGCAGCGCGGCGCACTCGACGAGGTCGTCGCGCGACAGCGGGAACAGCCTGCCCTTCGGCATGCGGCCGAGCCCGTGGCCCGAGCGGCCCACGCGCTGGAGCAGCGCGGCGATGATGCGCGGCGAGCCGATCTGGCAGACGAGATCGACGTCGCCGATGTCGATGCCGAGCTCGAGCGAGGACGTGGCAACGAGAGCCTTGAGCTCGCCGGCCTTGAGCCGCTCCTCGGCCTTCAGGCGATGCTCCTTCGCGAGGCTGCCGTGGTGCGACGTGACCGCGTCCTCGCCGAGCCGGTCGGCGAGATGCCGCGCCGCGCGCTCCGCGAGCCGCCGCGTGTTCACGAACACGAGCGTGGTGCGGTGCTGGCGAATGAGCTCCGCGAGCCGGTCGTACTCCTCGACCCAGACCTCGTTCGCCATGATGGCCTCGAGCGGCGAGGACGGCAGCTCGAGCTCGAGGTCGCGCTTGCGCACGTGGCCTTCGTCGATGACCGTGCACTGCGTGTTGGCCGTGCCGGTGAGGAACGCGGTGAGCACGTCGACGGGCTTGGTGGTGGCCGAGATGCCGACGCGCGTGGGCGACGCGGCGCCGCTGGTCTCGCAGAGGGTTTCGAGCCGCTCGAGCGACAGCGCCAGATGCGCGCCGCGCTTGTTGCCCGCGACCGCGTGGATTTCGTCGACGATCACCGTGCGGACCGTCTTCAGCATGTCGCGGCCCGCGCCGCTCGTGAGCAAGATATAAAGAGACTCCGGCGTGGTGACGAGAATGTGCGGCGGCTGCCGCCGCATGCGCGCGCGCTCGCTCTGCGGCGTGTCGCCGGTGCGCACCGCCGCACGGATCGGCGTGCCGGCCTGCAACAACGCCGCGAGCTCGCGGTCGATGCCCTCGAGCGGCGCGCGCAGGTTCTTCTCGATGTCGTTCGACAGCGCCTTGAGCGGCGACACGTAGAGGATCTGCGTCTCGTCGGCGAGCGTGCCCTCCGCCGCCTGGTGCGCGAGCCGGTCGATGACCCCGAGGAATGCCGCGAGCGTCTTGCCCGAGCCCGTGGGCGCGCTGATCAGCGTGTTGGTGCCGGCGCGGATCGCGTCCCACGCCTTGAGCTGCACGCTCGTGGGCGCGGGGAAAGCGCTGCGGAACCAGCCGGCGACGGCGGGGTGGAAGGACTCGGGGAGCATGGGGCTAAGCATCTTGCAGTAGTGGGTTTTTGTCCAGTGGCATGTCGGCGAGAGCTTCGGCAAGGGTATACGCCCATTCCTGACATCCCTGGTCAGCAATCAGTGCCGACGAGTGAGACGTCGGAATTGCATCAGGCGATCCAAGGATTGGATCCGCTTGCGCTGTTCGTACGTGATTTGGAAAAACACCGGGCGCGCGACGAGCTCGGCTCCGGCGCATCCAGGGCGAAACCATCGGCGTGGCAAGGTCGCGATCTCGTGGCCTGCGACTTGCATCCTTGACCACCGTTTGTCACCAGGACAAGGAGTCCGCAATGAAAAATCTCTCGTTCGCCCTGCCGGGGGCTGTTACCGGCATTCTCGTCCTCGCCGCCGCAACCTCTCCCGCTCACGCCGCCGAACGCACTCTCGACCTCACCAGCGTCCCGACGGCGATCACGCAGCCAGGCACCTACGTCGCACGCCGCGATTGGCAGCTCGACTGGGGCACCAACAGCTCAGCGGGGATCGTCGTGACGGCCGACGACGTCGTCATAGATCTTCGCGGCTTCACGATCAATGGCGTTAGCCGGGGCATGGTGATCAAGGTCAAAGGCAACAACGTGACCGTGCGCGGCGGGCAGCTCAACAGCAGCGCCCAGGACGGCAGCTACGCGATCCGGAGCTCCGGCGTCGCCACGCACGTCGAGGACATGCACATCTACTCGCTCGATGGCGTAATACTGCTCGGCTCGAACGCGGTCGTCCGCAATTCCGTGCTCAACGGGAAGTTCGATCTCGTGCACGTGGGAGCCGAGGCCCTCGTGGAGGGGAACGGCATCAGTGGCACAAACTTCCCGCTAACGCTCGAGGGCGACCGCAGCGTCGCCGTGCGCAACCGCATAAGTGGCGGCTCCGGCGCCGTCAACATACGCGGCAACCAGAACCTGTTCTCCGACAACGTGGTCAGCGCCGTCATAGACTTCGACAACGGCATCACGGTCGACGGTAGCTACAACACGTTGGCGCGTAACACGATGTACCCCCAGTTCGGGACGATGATTTCGATCAACGGCACAGCGAATACGATCGAGGGCACGATCGCGCCGCCGACGGCGGATAGCGAGGGCCCGTCCAACCGGGGCATCGTGTTCCTCGCGAGCGGCAACTTCTTCGGCAACAATCGGCTGTGGGCGGAGGTACCGTACGAGCTGAACGGCACCCAGCAGACCGATTGGGGCGGCAACGTCAGCTACTGAGCTCCCGCGCGCCGCCGCCGCGTAGTCGCGGCGGCGGACGCCGCGCGAGCAACTCGCGTCCGAGCGAGCGAGACCGACAAACGCTGCGAAACCAGCCGGCGACGGCGTGTCGGGGGACACCCCCCCGGTACCCTGCCGCGGTATTCTCGGGGGCCAGGAGAGCAACGTATGTCCACCGTCGAAGATCGGCTTGCGAAGCTCGGCTACGTGCTGCCTCGACCGCTACGGCTTCCTCCGGGCGTCACCCTGCCGTTCGCGGCCGTGCGCGTCGTGGGCAGCCGAGCGATCATCTCGGGACACGGACCGACCACCGCCGACGGCGAGCTCGCCCAACCGCTGGGCAAAGTCGGCGCCGAAGTGACGGAGGAGCAGGGCTACGTTGCCGCACGCCTCGCGGGTCTCGCCATCCTTGCGAGCCTCAAACGCGAGCTCGGCAGCCTGGAGAGCGTCGCCGGCTGGTCGCGCGTGTTCGGCATGGTGAATTCCGCTCCCGGCTTTCATCGGCAATCGGCCGTGATCAACGGCTTCTCCGACCTCATCATCAGTGTGTTCGGCGCCGAGCGCGGGGCTCACGCTCGCAGCGCGGTTGGGATGGCCGAGCTGCCGTTTCGCCTCCCCGTCGAGATCGAGGCCGAGGTGGAGCTGCGCCGAGACTGATCTCCGGCCCGCCTACGCCCGCCGGTTGGCGGAGCCGCGCGGGACGCCGGAATTGCATTCGGCTATCCAAGGATTGGGTGCGCTTGCGCGGTTCGTGCGTGATTTGGAAGGACACGAGCGCGCGACGAGCCGGCTCCGGCGCGTCGAGCGCAGAGACCATCGGCGCGAAAGCCGTGTGGCGTGTGACTTGCATCCCAGACACGACCGTTTTTCCCTAGGAACGGAGTCCGCGATGAAAAGTCTTTCGCTCGCCGCGCCGGGGACCGTTGCCGGCATTCTCGCCCTCGCCGCCCCAGCCTCGCCCGCTCACGCCGAACGCACACTCGATCTGACCTCGGTGCCGACGGCCATCACGCAACCCGGCACGTACGTCGCGCGCCGCGACTGGCAGCTCGATTGGGGCGACGCCCCCACCGCGATCGCCGTGACGGCCGACGACGTGGTCATCGACCTTCGCGGCTTCAAGCTCACCGGCGCCGGCCGGGGCATCCTGCTCAAGATCAAAGGCAACAACGTGACGGTGCGCGGCGGCCGCCTCAGCACCGGCGCCGATGCGGGCAGCTACGCGATCCGCAGTTCCGGTGCCCAGACCCGAGTGGAGGACATGAACATCTACTCGCTCGACGGCTTGCCGCTGGCCGGCAGGGGCGCGGTGGTGCGCAACTCCGAGATCCACGCCAAGTTCTATTCCGTGAGCGCGGGAGCGGAAGCGATCGTGGAGGGAAACACCCTCGACGCCGCCAACTTCGCGCTGAGGCTCGACGGCGACGGCAGCGTCGCCGTGCACAACCAAATAGTTGGCGGCTCCAACGCCGTGGAAGTGCATGGCAACCAGAATCTTCTCTCCGATAACGTGATCACCGCCCAAGGGGGCATCGACACCGGCATCGTGGTCGACGGCAGCTACAACACGTTGGCGCGTAACACGATGCTCCGCCAGTACAACACGCTGATATCGGTGAACGGCATGGCGAATACGATCGAGGGCACGATTGCACCACCCACGCCGGCGATCGAGGCCCCGTCCCCACGCGGCATCATGTTCCTCGCGAGCGGCAACTTCTTCGGCAACAATCGGCTGTCGGCGAGCGTACCGTACGAGACGAACGGCACCCAGCAAACCGATTGGGGCGGCAACGTCGGCTATTGAGCTCCGACGCGCCGCCGCCGCACACACGCGGCGGCGGCCGCTGCTCGGGCAGCTCGCATCCGCGACGTTCGTCAGTCGCCGCGAACGCGGCTCAGCGCGGCCTGTAAATCCGGGTCATCGCGGAGCGCGGGATCGCGGAGAAAGTCCTGCTTCAAGTTCATCGCGTTCAGAAGGCCCGCGTCCGGCTCGTGGTTGCGGGCTTTCGCGGCGAGCGCGCCGAGCGCCTCTAGCGTGCGCGCCTTGTCGCCGATCGCCCAGTAGGCCATGGCCCACGCGCCGTCGCCCACGTTGGCGTCCTTCGCGCGCGTCTCGAGCTCGCGATACAGGCGCCGCGCGTCGTCCGGCCGGCCGAGACGCGAATACGCGTAGGCGAGCTCCGGAAAGAACACCACCGGCGGCTCGCTGCCGAGGAACTGCTCGAGCGACCGGAGCTCGTCGAGCGCGGCCGCCGGGTTGCCGGCGGCGATCTGGTTGTACGCGAGCCACGCGCCAATCACGCCGTTGCCCGGAGCGAGCTCGCGCCCGCGGCGAAACGTCTGCGTGGACGCGGCGAGATCGCCCGCGTAGGCCTGGGTAACCCCGAGGCCGAGATACGCCGACAGCGACCGCGGGTTGAGCTCCACCACTCGTTGCGCAACCCGCAGCGCGTCCGCGCGCCCGATCCACGTGAGCGTCCATACCTGGAACTGGCTCAGGCCGCCCTCGTCCACCGGCAGCAGCGAATCGCCGAACGCGGACCAGTGCCACGTGATCACGTCGATGGTGCGGAGCGCGGCGCGCGCCGAGCTTTCCGTCGGGTCGATCGCGAGCGCGCGGCCCGCATAGTCCCGGATGTGCTGCTCGAGCGCCGCACGCTCGCCCGGCGCCACGGCGTTCGCGATCCCGGTGTTGGTGAACGCGGTTACCCACGCCTGGGCCTTACCGCCGTAAGCGCCCGCGAATCGGGGATCGAGCGCAAGCGCGCGATCGAGCAACGCCTGCGCCGCTTCGCTCGCTCCGGGGGTGCCATCCTCCACCGAGCCCGTGGCCTGGAGATACAGCGCGTAGGCCTCCGGCGACGACGTGGGCCGCCGCTCGATCGATTCCCGCTCCGCGCGCGAGAACTCCACGGCCATCGCATTCGCCACGTTCATCGAGATGTCGGACTGCACGTCGAAGAACTCGGTGATCTCGCCGCCGTACTCGTCGCTCCAGAGGTTCGTG
Source organism: Gammaproteobacteria bacterium (assembly GCA_036274615.1). GTDB lineage: Bacteria > Pseudomonadota > Gammaproteobacteria > Steroidobacterales > Rariloculaceae > FEN-1219. Next base: position 2,586 of record DASUFK010000375.1, on the reverse strand, counting down.
CCGGTCTTCGGGTCGACGAGCTCCATCGCGATCCGAATCTGCGAGCCCGCGGACTGGAACGTGCCGATGAGCAGCGACTGCGCGCCGAGCTCGAGCGAGATGCGTGCGGGCGGCGGCCGCGGGCTCACGTATTGCAGCACCGAGTCGCGGTTGATCACGCGGATGTTACTGAGCTTCGTGAGCTGGCTGATGATCGCCGCGTGCAGGCCGCGCGCATAGCGCTCGCTGTCGGCGTCGCCGCTGAGATTCTCGAGCGGCAGCACGGCCACGGAGTTCGGCAGCAGCGGGCGCTCCGCCGCCGGAGGCGCAAGCGAGGCGGGCGTCGCCGATGCGGTCGCTGCCGCGGCGGGCGCGCCGTTCTTCGGTACAGCGAACGTGAAGAGAACGGCGCCCACCAGCACGAGCGTCGCGACGATCGCGAGCTCTCCGGCGCTGACCCGCTGGAGGCCGCGGTGGCCGTGATACCACGCGACCGTGATGGCGATCGGGAAACCGATCAACAGACCGATGAGCACCACGCGCGTGACGGTGCTCGGCCAGTCGAACGCGTGGGCCACCACGTCGAAGCCTTGCGCGAGCGCGAGAGCGGCGCCGACGTAGCCGATCGCCCACTGGATGATCTTGTGCGACCGGACGCGTTCCCAGAACCCCATCGGGACGCCTATCGTTGTTTTGGTGACGCCACTGGGGGCGAAAGAGTACCGGAGCGCGGGCAGCGGCGCACGCGCGCTCGCCGGCGTAAACGGGAGCCGGCGCGGCTCGTGCCGCGCGGCTGATCAGCTCGGGGCGAGATGGGTGCGCGCGGCGTTGCCGAGCTGCTCGTCGAGCGTCGCGAGCGGGGCCTCGAGCTGCTCGGCCACAGAAAGATAAGCTGCGTCGTAAGCCGTGAGCCCGTGCCGCTCCGCGATGGAGGCCACGCTCTGCGCATCGACCGCGTGGCGCTCGATCTGCAGCCGTCCGTACGTGTGCAAGGCTGCCGTAACGACTTCGCTCGAGACGGCTTCGCGCCGCAGCTTCTTCGAGCCGACGCTTGCGATCTCGTAGTCGAGCAAGTGCGGCGTGCAGTGAACGGCCGCGGAGCAATGCGAGCGCTTCGGCGTGCCCGGCCTCGCCGAACAGCGCCGCCGCGATGACGCTCGCGTCGACCACGAGCGGCGGCCGATTCAAATAGGCCACGCGCGGCTCAGCGACGTGGAGTTTATGTGCCGGCTTGGCCACGAATCAGCGGCTGTCGCGCAGCTGGCGGATGTAGGCGACGGAGCTCTCGGTGCCTCGCGAGAACAGCTTGCGGGAGACCTCGGCCAGTTCGTCGATCGTGATGAACTCGGGTTGCTGCTCGCGCGTCACGCCTGCCGCTGCCGACGACGGTGCGCGCTGGCCGACGGCAGCCTCGAGAATACCGAGCAGCTCACGCTGCAGCGATCGACGGTTGGCCGCCGCGCGTCGACGTAAGCGCTCGGCGAGGTCGTCCGGCACGTTCTTGACGGAGAGGTTTACAGGCATGAGTGGTTCCGAAATAGATCCGATGGAGTCATTGTGGAGCCGTGCTCGTTACGCCGTCAAACGGCGATGAGCGCCATTCGTCGAAGCAATCGCGATTGCTGCCCTGGCGACGCACACATCGAGCAGCCTCGGCGGGCCAGGCGCGACACGAGCGTCGCCGACCGCTGCGCGTCGATCCCCCGCGACCGCAAGTGATGGAGCAACGGATCGTAGTCGCCGTCCTTCGAGACCACGAGGAACGATGCGGAGGGATCCTTCGCGGCCAGCTCGCCGAGATGGAACGCGATGTGAGAGTCGAGCGCATTGCGGCCGTTGGCGTTGACCTGCACGTAATGGCCGTTCGCGCCGCGCGCTTGCAACGCCATCGCGAGATCCGCGCGCACGCTCTTCTGACTGGCGCCGAGGAACACGATGACGTGCACCGGCTGGCCGTTCAGCAACGCGAGGTCCTTCGGCTGCACGTTCTCGTAGTCGATGAGCACGTAGCGCGCGGACATGGGCGAGGCTCCCCTGGGGTGCTCATTTATAGCCCCGCAACCAGCGTGCGGGCGTGACCGCCGTCCCGGAACCTTGGGAGGCGAAGCCTGCCGCGGCCGTGCGCCGGCGGGCATGGAGGCTCGCGTTGCGCGGCTGGAGTCGGCGTCGCTCACCCGCGCACGGATGTGGCGCAGATCAGAACCGTGAACGACGCACGGAGCACGACTTCGATTGGCGGGGTTCGCGAAGCGGAGCCAGGTCGCGGCTCAACGTGTCCCGAGCGCTTCTTCGAGCGATTGCGCGCTCAAGAGCCGGTCCGCAATCCCATCGAGCTCGTCGATCGTCGCGGACGACAAGCGCTCGATGGCCTCGGCGGGTAGTGGTCCGAACCGGCGCACCAGCAGCCGTTGCACCAACGCCGCACGGCCCTCGGCGCGGCCCTCGGCCCGACCGACACCGATGTAGTGTTTCGCGAAATCGCTCTGGTATTCGTACTTGGCGGGATCCATGGCTCGTAGCTCCCTGTGTGCCGCGGCGCTCAACGAGTTGAGCACCAAATCAAAATACATCCGGCCGCGCTCGGCGTCGAGAACCGCGACCGCGCCG
>DASUFK010000374.1:0-2780 GCA_036274615.1 Gammaproteobacteria bacterium | reverse complement strand
TCGGGATTGGTGCGGCGCAGGCCGCGGGGACTGAGCTCACGGCGCTCGACTATGCGCAGATCACGCAGCTGATCAATCGGTATGCGTATGGGATCGATACGTGCGCGAACAATGGGTACGACTACGCGAACGTGTTTACCGAGGATGGGGTGTTCATCGACAAGAACTCGGACGCGGGGTTTGCGGCGGGCGGCCGGGTGCTCGCGAAGGGGCGGGACGCGCTCGCAGAGCTCGTCGGCGGCGGCTCGAAGGGATGCAAGACGAAGCTCGTCTGGACCGACTGGAGCCATCTGATGTTGAACCACGAGATCACGGCCACGCCGGACGGCGCGAAAGGACGCGTGTATCTCGTGCAGCTCGGGATGCGCGGGCCCGGCAGCGTGGACCGGCACGGCGGCTACGAGGACGTCTACGTGCGCACGCCCGAGGGTTGGCGGATCAAGTCGCGGACGCACGTGCGGGACAAGGCGTGGCACGCGCCGGCGCTGCAGACGCCGGACTTGAACTGAGCGCCGGTCCCGATCAGACGCGGAGCCCCACGGCCCGCATCAGCTCGAGCGCGTTGCTCTTGGTCACGACGCCGGGGCGCAGCTTGTAGTCGAACTTCATTCGGCCGTCGTCGATCTCGTCCTGGAAGTGGACGTTGGTGATGCGCACGCCGTCGCGGCGGTCGATCTCCGCAAGCGCGAGATCGTGCGTCGTCACCAGTCCGATCGCGCCGCTCTCGATCAGCGCTCGAACGATGCCCTGTCCGCCGATCCGGCGATCCGCCGAGTTGGTGCCCTGCAACAGCTCGTCCAGCAGCGCCAGCAGCGGCGGGCTCCGCCCGGCGAGCTCGAAGATTTGCCTCAAGCGCACGATCTCCGCATAGAACCGCGAGCTGCCTTCGAGCAGCGAGTCGTTGATGCGGATGCTGGCGCCAACCTGCAGAGCGGTGATCTCGAGCCGCTGCGCGCGCACGGGAGCGCCCGCCATCGCAAGCACCGTGTTGAGGCCCACGGCACGCAACAGCGTGCTCTTGCCCGACATGTTCGAGCCGCTGATCAGGAGCAATCCCGTTCGCTCGTCGACCTCGACGTCGTTCGCCACCGCTTTCGCTCTCGGCATCAGCGGGTGCGCGAGGCGGCGCGCGCGGAACGCCGGCGAGCCGCCGAGCCAGTTGGGAAACGGATCGCCGGGATGCTCGTAGCTGTAGCCCGCGAGACACCCGAGCGCCTCGAAGTCGCCGACCACGTCGAGCCAACCGGCGACGGCGTGGCGGTGCGTGCGCCGCCAGCGCTCCGCTGCAACGGCCGCCTGCACGGAAATCATCAGCGGTATGTCGAGCAGGGCGACCAGCGGATTGCGGCGCGACTCCATCACTTGCACGATGGTGCGCAGCTTGTCGATCGCGCGCGCGGCCTCGAGGTTGTGAGAGCGTAGCGACCGCACTCGATCGAGCAACCACGGGGCGGAAAAGCGCTGCCGCTCCAGGCTCGCCAGGAAGCCCGCGAGCACGTCGAGATCCGCGAACGTGCTCTCCGCGGCGCTGATCGTCTCGCGCAGCTGCCGCTTCAGAACGCTGGCGCAGTACGCTTCGACCGCGAGAACGAGCAGGGCCGGCGTCAGGAGTCCGGTGGCGTACGATGCCACGCCCGCCGCGACGAACGCGAGCGCGAGCCCGCGGATCCCCCATGCCAGCCATTCTCGTTCGAGTCGATCCGGCGAGCTCGCCCAGGACAGCAGTGCGTCCGGGCGCAAGCCGGCCGTGGACGAGTCGGCAATGGGCTCCTCTCCGAGGGTCGCCAGCTCCTCCCTGAGATCGAGCTGCGTGCGCAGCTCCGCGACGGCCTGCTGCCGCGCAGCGATTTCGTCGAGCTTCGCCGGCGCAAGGAGCCAACGCGCGAGCGTGTCCTCGCCCATCCGGGTGCGCGCAACGCACAGGAGCTCGAACAGGCTTCCCTCGCCGAACAGATCGAGATCCGCGGAATAGACATGATGCGGATCGGCGAATCTCTCGCCGCGCCGGCCGGCGCCGATCCAGCGATCTTCGATGCGCGCGAGCCCCGCGCGATAGAAATCGGCGCGGCGCCGGATGCCCGACCACTGCCGCCGAACGCGCAGGTGGTACAGCACCACACAGGCGAACGCGATCGCGGGCGCCAGCAGCCACGGGAGGAACCACGGCGATCCGAACAGCGCGAGGCCTGCCACTGCCAGGAATGCAAGGCCGAGCAGCAGCCGCGCGGTCCCCACCCGCGTGTCCTTGGCCGCGAGCCGGCCCGATTGCTCTTCGAGAGCACGCAAGCGCGCCGCGTACTCGTCCGCGGGAGAGCGGGCCTCCGAAGAATTCTCGCTCAATCGAACGCGAGCTCGCCGCGGGCGCGCCGCTCGAGGGGCAGCAGGCTCGCGTAGACGAAAGAGTGCACGGGCGTGGGCACGGAGTGCTTCGCGCCGAGGCGCACCACGGCGCCGGTCCACTCGTCGAGCTCGGAGCGCTTGCCGGCCGCGATGTCGCGCTGCATCGAGGCGGTGCCGCTCGGCGTGACGCCGTCCAGCAACTCCAGCGTCTTCGGCACGGCGTCCGCCGGCAAGGTCACGCCTTCCGCGCGGGCAACCGCGGCAATCTCCTCCATCGCGCGCACGATGAGGGCGCGAGTCTCCGGGGTGCCGAGCAGCACGCCGATCGGCGCGCGCGCCACCGCGCCCACGCTGCCGAACGACACCACGAGCATGAGCTTCATCCACGTAGCCACGCGGATGTCGGCCGGCACCTCGACGTCGACGCGGGCCCGCGCGAA
>DASUFK010000373.1:0-5361 GCA_036274615.1 Gammaproteobacteria bacterium | reverse complement strand
CGCCGCCGCGGTGGAGCGCAACAGCCCCTCTTTCAGGCGACTGAACTGCGCGAGGCCGAACGCGAAGCCCGCGTCGTTGCCGAGCGCGCCGAGGTCGCCGAGATGATTGGCCGCGCGCTCGATCTCGAGATAGAGCGCGCGCAGCCAGGCCGCGCGCGGCGGCACCGCGGCGCCGCTCGCGCCCTCGAGCGCCTGGCAGTACGCCCACGAGAACGCCACGGCCGAGTCGCCCGACACGCGCGCGGCGAGTCGGTGCGCGTCGAGTATCGGGAGCTCGGTGAAGCGCCGTTCGATGCCCTTGTGCACGTAGCCCAAGCGCTCCTCGAGCTTCAGCACCTTCTCGCCCACGACCGAGAAGCGGAAGTGCCCGGGCTCGATGATGCCGGCGTGCACCGGCCCCACCGCGATCTCGTGCACGCCGTCGCCGGCCACGGCCACGAACTCGTACGGCGCCGGACCGGCCGTCTCGAGCGGCGGCGCCGGCGCGAGCGGCGGCACGTCGGGGCGCCAGTGCCCGTGCGCGAGCCACGGGCGCTCGTCGCCGTCGGTGGAGCGCACGCCGGTCAAGTCGAAGGCGGCGCGCTGCATGCGCGTGGCCGACGGAAACAGCTCGTGCAGGCTCGCGTACGCCGAGCCGGCCGGCACGCCGGTCTCGACCACGCCCGCGCTCGTATCCGCGATGAACGACGCGCGCACGAGCGCGTCGCGGCCGGGCCCGGCGGGCGTGGTCCACAGCGCGAGCAGGCGCGCGCCGGCCGCGGCCACGGCGCCCGTCACCGACAGCCAATCCTCGCGGCGCACGCGCAGTAGCGCCTGCGCCGGAGCGCCCGGCAAAGGCTGCGCTTGCTCTAGCCAGCGGCGCAGCGGCACGTCACTGGCCTCCGATCAGCACGGTGGCCGCGCGGTACCAGTCCGCGAGGTACGGCGGCACGTACACGCCGAGCATCAGCACGAGGCCCAAGTGAGCGAACACCGGCAGGAGCGCCGGCGGGTGCGGCAGGCGCTTCGCCGTGGTCTCGCCGAACACCATCGGCTGCACGCGCCTGAAGATCGCCGCAAACGCGATGCCGAGCGCCGCGAGCAGCACGGGCGCGGCCCACGGCTGCTCGCGCATCGCCGTGGTGAGAATCAGGAACTCGCTCGCGAACACGCCGAACGGCGGCAAGCCGAGAATCGCGAGCGTGCCGAGCATGAGCCCCCAGCCCACCGTGGGGCTCACCGTGACGAGGCCGCGGATGTCGCTCATCATCTGAGTGCCCGTCTTCTGCGCCGCGTGGCCCACGGCGAAGAAGATCGCGGACTTCGTGAGCGAGTGCACCGTCATGTGCAGGAGCGCGGCGAAGCTCGCCACGGGGCCGCCCATGCCGAACGCGAACGTGACGATGCCCATGTGCTCGATCGACGAGTACGCGAACAGCCGCTTGATGTCGCGTTGCCGCCAGAGGAACAGCGCCGCCAGCACCACCGACAGCAAGCCGAACGTCATCAGCATCTTCGACGGCACGGCGGATTGCAGCGAGCCTTCCACGAGCACCTTGCAGCGCACCACCGCGTAGAGCGCCACGTTGAGCAGCAAGCCCGAGAGCACCGCCGAGATCGGCGTGGGGCCCTCCGCGTGCGCGTCCGGCAGCCAGTTGTGCAGCGGCGCGAGCCCCACCTTGGTGCCGTAGCCCACGAGCAGGAAGACGAACGCGAGCGCGAGCACCGCGGGCTCGAGCTCGGTCTTCACCGTGTTCAGATGCGTCCAGAGCAGCGACTGGATGCCGCTGCCGCCGAGCGCGTGCTCCGCGGCGAAGTACAACAGGATCGTGCCGAACAACGCCTGGGCGATGCCGACGCCGCAGAGGATGAAGTACTTCCAGCCGGCCTCGAGACTCGCCGGCGTGCGGTACAGCGTCACGAGCAGCACCGTGGAGAGCGTGGCGGCCTCCATCGCCACCCACAAGAGGCCCATGTTGTTGGTGGTGAGCGCGAGCAGCATCGTGAACGTGAACAGCTGATACATGCTGTGATAGAGCCGCAAGCGGCCGGCCGTCAGGCGGCCGTGCTCGACCTCCACGCGCATGTACGGCCGCGAGAAGAGCGCCGTGGTCATGCCCACCAAAGCGGTGAGCGTGACGAGGAACACGTTGAACGGGTCGATGAAGAACTGCTCGCCGCCGGCGAGCAGGTTGCCCTCGGCGATCACGCGCACGGCGAGCGCCACGGCCGCGACGAACGTGGCCGCCGACAAGAGCGCGTTCAGCTCCGGGGCGAAGTGCCGCGCGCCGAACACTCCGAGCAGCGCGGCGCCGAGCAGCGGAATGGCGAGCAGCAGCGCGAATTCCACCTTACTTCTGCTCCTTGAGCGACTCGAGGTGGTGCAGGTCGAGGCTGTCGAACTGCTCGCGGATCTGAAAGAAGAACACGCCGAGCACGAGCATCGCCACGAGCACGTCGAGCGCCACGCCGAGCTCGACGATCATCGGCATGCCGTAGGTCGCGCTCATCGCGCCGAAGAAGAGGCCGTTCTCCATCGACAGGAAGCCGATCACCTGCGACATCGCCTTGCGCCGCGTGATCATCGTGAGGAACGCGAGCAGGATCACGGCCACCGCGATGCCGATCGAGCTGCGCGTGGCCGTCGACGCGAGCGCCGAGATCGGCTGCGCGAGCCCGAACGAGAAGATCACGATGCCGACGCCGATCAGCATCGTGCCGCCGGTGTTGAGCATCGACTCGGTGTCCCAGTAGACGTCGAGCCGCCGGATCAGCCGGTTCAGCAGCCACGGCAGGAACAGCACCTTGAGCGCGAGCGTGAGCCCCGCGGAGACGTAGAGGTGCGACTCGCCGGTGCGCCACGCCACCAGCAGCGTGGCCACGCAGAGCAGCGCGCCCTGCAACGCCAGCAGGTACACGAGCGTGACGATGCGCCGCTGCGACAGCATCGCGAACGCGAGGAGCAGGAGCAGCGCCGCGCACGCATTCAGTAACTGCAAGTCCCAGGTGAGGTTGTTCATGCGTCAGGTTCCGAGCAGCAGCCGCACGAGCATCCCGAGCACCGCGAACAGGAACGCGGTGGCGAGAAACTCGGGCGCGCGAAACACCCGCAGCTTCGCCGACACCGTCTCGATGAGGGCGAGCCCCGCGCCGGCGGCCGCGAGCTTGGCGGCGAGCAGCGGCACGGCCAGCGCCAGCGCCGCGGGGCCGGCGCCGCCGCTCGCGAGCCCCCAGGGAGCGAACAGCGCGAAGCCGATGCACGCGTAGTTGAACAGCTTGAGCGCCGCGGCCCACTCCATGAGCGCGAGATGCCGCGCCGAGTACTCGAGCAGCATCGCCTCGTGGATCATCGTGAGCTCGAGGTGTGTGGCCGGGTTGTCCACCGGGATGCGCGCGTTCTCCGCGAGCAGCACCATCGTGAACGCCACGGCCGTGAACGCCAGGCTCGGATAGATGCCGAGCGCCTGGCTGGTCGTGAACTCCGAGATCCCGGCGAGCGAGGTGGTGGTGGAGATCAGCGAGGCCACGAGGATCACCATCAGCAGCGCGGGCTCGGCGAGGAAGCCGATCATCATTTCGCGGCGCGCGCCGAGGGTGCCGAACGCCGTGCCGATGTCCATGGCCGCGAGCGCCATGAACACGCGCGCGGTGGCGAGCAGCCCCACGAGCGCGATCGCGTCGGCGGCCACCGTGAACGGCAGCCGCATGCCCATCGACGGGATCACCGCCGCCGCGAGCGCCATCGTTCCGAACACCACGTACGGTGCCATGCGGAACAGCGGCGACGCGTCGTGCGCGAGCACCGCGTCCTTCAGGAACAGCTTGCGGATCATCCGGTACGGCTGAAGGATGCTCGGCGCGCTCTTGTTCTGGAGCCACGCCCGGCACTGATTGATCCAGCCCACGAACAACGGCGCGCCGAGCACGGCGGCGGCGATCTCGAGGCCCTGCGTGAGGAGATCGACGGCCGTCATGCGAGCACCACCGCGAGAAGCACGAGCAGCGTCACGAAGCTGTAGAGCAGGTACGTTGCCACGCGGCCCTGCTGTAGCCACGCGACCGCACCCGCGGCCGTCTGCACCGCGCCCGCGAGCGGCTCGTAGAGCCAGCGCCAGATCTGATCGGTGACGGTTACCCGATATTTCGGCGCGCGATCGAACGGCGTGGGCAGCTCGCGGTCGACACGGAAGAAGCCGTCGAACAGATGCCTGATCGGCTGGCCGAAGCCTTCCGCGGTGTCCTGCATCCGCGGAGTGAGCCGGCCGAAGCCGCAGTCCCAGGGCGCGCTGCGCCGGATGCGCCGATGATAGAACTGCCGCACCGCGAGCACGGTCACGACGACCACGGCGAGCACCACGAGCAGGAACACGATCGGGCCGTACGACGCGCGCGTCACGGCGGCCGGCGCGAGCAGCCACCAGCTCGCCTCGCTCTGCGGAAGGCCCGTGCCGATCAGCAGCACCGGCGCCGCGTCGAGCACCGCGAGCACTTGCACCGGCAGGAGCCCGAGCAGCACGCAACCGGCCGCGAGCCACGCGAGCCCTATCCGCTCGAGAATACCGCAATCGTGCGCGCGCTCGAGCGAGCGCTCGCGATGCGCGCCCAGGAAGATCACGCCGTAGAACTTCACCATCACGTAGGCGGCGAGCGCCGCGGCGAGCGCGATCACGGCCGCGCCGAGCGGCAGCAGCATGTTCACGAACGGCCGCGGGATCTCGTCGGTGAAGAGAAACGACTGGAGCAGCAGCCACTCCGAGACGAAGCCGTTCAACGGCGGCAGCCCCGAGATCGCGAGCGCGCCCACGAGCGTGAGCCACGCCACCCAAGGCATGCGCCTGATGAGGCCGCCGAGCTTGCCCAGGTTGCGCTCGCCGGTGGCGTGCAGCACCGAGCCCGTGCCGAGAAACAGCAGGCTCTTCATCAGCGCGTGATTCAGGCAGTGATAGAGCAGCGCCGCGAGCGCGAGCGCCGCAAGCGCGTTCATGCCGGAGCCCGCGAACACGAGCGCGAGGCCCACACCCGCGAACACGATGCCGATGTTCTCGATCGACGAGTAGGCGAGCAGCCGCTTCATGTCGGTTTGCACCGCCGCGAACACTACGCCGTAGAACGCCGTGAACAGGCCCACGCCGAGCGCCACGAGTCCCCACCACCACGCCGGCGCGCCGAGGAGATCGAAGCTCACGCGCAGCATCCCGTACACGGCGGTCTTCAACATCACGCCGCTCATGAGCGCCGACACGGGCGACGGCGCGGCCGGATGCGCCTCCGGCAGCCACACGTGCAGCGGCACGAGACCGGCCTTGGCCCCGAAGCCGCAGAGCGCGAACAGGAACGCCGCCGCGGCGGCGCCCGGCGACAAGCTCGCCGCGCGCATCGCGT
>DASUFK010000372.1:0-2758 GCA_036274615.1 Gammaproteobacteria bacterium | reverse complement strand
ATCCCGTATCTGCCGGCGATCGCCACCGCGTCCGAGCTCATGCAGGCGGCGAGCTTCGGGCACGACTGTTTCAAGCTGTTCCCGGCGGCCGCGCTCGGCGGCGTCGCGGCGCTCGACGCGCTCGCGGGACCGTTCCCCGGCGCGCGCTTCTGCCCCACCGGCGGCATCGGCGAGGATACGGCCGCGGCCTATCTCGCCCGCCCAAACGTCATCTGCGTCGGCGGCTCCTGGCTCGCCCCCCGCGCGGCCATCGCGAAACGCGACTGGCCCGCGATCACGCAGAGCGCGCGACGCGCCTCCACCCTACGCTGACCCTGAAACGGCGCCTGGCACCACCGGTGTCTGACCACCGGTGTCTGACACCAGGCCATTGCCCGATCGCCGGCCGAACGAGTCGGTTTGGCGTGCCCTCACCCGTGCGCCTGGTTATAGTCAGCGGCCTGGCCGCCAGCGTTCCGCGGCGCCGCCATACGGGAGGAGAAAGCCAACATGTGCGATCAAGACCATTACGACGATGACCTGAAACAATTCCTGCGCGGCAAGAACATCACGCGCCGCGACCTCGGCACGCTCGCGGCGGGGGTGAGCCTCGCGCTCCTGCTGCCGCAAGTTGCCAACGCCGTCGCGGTGACGGAGTCCGAGGTGAACATCAAAACGCCGGACGGCACGGCGGACTGCTACTTCGTGCATCCGTCGAGCGGTGCCGCACCCGGCGTCGTGGTGTGGCCGGACATCCTCGGTCTCCGGCCCGCGTTCCGCGCGATGGGCAAGCGGCTTGCGGAGTCCGGCTACGCCGTGCTCGTGGTGAATCCGTTCTACCGCGGCAAGAAGGCCCCGGTCGTGGCCGAGGGCGCGAGCTTCGGCGATCAGGCGGTGCGCGACTCGGTGACGCAGCTCGCGCGCGCGCTCAACCCCACCACGCACGTCACCGACGCGAAGGCGTTCGTGGGCTGGCTCGACCAGCAGGCAGCCGTGGACAAGCGCAAGAAGATCGGCACCACGGGCTATTGCATGGGCGGCCCGATGGTCATGCGCACGGCCGGCGCCGTGCCGGAGCGCGTGGGCGCGGCCGCCACGTTCCACGGCGGCGGACTCGTCACGAAGGACGAGAACAATCCCGCCGCGCTGATCCCGAAGATGAAGGCGCAGTTCTTGATCGCGATCGCCGACAACGACGACATGCGCGACCCCGAGGCGAAAAACGTGCTGCGCGCGGAGTTCGACAAGGCGAAGCTCCCGGCCGAGATCGAGGTCTACAAGGGCTCGCAGCACGGCTGGTGTCCGCCTGATTCGCAGGTCTACGACAAGGAAGCGGCGGAAAAGGCGTGGAGCCGCTTGCTCGTCTTGTTCGGCAAAACCCTGGCCTGAGCGGCAACGTGTTCGTGCCGGAGGCCGGCGCGCGCAAGCGGCCGGTCTCCGGCCCGATGCTCGCGGCGCTGCTCGCCCTCGCGGCGGCGTGCAAGCCGCCGCCCAGCACGCCGCGAGTACAGCGCGGCGACTCTCCGCCCGCAGCGGCCTTCACCGTCGCCGCCATCGAAACGGCCGTGTCCAATCCCAACCGCCTCCCCGCGGATCGCGACCGCGATTCGAGCGACAGACCCGCCGAGGTGCTCGAGTTCCTCGGCGTCGCGCCCGGCATGCGCGCGCTCGACATGAACGCGGCCACGGGCTACTACGCGGAGCTGCTCGCGCGGGTCGTGGGTCCGGCGGGGCACGTGATCGCGCACAACCACCCGGGCGCCCGCGCCACGCTCGCGGCCGAGGATTTCGAGCGCCGCTACGGCGGTAACCGCTTGCCGAACGCGGAGCAGCTGTTCGCCGCGCACAACGACATCGCGCTGCCCGCCGGCAGCCTCGACGCGGTGCTCATGTCGATGATCTACCACGACACGTATTGGTACGACCCGAAGGTCGACTGGGGTCCCGTGGACCAGCACGCGCTGCTCGAGTCCTTGTACGGCGCGCTCGTACCCGGCGGCATCGTGGGCGTGATCGACCACTTCGCCGAGCCGGGCACCGACCCGCGCGAGTCCGCGAAAGCCACGCACCGGATCGACGCGGCCGTCGTCCGCGCCGACTTCGCCGCGGCCGGATTCACGCTCGAAGCCGAGAGCGACGTGCTGCGTAATCCGGCCGACGATCGCACCGCGAGCGTGTTCGACGACGCCGTGCGCGGGCGCACCGATCGCTTCGTGATGCGCTTCCGGACGCAGCCCACGCCCGCGTTGTTGCAGATCACCACCGAGCGCATCGCGCCGGGCCGCGACGCCGAGTACGGCGCGATCGAAGAGCATCTCGCGGGCGTCTGCGCGCGCTTACGCTGCCCCAACGACTATCTCGCGCTCGAATCCGACGGCTCACCGAAGGAAGTGTGGTGGCTCGTCGCCTACGCGACACAGGCCGACGTAGACCGCGTGGCGGCGGCCTACGCGGCGAACGAGCCGTTGCTCGCAGAGCTCCGCGCCGGCGCCGTAGCAAAAAAGGGCATCGCGGACGATCCCGCGAGTGTGCTCACGACCTTTCGGCCGGACACGGGCTCGGCAGCCGCCTGGCGCATCGGAATGGACGAGCTCGTGGTGATCGCGGAGACGTCCGAGGCGACGGTACCGGCGAGCGTGTTCGAATCGGCGGACGGGCGCCGCTTCGCAGTCGCCTCGGCCGCCGGCCGCGAGAACGCGGCCGCGATCGCCGCGCGGCTCGGGGGCGGCGCCCGCGTGTTCGCCGTGCGCCCGTCGTGGAGCAAGCCCGCTGCAGCATG
>DASUFK010000371.1:0-11338 GCA_036274615.1 Gammaproteobacteria bacterium | reverse complement strand
AATGGCCCTCCCGAGACACGGCGGAAGAGCGTCCCTGCGCCTCCTCCCGCACATCCCTGTGCGGCGACGGTCTCGGGAGGGCCGTTCGAGGTGCGGCCGCCGCTGTTGCGTGCAGTGGGCGGCCAAAGTCAGACGAGGAGCGCTATTTCAATATCCCGTGGGCGACGCGGTCGCCGGAGAACGTGCCGAGCCAGAACTGTTGGCCGAGCGTCAAGACCATCGTCGCGTTGCTGAATGACGGGATCGCCGGCGTCGTCAAGAGCACCGTGTCCTTCATCGTGGCGGGGTCGATCGCGATCGCGATCGTGCCGCGCGGGCACGTCGAGAGCTTCTGAAGGTCGTGCTGCGGACCGGGCGGACCGCCGCACTCCGGCACGTCGTTGGCCATGCCGGCCGTGAGCAGCCGGCCGTCGGGAGCGCGGTGCACATTGTCCGGCGTGATCGGCAGCTGCCGAGTCGTGCGCAACTGCTTCGCCGGGTTCGCATGCGAGAACGCCACGATCGTCTGGAAGCCGGACGACACCACGTACACCTCGCGGCCGTCCGCCGACGTCTCGATGCCGTTGTTGCCCGGCAGCTCCATGCCCTGCACCCGCGTGAAGGAGTGCTTGCCGGGCGACCACTCGTAGACGGCGCCGGTGGGGTGCATCGCCACCGAGTCGGCGAAGGTTTTTCCAGGCATCAGGAGCACCGTCGCGACGAGCGAGCCGTCGGCGAACGACGCCACGCTGTTCGCGGGCAGGCCCTGCGGCATCGGCACGCAGCCTTTCCAGGTGAGCGTGGGCTTCGGCCCGGTGGTGTCGACATCGAACGCCTCGATCGACTCCCGCTCGCCGTGCGCCACGGCGTAGAGCGTCGAATGGCCGCCGGCGCCCGGCCGTAAGTTGAGGCCGTGCGTCTGGAGCTTGGCGGCGTCGGGCGGCGTGGCGCAGTCGGGGAACGCCGCCGCATCGTGCTTCGCTTGCGGCTGCCTGCCGGGGTAGAGGCCGCTCGCGGTGCGATCGCGCGCGTCGATCAGCGAGAGACTGGCGCCGTCGGCCATGCCGCTCGCGATGATCCACTGCGTGCCCGGCACGAGCACGAGGTCTTCCGCGTTCTTGGGCCCGCAGACGAACTCGAGACCGCCGGCCGGCGAGCAGTCGTCGGCGGCTCGAGCGCCGGCTGCGAACGAGAGCGCCGACAGCACAACCAGGCACTTGAGCGTAGTCATCGCGTTTCCCCCCGACGTTGGCGTCGTACCGCCGGAACTCTAGCATAGCGACCATGGACGACGATCCGAGCCGCTCGCGCGCCGTTCGCCGAATCGGCTTGCAGAAGCTGATCGAGCGAGCCGCGAAGCTGCACGCGCGCGCGCCGTGGGTGGTGCCGCTCGTGAGCTTCCTCGCCGGCTGGTTGGGCTTCGCGCTCGTGAAGCGCGGCGAAGATGCCGCGCGCTGGATCGCGCTGATGGCGCTGCTCGGCTGGCCGTGGATGCTCGTGGAGCCGTTCGTGCGGCGCTTCCTCGAGCGCCGCAAGCGCGGCGTGGGCAAGTTCTTCGCGAACATGGTGAGCCAATCGCTGCAGCAGGAGCTGATGTTCTTCAGCCTGCCCCTCGTGATCGGCGCCACGCAGTTGGACGCCGGCCAGATCGCGTTCACGACACTGACCGCGAGCGCCGCCCTGCTCTCGACGGTTGACCCGGTCTACGAGCGCTTCATCGCGAAACGCGCCCCGCGCCGGTTGTTCTTCCACGCGTATTGCAGCTGGATCGCCGCGCTCGTGGTGCTGCCGATGGTCCTGCATCTGCCGATCGAGCAAGCGCTGCCGGTGTCGTTGGCGGCGGTGTTCGTGTCGCTCGTGCTGACGTTGCCGCTGTCGCTGCGAGCGCTCAAGACGCGGACGGCGAGAGCGGCCTGGATCGTGAGCCTCGTCGTGATACCGCTGCTGTTGTGGCGGGTGAGGAGCGAGGTGCCGGCGGCGGGCCTCGCGGTGACGCAGGCGCGGATCACGCAATCGGTGGAGGCGCTCGTGCCGGGGGAGCCCGTGTCGCGGCTCACCGTGGACGACTTGCAGCGCGGCGTGATCGCGTTCGCCGCGATCCGCGCGCCCGCCGGGCTCGCGCAAACGGTGGTGTTCCGGTGGAGACACGGCGCCGAGTACGAGCGGATCGTCGCCGAGATCAACGGCGGCCGCGCGGAAGGATTCCGGC
Organism: Gammaproteobacteria bacterium; assembly: GCA_036274615.1. Classification (GTDB taxonomy): domain Bacteria; phylum Pseudomonadota; class Gammaproteobacteria; order Steroidobacterales; family Rariloculaceae; genus FEN-1219. The sequence continues at coordinate 9,150 of DASUFK010000371.1, read as the reverse complement.
TCTACGCTCGCAAGCGGGTGTTCCCCGCCGATCCGCTCGGGCGGTGGACCGTCGACCTGCTCACGCCGCAAGGACAGCTGCTCAAGCGGCTGCACTTCGTGGTCGTGCCGAACGCGCCGTCGCCGCCGCCGGACAGCGCGTCGCCGACGGCGGCCGTCAATCCCGCTCGAACAATCCTTTGAGCTTGTCGGTGGCCCGCTCCTCGAGCTCCTGGCGGGCGGCGCCGGCGGCCGCGTCCTTGAGCCGCGCTTGCACCGCGGTGCGCGCGGCCTCCAGGATCGGCGTGATCACCGCCTCGGTGGCCTCGCCGTAGGTCGCGCCGCCCGAGCTGCGGCCGATGTTGTCGACCACGACGTCGCCGAGCTCGAGCTCCTCGGGATGGCTCAAGAGCTCGGACGTGAGCGTCACGCGCCCGTTCGTCAAGCGAAACCGGTCGATGATGATCCGCGGCTCGGGCGCGCCCGACTGATCGCCGGTCTTGTCCGCCTTGCTCATGTAGCGCTCGATGTCGTTGAGATTGGTGGTATCGCCGCGCTGCTCGGCGTTCAAGTGCGCGTCGTCGACGAGCACCTCGCGGATGATCGGCACGTCCTTGCGTAGCGATGCCAAGTCGAGCCCGAGCTCGATGTCGTCGATCCGCAGCGCGTAGTCGGTGTGGAATCCGGGCGGGTTGGCGATGGTCAGATCCTTGACCTCGCCGCGGCCGCGGGTGGCCTCCACGTCGACGCTGCGGACGCTCACGTCCGTGCCCGTGGTCGCGCTGCCGTAGTCCTCGATGATGCGCCCTGCGATGTCGCCGAGCCGGCTCGCCACCAGCGCGATCGCCACGACGACCGCCGCCACGATCACCACGCCCACTCCCAAGATGACCTTCTTGCCCATTGCACCCTCCTCCGCCGCGAGGCGGACGTTGGCCCGAGCACGTAGAGCTGCATTGTCCGTGCCAGCAACGGACGCCGAAGGTCCCGTTGGTCACCCCTGCGCGCCGGCGCCGGCGGAATGAGATGAGCTAGGCTCAAAGGCCGCTTGCCGCCGCGCGCGCGGCGGGCATACCATCACCGGCCATCTCGACTTGCGACGCCTTCCTCGGAGAATGCCGATGGCCGATACGCTGTCCGCCGACAAGCTCATCGACGCGCTCAACACGGTGGTCCGCGACGCCGAAAGCCTGCTGAAGGCTACGGCCGCCCAGACGGGCGAGAGGATCGACGAAGTCCGCGCGCGCGCGGAGCAATCGGTGCGCCTCGCGAAGGACCGGCTCGCCGGCATCGAGGACGAAGCGCTCGAGCGCGCGCGGGAGCTCGCGAAGGACGCCGACGAGTACGTCCGCAGCAACCCGTGGGGCGCGGTCGGCGTGGCCGCGGGCGTGGGCCTCGTGCTCGGCCTACTGCTCGGTCGGCGCTGATCGGCGCAAGCACCTCGACGTGACCGAGACTTCAGAGACGCCGTCCTACTCGGCGGCCGCCGGCGACGGCCCCGTGAGCGGCCTCTTCAAGTCCCTCGCGAACCTCGTCGCGACCGTGATCGCGATCGCGCAAACGCGGCTCGAGCTCCTCACCACCGATCTCCAGGAGGAGATGCACCACGTCGCGGGCATCCTCGTGTGGACGCTGATCGCGCTGCTCGCCGCGCTCATCGGGCTGTTCCTCGGGGCGCTCGCGATCATCTTCGTGTTCTGGGACACGCATCGCTTGCTCGCCGCGGTGGCCGTGACGAGCGCGTTCTTCGTGATCGCGGCGGGGGCCGGCGTGGTGCTGCGGATCAAGATCCGAACCAAGCCGCGGATGCTCGACGCCACGCTCGCCGAGCTCGCGAAGGACCGCGCGCAGCTCGCGGGGCGAAAGTGAGCGACCGCGCCCGCGATCTCGCCGACCGGCGCGCCACCCTGCTCCTGCGTTGCGCCGTGCAGCGGCGTGCGATCGACGCCGAGGTGCGCTATGTGGAGCAGCGCCTCGCCACCGTCGACCGCGTGGTCGGCGCCGCGCGCACGGTGGCATCCCATCCGGCCGTGATCGTCGCCGGCGTTGCGGCGGCCATCGTGCTCGCGCGCACGCGCGGCGTGCGGGTCATCGGCAACGCGCTCATGTTGATCGCCGGCGTTCGCAAGCTGTTCCGGCTGCTCGGACCCGCTTTCCGCGGCTCTTCGAGCCCCGGGAGTCCCTAGGCCGGTCACCCGCTAAGCGGACGGCGCCTTCGCGGGCGCGCTGCGGTCGCGGAACGGCACGCCGAGCACGTCGTGGATCACGTAGCGCGTAACGGGCACGCCGAGCAGCACGCCCCAGAGCCCGATCGCGTGATAGGCCACGAACAGGATGATCAGCGTGAGCACGGGATTCAGCTTCAGGTGCCTGCCGTAGATCAACGGATTCAAGAAGTACGCCTCGATCGCGTGCGCCACGATCACGAGCCCGATCGACGCGAGCGATAGCGTGAAGCCGCCCGCGTTCAACGCCACGAGCGCGATCGGCACCGTCGAGGCGAACACGCCGAGCACCGGCACGAAGCTGCAGACGAACACGATCACCGACAGCATCGCCACCAACGGGATGCCGAGGAGCAGCAAGCCGATCAACGTGAGCACCGTGTTCACGAGCGCGATCGATGCTTGCGCTTCGATCGCTCGGCCCACGAGAACGCTGAAGCGCACGATCGGCTGCGCCGCCTCCTGGTAGAAATCGCCGACGCGCGAGGTCTTGAGGCGCGCGAGCCCGCGCCGGATCCGGTTCGCGTCGATCAGGATCAAATAGCTGAACAGCAGCGCGAGCAGCAGAGTGGCCGTCGCTCGGTAGAGCGCGTTGATCACGGTGGGCGCGTATTGCCGCACCCGCTGGAACTGCGCGCTCATGAGCGCGCTCAAGTAGCGCTGGTCCTGACGATTGAAGTATTCGGCAACCGCGCCCTCGGGCGCGACCGTCGCCACGGCCGCCTCCTCGATCTGGAGCGGCGTGAGCCCGAGGCGCTGCGCGTCGTCGAGGAGCTGTAAGTCGATGATCGCGAGCCGATCCTCGGTCAGCGCGCTGCGGAGGTAGCCGTTCAACGGCTGGCGCAGCGTGGGATAGCGGTCCACGAGGCGATTCTTGACCTCGATGAGGCGCTCCTCGGTGGTCGGCAAATTGCCGATCAGCCGGTTGACCTCCGACGCTACGCTCGGAACGACGAAGCGCACGAACGACGCAAGCACGAGAAGGAACAGCACGTAGACGAGCGACAACGCCAGCCAGTGCGGGAGCTTGAGGCGGCGCGTGCCGAACTCGGCAAGCGGGGCCGCAATGATGGCCACCACGAACGTGAGGAATACCAGCCCGAAGAAATCCCGGAGCAGCCACAAGAGCAGAAACAGGATCGCCCAAATGACGACGCGCCGATTGCGTTGGTAGAACTCGTTGAGGCTGAACGTCGACATGCGGCGCGCCTAGTATAGGCCACCGCCGGAACCGCAAAGGCGACGCCGGGCACGGTTGGCGCCTGACAGCCGGCGCCCGCCTTGCCCGCGACCGCTATACCGAAGCCCAGCGCCGCAGCAAATTGTGATACACGCCCGTGAGCGCTACTACGGCGTCGCTGTCGCCCACCTGCTGGCGCAGCCGCACGATCGCCATGTCCATGTCGAACAGCAGCGTGCGCTCGGCGTCGCCGCGCACGAGGCTTTGCACCCAGAAGAAGCACGCGAGCCGCACGCCGCGCGTCACGGGCGTGACCCGGTGCAGGCTCGTCGCGGGATACAGCACGAGATGGCCGGCCGGCAGCTTCGCGCCGTGCGGGCCGTAGGTATCGTCGACCACGAGCTCGCCGCCGTCGTACTCGTCGGGCGACGAGAGGAACAGGGTCGCGGAGATGTCGGTGCGCAGCCTCTGGCCGGTGCCGCGCACTTGCCTGATCGCGTTGTCGACGTGATTGCCGAACGATTGGCCGCCCGCGTAGCGGTTGAACAGTGGCGGAAACACCTTCGCGGGCAGCGCCGCGGACGCGAACAGCAGGCTCTTGCCGAGCGCCTCGAGCACGAGGTCGCCGAGCTCGCGGGCGGCCGCGCTACCTTCGGGGAGCTGCTCGTTGCGCTTCACCCGCGTCGACTGAAACCCCGCCGTGACGCCGCCGTCCACCCACTCGGCGCGGTCGAGCACCGCGCGACAGTGCGCAACCTGCTCGCCGCTCAACACATCCGGAACGTGGAGCAGCACAACGTCAAAAATCCAGGGTCGCGCTCACCACGGCCGACCGCGCCCCGCCCAGCTGGGCGTAGTGGTTCTGGTACGGCCGCACGAAGTAGACCTCGTCCGTGAGGTTCTGCACGTTGAGCTGCAGATTCACCTTCGAGCCCACGCGCAGCGCCGCCATCGCGTCGTAACGCGTGTACTCCGGGATCCACACCGAGTTGGCCACGTTGCCGAAGCGGCGATCGACATAAGTCGCGCCGCCGCCGATCGTGAATCTCGGCGTCACCGTATAGGTGGTCCACACGCTGTAGCTGTTGCGCGGAGTGTTCGGGAACTCGTGGCCCTCGTTGGCCGCGACGGGGCCGTCGTCCACGATCTCGCTGTCGAGGAACGCGTAGCTGCCGTACATCGTCCACTTGTCCGTGATCTTGCCCGACAGGCCGATCTCGAAGCCGTCGACCACCTCGTCCCCGATGTTCTGCTGCAGATTACCGGCGACGGTGGCACGCGCGTTGGCGGTCTCGGTGTGAAAGACCGCCGAGCTGAGGGACACGCGGTCGTCGAACAGCGCCCATTTGGTGCCGAGCTCGTAGGTGCGATCGTGCTCGGGCTCGAGGTCTTGATTGGTGAGTGCGATGTTCTCCGTGCCGTCGCCGAGTGTGTTACCTACTGGGCTCGACGAGGTGCCGGTCGACAGATAGATGCTGCCGTTGGCTTTCGGCTTCAATACAACGCCGGCCTGGTAGTTCCAGAAGTCCGACTCGTTCGCGAGCCGCTGCGGCGTGGTGCCGGAAAAGCCGTCTTGCACCGTCTTGTAGTCGTCGTAGCGCACGCCGAGGTTGAGCGACCAGCGTTCACTGAAGTCGAGCGTGTCGAAACCGTAAATCGACCGCGTGTCGGTGGCGACCGTGGTCGGCGTCGTGGACCGCGTGATCGTGCCGACCCACGGATCGTGCGGATTCGGGTTGTCGAGCGTCGTGCAGTTGTAGTTCGACGGTGCGCCCACCGTGCCCGGCCGGCTGCACGACGTGTTGAACGCGGTGACCGCATTGCCGTTGAACGTCTGGGTCACGACGTACGGCACGTTCACCATGTCCTCCTGGCTCGTCTCGATTCCGAACGCGAACGAGTGCTCCAGCTTGCCGAAGTGCCCCTGGCCGCTCACGTCGGTGAGGTTCGCGCGTGTCTCGGTGTCTGAATTGCGGCTCTTCGCGCTGCGATAAATGAAACCGTTGACGAGGTTGCCGCGTCCGTCGTCCGGATTGGTGACGATGTAGTCGTTGCCCGTCTCGCCGTAGCGCGTGGTGTTGCGCAGGGTGAGGCCGTTGCCGAAGGTGTGCGCGACCAGCAACGTGCGCACGTCGGCGCTCGTGCGCTGGAAATCGCGGTCGAGCAGCCCGTAGAAGTTGTCGCTGTCGACGTCGATCGGCATGCCCGACGGCGCAGTGTTGGCGGCGTTGCGAGTGTACGGGATGCTGTAGTCCGGTATGTCGTCGGTCTCGTAGCGATACAAATCGAGATTGACGCTCGTCTTCTCGCCGAGGCCGAATGTGAGCGATGGGGCAACGCCCCAGTGCGATTGACTCACGGAGTCGCGGCCCGGCACGTCGGCGTCTTGACCGAGCACGTTCAGTCGAAACGCGCCGCTGTCGCCGAACCGGTAGTTCGCGTCGACCGCCACTCGGCCGTAGCTATCGGTGCCCGCGCCCACGTTCGTCACGAGGAAATTCTCGTCGCGGGGTTTCTTGGTTACGAGGTTCACGGTGCCGCCGCTCGAGCCGCGGCCGGAGTAGGCCGAGCCCGGACCTTTGACGACTTCGATCTGCTCGAGCGCGAACACGTCGCGAGTCTGCGAGCCCGCGTCGCGCACGCCGTCGATGAACACGTCGGAGCCCGCGTCGAAGCCGCGAATCTTCAGGTTGTCGCCGGCGGGCTGGCCGCCCTCGCCCGCGTTGAACGTTATGCCCGGCACCGTGCGCAGCGCATCGACGAGCGTGGTGGAACCGGTCTCTGCGATCAGCGCTCGAGAGATCACGGTGACCGACTTCGGCGTGTCGAGCAGCGGTGCCGTGAACTTGGTGGAGGTCGATTCCTGCGACACGGCCTGCCCCGTGACCACGATGTCGTCCTGCGGCGGGGCGGCGTCGTCGGCAAAGGCCGAGCTCGAGACGAGCACGAAGCCGATGGCGCTCGCGAGCGCGTTGCGAACCGGCGTATCGAGCACCGAATGGTTCTTTTGCGACCCGTGCATCTGAATCCTTCCCTAATGAGCCAGCGTTCGCAAATGATAATCGCTCTCATCTAATAACGCAATGAGAACGATTCGCGTTAGTGTTAAGTCGGACGCGGCACCGCCGGGCAGCGAGCGCTCGCAGCGCGTCCCGCTCGAAGGAAGGTAAACGGATGCTTGAAGCGGACGGCGATGGCACGAGCGGCCGCGAGAAGCGGCCCTCGTGGCGGCTCCGGTGCTTTCTCCGTCGCTAGGCGGCTCTTAGCGGGTAGCGTCCTGTGCGCGGTCGGACATGCCGTCCTCCCAGCTGCTCCACCCGGACGCCATGCCGTAGGGGGAGCGGTCGAGGATCGCCTCGATCTGACCGAGCTTGCCGTTCTCGACCTTGAAGAGCTCGGCGATCTCCCAGGTCCAGGGCTGCACGGGGCCCGCCGCTACTCGCCGGCCGCTGGGCGCCGTGAAATTGCGCGTATCGCCGGCGGAGTGGTCGAAGAACGCAAATGCGAACACGAGACCGCGCTCCCGATCGACGGCGACATAGCGGCGGTCGCGGATTCGCGTGACGAAGTGCAGCAAGCCCGACTTGAACTGCTCGAGGCAGCTCCACTGGCCCGAGTAGTTCGACGCCGTCGCAGGGTCGGGCCGCTTCTCTCCCCTCGGCGTCGGCTGATTCGTCGTGTAGGAACCGTTCTCGATGCGGTCGCAGTCGTCGGCAAACGGATAGTCGCCTCGACCGTCGTTCTGCTGCATCCCGCTGAAATACTTGTTCGCCGTCGCGATCAAATCCGCCCGCGACATCCGTTGGCTTTCCGGCACGGCGGTGAGGAACTGCGGGCGAGGCTCGCCCCACCGCTGGACTCGGTTCGCGGCTTCGGCATTACGCACGACGAGCTGCTCGATCTCCGAGATCCGGCCGCTCGCGACCTTGAGGCGCAACGCGACGAGCACTGGCGTGCTCTGCGCGGGGTCCGCGTGCTCCTCGTTCAACGTGCCGATGAACGCTACTTGCTGCGCTTCGACGTCGCTCACGAACAGTCGGTAGGTACCCTTGGACTTCAGGCTGCGCCACATGCCATCGCCGATCGCGAGCCGTTGGCCGTTCTCGGTGAAGCGCGCGTTCGGCGCAAGCGGCACCGCCTTCGGATCGTGCTTGACCGCGGCGTCGAGGTAGCGATCGACGAATCCTTCGAGACACTTGCGATCGCAGCGGTCCTGAGCAGCGGCCGGTCCGCCGATCGCACAAACGAACGACGACGCGAGCACGGCTAGCGCGACAACTCTCATCGTAAGTCCCCCGAAGTAGCCGCCGGCGGCGGGCGGGGGCTATGGTAAAGGAGCGTGCGCGGCGGCGTCGAATGCGCGGTTTTCGCGAACCGGCCGCACGTCGGTCAAACGCCGAACGCGAGCATCAGCAGCCGGATGTCGACGTCGCCGGCCCGGATCAGCCAGTCGAAGGTCGGCTTGTCCATCGACAGCGATCCCAACTTCGGCGCGTGGGCGTGGAATTGCTCGTCGTTGACCGCGGTCTCGCTGTTCTCGGCGAGGTAGTTCGCGACCGCGAGCACGTAAGTCAACGTCGGCGGCTCGGGGGCTTCGAGCCCGCAAGCTTGATGCTCGCCCACGGCGTCGGCCAGCTCCGTGGGCAACGACCAGCTCTCGATCACCGCGCGGCCGAGCCGCGGATGCCACTCGGCCATGACCGACTCGAACGCCTGCTCCGACGCGAGCACCTCGGCGTTTTCCTTCGCCCTCATGAGAATGTAGAGCCTGCCGACCTCGTGCAGGAGACCCGCGAGAAATGCCTCGTCGGGATTCAGTCGGGTGCGCACGCGCGCCAGCATGTGCGCGAGCGCGGCCGTGTGCACACTGTGTTGCCAAATCGCGGTGAGATGCGCGCGCAGGTGCTCGCTGCCGTAGCCGATGAACACCTGTTGCGCGGCGAACGACAACGCGACGTTGCGAACCATGCGATAGCCGAGCTGCGAGACGGCGCCGTGCACGCTCGTGATCGGCTTGCTGCCGCGATAGAACAGAGCGCTGTTCGCCGTCTTCAAGATCCGTGCGGCGAGCGCGGGGTCGGAGCCGATCAGTCGCGACACCTCGCCGATCGAGACGTTCTCGTCGGCCAGGGCCCTGCGGATCTTGAGCGCCACCTCGGGAAGCGACGGCAGCGTCAGATCGCCCGACGCGAGTGACCGGCCGAGCTCCTCGACGAGCGCGGCGGTCGACGCCCGAGCCTGGCCGAAGTCGGTTGCGAGCCTCACCGTGTCGTCGGTACTAACTGCCTGCTTCATCTCCCGCTCTCTGCACGTTGTGGCCGCGTGCGTCGCGGCCGCCGGGCCGGCAACGCCGGCCCACACCCGGTTATCGGCAGGAGCAGGGTTTTCCTTAACGCAGGTACGTCGAAAAAGTTCGACGAATGACCTCGGCGGAGGCCTCGGCGTCGTAAATCGAACGTGGTCCTCAACCCGCATCACCGCAGTGTGCGACGCTCGAGCTCGGGATTGAGAGACCGCGCCCACTGCGCCCGCGAGCGCAGCTTCAACGACGGCGCGCCGCATCGATGCGGAACACGAGGCCGAGCGCGCCGGCCTCCGCGTCCCAAGGATCAGTTCGCTTTGTCGCGCTTGAGCTTGTGCACCGAAGGCCCGTAGTAATCGACCATCGCCTTCTCGAGCGCGCGAATCTGCGGTTGCGATCGCTTGAGCCCGTCGAGATCCAGCTCGATGTGCTTGCGCCGCCGGTCCTTGTTGTCCGGAACCAGCT
>DASUFK010000370.1:0-6749 GCA_036274615.1 Gammaproteobacteria bacterium | reverse complement strand
CAACGAGAGCGAGCGGCATCGAGTACGGATTCGCGACCAGCCGCGGAAAATCGAACGGCGAAAATATGTCTATCTCTTGGGTAGCTCGAACACGTACAACGTCGATCCGTTGATCGGCGGATTGACCTCCGGAATGATCGTACGCGGCACCTGCCTGGGGCTGCCGCCGCCGTTGCCCGTCGTCACGGCGACGTACTGCTTGCCGTTCGCGGTAAACGTGACCGGGTATCCCTGCACCGACGTCTCGAGCCGGATCTTCCACAGCTCTTCACCGGTCTTCACATCGAGCGCGCGGAACCAGCGGTCGAGATCGCCGATGAAGACGACGCCGCCTGCCGTGCTGAGCGCGGCGGTGAGATACGGCACGCGCTGATCGCGCGACCACATCTCCTTCATGGTGGTCACGTCGATCGCCAGCAGCTTGCCGACGTTGCCGTCGCTGCCCGGCATCTCGAAGAAACGCCGGCCCGCGGACGTGCCGCCGGATCCTTCTTCAAATGCCACCTTGCGCGGGATCATCTCCATGCAGGACTGGCTGAGCGGAATGATCAGCTGATGCGTGGGCGCGTGATAGCTCATCGCCTGCCAGTTGTGGCCGCCCTCGGTGCTCGGGCAACCCTGCACCCAGTCGCCTTTCCTGCTCGCGATGATGTCGGGCCGGTAATGCGGTTGACCGGTCTCCGGGTCGATCCGGTCGAAAACGTTCTGGAAGACGGTCTCGTGATGGTCGAGATAGCGGCCGGTCACCCGGTCGAGCTTCCAGAGAATCCCCGGCTTGCCGATCGTGAGCAGCGCGCGCTCGCCGCCCACGTCGACGGCCTAGAACTGCCGGTCGAGGTCACCGACGAAGGCCACGCCGCCGCGCGTCGAAAGCACCGCGGTGAGGAACGGCGCACGCTGCTGGATCGACCACACTTCTTGCATCGTGGCTGGGTCGTAGGCGGCGAGCTTGCCCAAGTTGCCGTCGCTGCCCGGCATCTCGTAGAAGCGCCGGTCGGCGCCGGCGCTGCCGCCGCCTTGGACCAGCGCCACGTCCTGCGGCCTGAAGTCGATGCAGCTTTGCGACAGCGGGATCAACAGCCGCCGCGTGGGCGCGTGGTAGCTCGTAGCCTGCCAGTTGTGGCCGCCCTCGGTGCTCGGGCAGCCCTGCACCCACTCGCCCTTCTTGCTCGCGATGATGTCGGGCCGGTAGTGCGGCTGGCCGGTCTCCGGGTCGATGCGGTCGAAAATGTTCTGGAACACGGTCTCGCGGTGGTCGAGGTAGCGGCCGGTGACGCGGTCGAGCTTCCAGAGGATGCCGGGCTTGCCGATCGTGAGCAGCGCGCGCTCGCCGCCGAGATCCACGAGCACGCGCTCGTAGACCTCGTCGAGATCGAGCGACTCGCCGGGCGCGTGCTGGTAGTACCAGCGGAGCTTGCCCGTGCTCGGATCGAGCGCGAGTGTGGAGCTCGTGTAGAGCGCGCGGTCGGTGGGCGACGCGGCACGGCTCACGGCCGGCCACGGCTTCGCCTGCGCCACGCCCCAGTAGGTGAGATCGAGGTCGGGGTCGTAGCTGCCGGTGATCCAGGTGTCGCCGCCGGCGCGGTAGACGTCGGCGAGGCCGTTCCACGTGTCGCCGCCCGGCTCGCCGCTCTGCGCCACCGTGTTGAAGCGCCAGAGCTCGCGGCCGTCCTTCGCGTCGTAGGCGCTGATGAAGCACTTCTCCTTGCGGAAGCGCGTGCAATTGCCCATCCCCTGCACGACTTTTCCCTTGATCACGATCGGGCCGCTCGACGCGCCGAAGTCGCCCTCGGTGCGGTCGCCGATGATCGTCTCCCAGACCTTTTGGCCGGAGCTCGCGTCGAGCGCGACCAGCCGCGCGTCGCTCGTGGCCGTGAAGATCTTGTCCTCGTAAATCGCGAGCCCGCGCATGGCGGCGTTGCCCGGCAGCGGCGGGCCCACGCGGTTCTCCCAGATGAGCTCGCCGGTTCGCGCGTCGAGCGCCTGGATCACGTTGCCCATGTTGTAGAGGTAGAGCACGCCGTCGTGCACGATCGGCGCCGGCTCGTTCCAGCCGCCGTCCGTCATCGACCAGATCCACTGCAGCTGCAGCTCGTCGACGTTGCGGCTGTTGACCTGGTCGAGCTCGCTGTAGCTCCACGCGCGGTAGCCGCCGCGGATCATCAGCCAGTCGCCCGGCGGCGGATTGCGCAGCTGCGCGTCGGTGACGGGCGTGAGAGGCGCCGTGCGGCCCGCCACGGTGAGCCCGGTGCGTCCTCCGGCGGCCGCGCCGGCGGGCACCGCCGTGGCGAGCGCCTCGCGGAAGCCCTGCGGCATCGCGCCGTTCGCAACGCTGCCGATCACTGTCGCGGAGCTCGCGGTCAGCGGCTCGGCGCCCGCCTTCGCGCCGTTGGCCTCGAGCAGGAATGCGGCGAGGCTCACGTAGCTCTGCGCGCCCAGGCTGCCGGGTGCGGCGGGCGGCGGCGGCATCGCGACGCTCAGGAAGGCGACGAGATCGCGCGCGCTGCGCGTGCCCCAGGTCTTCATGAAGTCGGGGCCGACGAGCGGCCGTGCCTCGTTCGCGCCGCGCAGATCCGCCTGATGGCAGCTCACGCAGTTCGCGAGATACGACGAGCGGCCGGCGGACGCCTGCTGCTCGGTGAACGCGCTCGGCTGCGCGTGCGCCGTGCTCGCAAGCGCCGCCGCGCACGCGGCGAGCCACGAGGCCTTGCCCGTCAAAGCTCGCATGTTCGCTCCTCGCGGCCGGCGCAGCGGCCAACCGTCACGGCAGCAGCCAGCCCCAGAGATTGCCGTCGGGCGCGGCGCTGCTGTGTATCTGGATGTAGACGCGGCCGCGCCGCAACGCGTCGGCTTGCTCGGCCGTGAGCTTGACCTCGGCCGAGAATGCGCCGCTTTGTGCCTGCGGGATCGTGAAGTCGGCGATGGCCGGCCCGCGCACGCCGGTGGCCACGCCGCCGTGCAGCTGCGCGATCGTCGCGGGACCGTGCAGGCCGCTGAACGAGCCGTTGAGCTTGAGGGTCGTGCCGTCGAGACGCGCGGTGGCGGAGCCGACGCCCGTCGTGGTTGCGCTGTTGGTGGAGTCGATCGGCACCGGTGCGAGCCGCGCCTTGAAGTCGTCGGCCGCGCCGGCCGCGAGCGGCGCGAGCGCGAGCAGGAGCGCGGCCGCCGCGCATACCCGGATCCGCGAGACACGCGGTGTCGCCATGGTTCCCCCTGTTATCGTCGGTCGACTACCGCGCGATTCTACTCACCGGACGGACCAAAGCGTAACGCCGCGCGCCGGCGGCTCGAGGCATGCGTCAGACGTCGCCGGCGCGAGCGGAACCCGCATGCCAGAGCGACTCGAATTCCGCCTTGGTGACGTTGCTCGTGAGCATGATCAGCGACAGGCGGGCGAGCCCGAACCACCCCGGGCGGCTATTGGTTGGAACGAGTTGGTGCGTGATCAACCCGTCGGCGCCCACGCCGAGCTCGCGCTGCACCCAGCCGTCGTCGTCCACTTCCGTGTAGAGCGCGCCCGACGGCAGCGTCGCGAGCTCGCTCGGGGTCCACTTGAGATAGATCATTCCGCCTGCGGCCTCGAGGTTCTTGCCCCGGCGGCCGAGCTGGGGCCGCGAGGCGTTGTTGTTGTTACAGGCGATTATAGCGAGCGCTCTCGCGAGGCCGCGCGGCTCTGACATAAGCCTAAGGATTTCCTCGGGGAGGCTTTCCGCGGGCGTAGGAACCACCGGACCGGCGCGCACCCCAACGCGCGGTCGAAGTCGAGTGCTTCACCGGGCTGCTCCGCCGCGGCCCGCAGACGGTTACGCTATCGAGGAGCCCCCCGCTGGCGTCCGTCTCATCGACGGCTCAGCGCCGCTCTCTCGGTCGCGCTTCGTTGATGCGCAGCGCCCGCCCGCCGAGATCTTTCCCGTTGAGCTGCGCGATCGCCGTCTCCGCTTCGCCTTGATTCGGCATCTCCACGAAACCGAAGCCGCGCGACCGACCGGTCTCGCGATCGACGAGGATCTTCACGGACGACACTTCACCGAACGCACCGAAGGCATCGCGAAGCTCGCCTTCGCTCATGCCGTAGGACAGGTTACCGACGTAGATATTCATCACCACAGACTCTCACGCCGTTGCACACAGCTAGCAGCTCAACCAACGGCGTGAGATCAAGCGCTAGAGCGGCGACCAACTGTTGTCGTTAGTTTTCGAGCGTCTCTGTCAGGACCCGAGTCGCGTGTTGATTCACCGGCGCCAAACGCCCTAGGGGGCGTCCGAAGACTCTACGGCCGGGCCAAGGACCGGTCAATCCCGGGGAGGCGAAGGGTCACAGGGGTCCGACCGTCCCAATTTGGGCACGACCACCAGGGATGGTGGGAGTGCCGAAAATGCAGGATGCAGTTTTCGGCCGACCGCGCGGCGCGTCACCCGCCCGTGAGGGGGACCACCTGCGTGAGCTCGATGTCGAGCTCGTCGCCGATGGCGTTCTTGTCGTAGTCGATGTGCAGCTCGGTGGGGAAGCCGCGCGCCGCGTCGTACGCGACGCGCACTTGCGCGCCGCGGTCGAACGCCGCCGCGAGCAGATCGAATAGGCCGTCGACCGTCCAGTAGTACTGCAGGTTGCGCGCCTCCGCGGGCACCTCGCGGTCGTAGCCGACCGGCCGATGGCGAACACCGACGACGCTGCCGCCGCGGACGGTAACGACCGTCTCCGGCGGTTTGTCGGGATGACAAGCGCAGTATTTGCGGTAACCGTACTCGTAGCTCGCGAGCCCGGTCGATTGCCACGAGCGTTTCGCGGCGGTCAGCTCCTGCTGCTCCTGAGAGGCAGCCGCGACGACGCCCGGCAACACCGTCGACAGCAGACCGGCGACGGCGACGCCGCGCAGCCACGTGCCGAGCCGCCGCACACCGCGGCTACTTGATGATGCAGCTCTTGGCAAAGTCCGCCGCCTCGTTGACGGTCCAATCGCCCTTGGGCTTTTCGTTCATCGCCTTGCACCACGCCTCCGAGCCCACTTTGGGCTGGCAGGCGAACATCGCGCCCGCTAGAAGCGCGAGCGAAAACGCGCGGCGAATGCGCTTCACTTCGAGGTCTTGGCGTTTCATGTGCGGCTCGTGATGAAGATGGCGGTCATTCTACTGCCTCGACGGGCTTCGCGGCGCGCGCCGTGCTCCGGATGAGGAGCGCGGCGGCGAGCAAACCCACGTCGAGATAGCCCAACCATCGCACCCAATCCGCGCTCGGCAGCAACGACAAACCCACCGGCAGGAACGACGCGATGAAAGCCAGGATCACGACGGTGAAATGACCGCGCCAAGAGCCGATCGCGGCAAACAGCGCGAGCGCGATCATGAGCAGCGATACGAACACGACACTGGCGCCGCCGACGAGGCTCTTGTCCGTCAGCGCCATGCCGGCCGCCGGCACCCAAAGGGCATACGCCCATCCCGCCGCCAGCGCCGCGCCGCAAAACGCCCCCAATCCACGGCCGAGCAAGTGCAAAACCTTCACCACGCCGCTCCATCAAGGAATAGGGACAGGCTACTTCTCGCCTTCGCCCCGGCGGAAAATAGGGACATGTTACTTTTTCGATCGCGCACCGGACGAGCGCGGCCAGGTTCACCGAAAAAGTAACATGTCCCTATTTTCCGCTGCGGGTTCGACATAAAGCTCGCGCCGGGATCGCGGGACCCGCGGCGGCCGTGCAAGCCTAGCGCAAGTCGCGGCGCACGTTGACAGCTCCAACCGAGCGCCGACATCCTTCCCGAACACTGACAAAGGCACACCTTCCGAAAGGGAGGGTCGCAAAGCTACCGGTCTAAGGGGACACCTATGACAGCGGGGCCGCCAGCTGGCCGCCTGCCTCTTGGCGCGGCGCTTCGGCCGTTCCGATCGTCACGGCGTCCTCCGGAAAGAGACCGCGAAGCGCGTCTCGTTCGCTCAGGGAGGACTCGATCATGGCGTACAGGGATCTGTTGGCGATCACGCCCTATCCGGCCGTCTCGGCCGTCATCTGGCTCGTAGTCGCGGTCGCGGGACTTTACCTCGCCCGCGACACCGCGCACCGCGTGATCCTCACGCTGTTTCAGGCACTGCACGACGCGCTCAAGCTGGCCACGCAAGCGCTGACCTCCGGCGAAGGACGGCTCTCCGCGCGCAACCGCGAGGTGCTGCTCGCCGCCGGACGCGAGTCGAAGGAGCGGACGATCGAGCGCGAGCTCCATCGCGTCGGCGACAGCGTGCACAAGGACCTGGGCAGCTATCCCAAGTTGCACCGCACGCTGAGCGAGACCATCGCGCGGATCGACGAGGATCACCAGCAGGCGGTCGACGTGCCGCCCGATCCGCCCGCGTGGGTCAAGGCCGTGGAAGCCGTGGCGAAGCTCGACGCGCGCGCCGACGGCACCGTGGGCACGATCTTGGGCGAGATCCACAAGGCGCTCGTGAAGGCGCACGACAACGCGCTCGGCGAGTACCGTGACGCGAGCCGCAAGCGCCACGCGCTGCTCGGCCGCATGCTGCCGCAGTGGCGCCGCATTCAAGAGAGCTTGACGGTGGTCAACAAGAACGTCGAGAGCCTGCTCGAGCGCTCGCGCGCGATCGACCGTCACGTGAGCGAGTACGAGGAGATGGTGCGCGGCACCGATCGCGCGGTGCACGTGCTGTCGTCGTCGTCCGTGGTGCAGTTCTTCATCGCGGCGCTCGTGCTGTCGGTTGCGGTGGGCGGCGCCACGATCAACTTCTCGCTGATCGCGCG
>DASUFK010000369.1:0-15099 GCA_036274615.1 Gammaproteobacteria bacterium | reverse complement strand
TCGCCGCCCGTGAACACCCGGGTGCCGTCGTACAACGTGGCGCCGGACTTCTGCAGCGTGAGCAAGGACGCGATGCCGCGTGTGCGGTCGCGTCCGGGATTCGCCGTAACGCTCACCTTGTCGCCGACGGCCAACGCGTCGCGCGACCAGCCCATGGCCTTGAGCGTGCTCGGCGGGAACGCCTCGATCTGCCAGACGCGCCCGCCGCCCTCGGCGTTGTCGCGGATGGTGAGATACACGTGGGGGTTCACCCAGTCGTAATCGACGAGCGTGCCGTCGATGCTCACGACGGCTTGCTGATCGTAGGCAGCGGGGCTGTGGTGTGCGCCGGCGAGGCGGGGGGCACACTGCAGAATCGCCAGTACGCCGAGGGCGAGCATTCGTTGCGGCATGCATTCTTCTCGTTGGCTTGGCCACGCCGATACTGCGCGCAACCGTGCCGGCTGTCACGAGGGCCGGTGCGCGTTGATTCGCGTGCGGGGGTTCCGGAGCACCCGAAGGGTCGGGTCGACGCGGCGACCGACGCCGACCGCTATTCAGGATGCGTTCACGCCCGGCGTGCGGGAATAGCTCCGACGTCGCCGCTCGGCTCCATTGCCGGCGGTGACGGCTAATCAGCTTCCGGAGATGTTGTTCGTGCCAGCACGGGAACGTAAGGAATGATCGGCAGGGTGAACCTGCTGCGTGGCCTGATGGCATTGTGGTGCCTCGGCGCTGCGAGCTGCGCCGGCATCGACGACCGACCGCCGGAACAGGCCGCGGCCGCTGCCGAAACGGTCCAAGCGAAGTCCGCGGCCGCGGAGCCGCAGTCCGCAACGGTAGTCACGCAGTCCGCGGCGGCGAAGACGGAGGCTGCGGTGCCGGCGCCGGAGTCCGCGGGGCGGGAGAGCTCGCAGTCCGCTGTCTCGGCGGAGCCGGCGCAGGCGGCGCCGGCGCAATCCGAGCTCTCGGCGTCGGCGCCCGCCGTTCCGCGTACGACCGCCGACTCGCCGGTCGTCGTGGCGGCGCCGTCGCCCGTCGACGAGGAGAGCGTGAGCGCTTCGTTCTCCAGCGCGTCGCCGGCACCCACCGACACGCTCGACTTCGCCGCGCTCGTCACGCGCCTGCGCCGCACGAAGGCGCTCAACTTGCTCACGAAGGTGGCCGTGAAGAACCAGTCGAACGACCTGCTCGAGGAGTTCCGGGCGTATCACACGCGGCACGGCACGGCGACGCTCGGCGAGCTGCGGCGTTCTTACGATCTGCTGTTCGCCAAGCTCCACTCGCTGCTCGAGGACGCCGATCCGCCGCTCGCGCGCGACATCGACCGCTCGCAGGCAGCGATCTGGGACATCCTTGCCGATCCGCGCAAGTTCACCGCGTCCCGATTGCTGTAGACGCCTTGGCGCGTCGTCTACGGAAAGATCGATTGATTGAACGCGATCTCCCCTTCGACGCGCGGCACGGCACGAACGCGCGCCACTGCATGACGGCCGAGTCGCGCGGGAGGGCGTCACGACCGGGGACTCCGCCCAAGTCAGCGCGAGACGGGTGTCGCCGTGCACGGCCAGCACGTAGCGGCTCTGCAAGGCCGCGACCTCGGCGACGTCGTCCAGCAAGCGCCGAGTCGCCTCGATGTCTGCTTGGACGCCTTGACTGTTGAGCGGCCGCAAGTCTTGGTTGCGCACGAAGCGCGCCAAATGGTCACGCAAACGGATGCGTGGAAGAGCGTCGCGAGCTGGATTCTGAGTTGACGCGCGCGCCGGGCGTCCGGAGGTCAGCTTCGATTGACATCCGTGGGGGCCGGTGATCGGATACCGTCGCATGGAGGAGCCCGACCCACTGAAGGGCAAGGTCGTGGCGGTTACCGGCGCCTTCGGACAACTGGGCGCCGCCGTCGTGCAAGCCGCGCTCGAAGCGGGCGCCTCGGTGGCGGCGCTCGGCCACGGCGCGCCGCCGTCCGATCCCAAGGCGCTCGGTGGCGCGCTCGCGCTCGGAGGGTTCGATCTCGCCGAGCCGGACGCCGCGGCGCGCGCGCTCGACGAAGTCGTCGCCAAGCTCGGCCGTCTCGACGCGCTCGTCAACGTCGCCGGCACCTTTCGCTCGGAGACGGTAGAGCGCGGCAGCCTCGACACGTGGGATATGCTCTATCGCGTGAATCTGCGCACGGCGGTGAGCGCGTCGCGGGCCGCGCTGCCGCACCTCAAGCGATCCCAAGGCGGGCGCATCGTCAATATCGGCGCGGCCGCAGCGGTCGCCAAGGCCGGCGCCGGGATGGGCGCGTACACCGCGTCGAAAGCGGGTGTGCTCAAGCTCACCGAAGCGCTCGCGGCCGAGCTCAAGGATCACGGCATCACGGTGAACGCGATCCTGCCGAGCACCATCGATACGCCGGCCAATCGCGCGGGTATGCCGAAGGCGGACTTCGGCAAGTGGGTGGCGCCGCGCGACATCGCGAGCGTGATCGTGTTCCTGCTGTCGGACGACGCGCGCGCCGTGACCGGGGCGCTGATCCCCGTGTCCGGACGCGCTTAGCCCGTCTCGAGCGTGCGCTCGAATTGCAGGCTCTGCTGATCGCGATAAATGGTGGCGAGCGCCACCGGCCTGCCGCCCGCGATGTAGCACACCGCCGCGTTGTGGTCGTCGAAGCTGCCTTCGATCTCGAGCCGATCCCATTTGCTCGCATGACCGACGTAGTTGATGCCCACGTCGTAGTGCGCGCTCCAGAAGAACGGCACGGCGTCGAACTTTTCGCGCCGCCCGAGCAGGTTGCGCGCGGCGGTCTGTCCCTGCCGCTCGGCCACCACCCAGTGCTCCACGCGGATGCGCTCGCCGGAATGCGGGTCAGGCCAGCGCGCGATGTCGCCCGCGGCGAACACGCCGGGCGAGCTCGTCTCGAGATACTCGTTCACCAATACGCCGCGGTCCGTCTTCAAGCCCGCCTTCTCCGCCAACGACACGGCCGGGCGCACGCCGACGCCGATGACCACGAGGTCGGCGCTCAAGCGCTCGCCGTTCTCGAGCGTCACCGATTGCGCGTCGATCGACTTCGGCCGCGTGCCGAGATGGAATTTCACGCCGTGCTCCTCGTGCACCCTGCGGATGAACGCGCCGAGCTCCGGTCCCATCACCTTGCCGAGCGGCACGTCATCGGGGCTCACGATGTCCACCTCGATCTTACGCGCGCGCAGCGACGCGGCGACCTCGAGGCCGATGAAGCTCGAGCCGATCACGACGGCGCGCCGTGCCGAGGCGGCGGCCGCGATGATCGCGCGGCAGTCCGCGAGCGTACGCAGGTAGTGCACGTGCGGCAGCGTGCCGCCCGGCAGGTCGAGCTTCACCGGCTCGGCGCCGGTGGCGAGCAGCAGCTTGTCGTAGCTCTCGGTGCGGCCATCGTCGAGCACCACCTGCTTGCGGCCCGTGTCGATCGACGTCACGCGGGCGCCGAGCAGCAGCGTGATGTTGTGCTCGGCGAAGAACTCCGTCGGGCGCAGCGGTAGCCAGTCCTCGGGAGCATTGCCGGCGAGATAGTCCTTGGACAGATTGGGCCGATCGACCGGCGGTGCGGAGTCGGCTCCGATCATCACGAGCTCGCCGCGATAGCCCTCGCGGCGCAGCGTCTCGGCCGCCGCGTGACCGGCGGCTCCGGCGCCGACGATCACGACACGCGCCGGCGCCTTGGGCGGGCTCGCGGGCGCCTTCGCCTCGGGCTTGCGCGCGCCCACGCGCACGCGGCCATCCTCGATCGTCACGTCGTAGCACGCGATCGGATTCAGCGCCGGCGCGCGCAGCGGCGCGCCCGTGCGCAGATCGAAGCACGCGTGATGCCACGGGCAGCGCACCGTGTCGTCCACGAGCAGGCCTTCGCCGAGCGGGCCCGAGTAGTGCGTGCAGGTTGCACCCACCGCGAAAACGTCGTCGCCTCGGCGTGCGAGCAGCACGGCCTCGCCGCCCGCGTGCCCGGTGAGCAACTTGCCGTCGGCTAGATCGTCCAGCGCGACGCCTTCGGAAAGATCCGGTCCCGTGAGCTTCTGCTCTCCGCCCATCACGATCTCCTCGACGTTTACGGCTCCCTGTCGAGCCCTTGCAGTCTACTCCGCGCGACTGCGCGAGCGCTCAAAAAAAGGGGCGCACAAGCGAACGATGCCGTGTCGCGAGTAAACGTTCCCGAACGGGAGGGTGCCGGGCGAGCCGTTAGACGGGCAGCACGTAGCGCGACGTCTCGCCGGGATAGATCGCGCCGTCGTCGGCGCCGATCTCGCCGTCGACGAGCGCGTTCACCTTGGCGTTGAGCTCGAGGAGCTTCGCCTTCTGCGCGTCGGGGGTGCCGAACGCGAGGTTCACGATCTCGTCGGGATCGGTCTGGGTGTCGTAGAGCTCGAGGTCGTTGTGCGCCACGAGGGTGTCCCAGTCGCGCGGCTCGTGGTGCTCGCTGATCTTGAAGTAGCGGCCGAACTTGTAGCGGCCGTCGTAGACGCCGCGAATCACGCCGCGCACCTGGCTGCCCGGACCGGTGGCCGCGGGACCGTCGGGGCCGAGCCCGCCGCCGGGCGTGGTGTAGTTGAACAGGATGCCGCGCCGGTCGCGCGCGGTACGGCCGCGCGCGCTCGCGATCGCCGGGCGCAAGTCTACGCCGTGCAGGTTCGGGTAGCGCGTCGTCCGCGTCGCGTCGTCCACTCCGGCGAAGCCGAGCAGGGTGGGGACGAGGTCGATGCTGCCCGCGAGAGCGTCCGTGAGGTCGCCGCCGCGCACTTCGGGATGCCGCACGATCAGCGGCACGCGCACCGTCTCCTTATAGATGTCGGCGCCCTTGCCGATCATGCCGCCGTGGGCTCCGGCGCGCTCGCCGTGATCGGCGGTGACCACCACGATCGTGTCGCGCGCGAGCGCGAGCCGGTCGAGCGCGTCGAGCAGCATGCCCAAGTGCGCGTCCACGTCGCGGATGCAGTTGTAGTAGTAGTTTTGATAGACCTTGAGGTGCGCCTCGTCCATGCGGTTGAACGGCCGCTGCACCGCGGGCTTCGTCGAGAGGTCGTCCTTGTAGTAGCTCTTCGGCAGGTCGAACCCCCAGTCCTTGTCGTAGAGCGGCGTGCCGGGGGCGCCGAGCGTGGGCGCGCCGGCGAGACCGCCGCCGTCGCCTCTCGCGTCGAAAAACATGATGTCGTGCGGATTGATGAGATTCACCGCGAGGAACCATGGCTTGCCTTGCGAGTAGCCCTTCGAGAAGCGCTCGAGCATGTTGACCGATTCTGCGGTGATCACGCCGTCGTGGCCGAAGCCGGCCCACGTGAGGCCCGTGTGCTCGCCGTCGAAGTTGTAGTCCGAGAAGCCGTGCTCCTCGAGCAGCTTGCTCGAGTTGGGGAACTTGCCGGCGCCCACCTTCTGGTTGATGACGGATAGGTGCCACTTGCCCTTGTACGCCGTGTAGTACCCCTGCTCGCGCAACATCGTGCCGATCGTCGGGAAGCTCGGGTCGAGGGAAACGCCGCGCGGCGCGCTCGCCGACCATTCGGCGAACTCGCCCGGCGGGTTCGTGTACATACCGGTCTTCTGCACGTGCTGGCCCGTGTAGAAGGTGGCGCGCGACGGGCCGCACGGCGCCTGGTGCACGTGATAGTTGCGGAAGCCGCGGCCTTCGCGCAGCAGCCGGCGAAACGTGGGCAGCGGCAGCGCCTCGGGAATGTCGAGCCACGAGCGCAGCTGGTCCATGCAGACGAAGAGGATGTTCGGCCGATTCGTGCTCTGCGCGCGGGCGGCCCTGCGCCCGAGCGACGGTAGCGTGGATCCGAGAGCGAGCCCGCCGAGGCCGAGGCCCGCCTTCTTGAGGAAATCCTTTCGAGAGATTCGGTCGCGCGCCATTCTTGTTCTCCGGGGGGGGCCGCCCGCCGCTATGAGAACACGGATTCTGTTTTGGCGGTAGAGCGGGCGGCTACGGCGTGCCGAAAATCAGCATGTCGCTATTTTCTGCGGGCGGAGCGGCGGAGCGCGGCGAGCAGCAGGCCGCCGGCGGTGAGGACCGCGACGCCGACCACCGCACCCACCTTCACGTAAGCGACGCTCGACCAGAACACGTACACGCTGCTGGCGATGAACACGAGCGGCACCACGGGATAGCCGGGCACGCGGAACGGCCGGCGAGCGCCCGGCTCGCGCAACCGCAAGACGATGAGCGCCGCGCCCGAGAGTGTGAGGAACAGCCAGTAGACGGGCGACAGGTAGTCCACCATCGTCGCGAAGCCGTCGCGCGTGAACGCGCCGAACGCGAGAAGCGCGAGCGACACGAGCGTGATCGCCACGATCGCCCGCGACGGCGTGCCGCGATCGAGATGCCAGCGCCGCAGCACGTCGAGCGACGCGGTGTCACGCGCTGCCGCAAAGGTGGTGCGCGACCCTGCAATCAAGATCGCGTTCATAGAGGTGATCGACGTCACCGCCACGACCGCCACGATCGCGAGCTGTCCGGGTTTGCCGAACGCGAGCAGCGCGAGGTCGGCGGCCGGCGCGCCGCTCGCGGCGAGCCCGTCGATCGACAGGCCGCGTACGTAGGCCCAGTTCGCGAGCAGATAGAGACCGGTCACGAGCGACATGCCGATGACGAGCGCGCGCCGGATCCCGTGATCGCCGTCGCGCATCTCGGCCGACAGCGTCGCGGTGTCGCTCCAGCCGCCGTACGCGAGAAACACGTAGACGAGGCCCGCGCCGATTTGCAGAGGCCCGTGGGCCGCGGCCGGGCTGGCGGGCGGTGCATCGGCCCTCACGCCGGCGGCGCCGACGAGCAGCAATCCCGCGATCACGGCGACGACGAGCAGCGTTTGCATGCCGATGCCGAAGCGCAGGCCTGCGAGATTCAGCGCCGCGAGCGCGACGATCGTGGTTGCGCCGATCAGCGCGCTGCCGTTCACCCCGAGATCCACGATCTCGGCGAGGTAGTCGCCGAACGAGAACGCGAGCATCGCCATCGAGCCGGTGTGGATCACCGCGAAGCGCGACCACGCGAACAGGAAGCCGGCGCCGTCGCCGTACGCCTTGCGCAGGAAGAAGTAGTCGCCGCCGGGATCGGGGAATGCGCCCGCGAGCTCCGCGAAGCACAGCGCTCCGGCGAGCGACATCGCGCCGCCGAACGCCCAGGCCGCGAGCAAGGCGAAGTCGCTCGGAATGTTCTCGGCCGCGAGCGGCGCGGATTTGAAGATGCCCGCACCGATGACCATGCCCACGCAGACGGACACGGCGTGCCAAACGCCGAGCCGGCGGTGCGGCGCGACGGAAGCCGGGGCCGCGGGGGGCGGCGAGGGGGTCACCATGCGTGCATACAGCGAGCGAAGAGCGGCGCCGATTCTGCACCGCCTTCGGCGG
This sequence comes from Gammaproteobacteria bacterium, assembly GCA_036274615.1. Classification (GTDB taxonomy): domain Bacteria; phylum Pseudomonadota; class Gammaproteobacteria; order Steroidobacterales; family Rariloculaceae; genus FEN-1219. Next base: position 7,767 of record DASUFK010000369.1, on the reverse strand, counting down.
CCCTGACCAGCCGCAGCCGGCCCGCACGTTGGCCCGGTGCCGGGCGGGTGGCCGGCCCGAGCCACCGCCGCGGCCGAGGCGAGCCGCGCGCGCCGCAAACGTTGCAAGAAAGCAACGTCGTTACGAGAGGCCTTACGCCGAATTCATGATTCCGGCACGAAAAAAACAACACCGGAACTAAACGGTACGGTATGATCCGGTGCACATACCACCTGGCAAAGGTGGAAACAGGAGGGACATTCCGTGCTTGAAAGTAATTCACGAATCGCTTCCGGCAGATCCCTTTCATTGACCGCGCTCGCGGGTGCCATCGCGTTCGCATTGGGAGCGCCGCTGCAGATCTCGCACGCGCAGGAGCGCACCGACCAGGCCGCCGGGCCCGAAGAGATCGTCGTCACCGGCTCGCGCATCCGTCAACGGGAGGATTATGCGTCGCCGAATCCGGTGAGCACCTTCGACTCCGCGAAGATGGAGAACCTCGCGCTCGTCAACATCGCGGACGTGATCACCCAGGTGCCGCAGAACGTGTCGCAATTCCAGGCGTCCACCACGGGCGGCGGCGCGTTCTTCGTCGGCTCGACGCTCGCCAACTTGCGCGGTCTCAATCCCTTCTTCGGTACGCGTACGCTCACGCTCGTGGACTCTCGCCGGTTCATTCCGACGACGCAGGGCGATAGCGTCGACCTCAACTTCATACCTTCGATCCTCATCGATCGAACGGAAGTGGTCACCGGCGGCGCCTCCGCCGCGTACGGCTCGGGCGCCGTCTCGGGCGTGGTGAATATCCTCCTCAATCGATCGCTCGACGGCGTGAAGCTCGACCTCGACTTCGGCTCCACCGGCCAAGGCGACGGCGACAACTACCACGTGGGCATCGCGGGCGGCTCGAAGTTCGCCGGCGAACGCGGCCACTTCGTGGTCGGCGGCGAGTATCAGCAGAACGACGTGATCCAGAGCTGCTCCGACGCGCGCGACTGGTGCAGCCAAGGCGTCGGCCTCTTCAGCAACAACACGGGCTTTTCATTCGGCGCCGGTCAACCGTATACGCCGAAGATTCCCGGTCAGCCGGCGGACATCATCATGGCCAATCTCCGGCAGAACCAAACCACCCGCAACGGCGTGATCTTCAACAACACGCAGAACGCGACTGTTGCGCAGCAGTTCAACGACGCGGGCACCGGGATCACTCCGTTCGCGATCGGCGCGGAGGGCTGGCGAGGCGCGGGCGGCACCGTTCCCGGCGGCGACGGGCAGTCGACCTACAAGAATCTCTCGCTGTATCCCGATATCGAGCGCAAGAGCGTCTACGGGATGCTCGACTGGAACTTCAGCGACTCGCTCACGGGCTATGTGGATCTGTCGTGGGGCAACGTCACCGGCATCAATCATCAGTGGGCGCCGGGCCAGAACACGGCCAACACCTGCATCCGTCCCGACAACGCCTATCTCGGCACCCTGAGCCCCGCCGCGCAGGCCGAGATCGCGGCGCGCAACGGCAACTCGCCGTTCTCGACGAACGTGCTCTGCGGATTCACGTTCAACGGTTTCCCGCTGAGCCCGCCCGGCACGATCGTCACCAAGGACTGGTCCGGCCAGAACGATCAGACCGTGACCACCGACACCGACGTCACGCGAATCGTGCTCGGCTTGAAGGGCGACTTGAGCGAAACGTGGAGCTGGGACGCGTACTACCAGCACGGCGAGACCACGCGTGACCAGATCGGCTCGGGCTATCAGACGAATTGGCGCTACTACATGGCGACGGACGCGATCATCGATACGCGCCCGGGTCTGCCGACCACCGGCCAGCCGATCTGCCGCGCGATCGTCGCGGGCGTGCCGGATCCCACCGTCGATCCTTCGTTGATCGCCGGCTGCCAGCCGCTGAACATATTCGGGCAAAAGGCCTCGCAAGCGGCGCTCGACTACGCGTTCGGCGATCTCACCGAGTCCAACAAGATCAACCAGGACGTGTACGCGGGCACGATCTCGGGCCAGCTCTGGAAGGGCTGGGGCGCCGGCGCGTTGATGGGCGCTTTCGGTCTCGAGTACCGCGACGAGGACCTCGTCAACAATGCCGGCGACTTGCCGCGCGCGCAGCGCACGGACTTCAGCCTCCAGTACGGCGACTCGTTCAAGGGTGACACCACCGTGAAGGAGGCCTTCGCCGAGTTCGAGATGCCGATGCTCCGCGATCTGCCCGGCGCTCAGCTGCTCACGTTGAACGTCGCGGGACGCCGCTCCGAGTACAACAACCACGACGGCACCACCGGCCAGTCCGGCACGCAGTCGTTCGACACCTGGAAGGCCGCGTTCGTTTACGATCCGGTGAAGTGGTTCCGCTTGCGCGGCAGCCGCTCGCAAGACCTGCGCGCGGCGAGCTTCCGCGAGCTGTACTACTCGCAGAGCATCCCGCCCGGCGGCATTTTCGGCTACGTTCAGAATCCCACGACGGGCCTCCCGCCGAATACTTACCCGCCGCAGGGCGACGCCGCGTGGCAAATCCTGGTGGGCAATCCCCAGCTGAACCCCGAGGAGTCCCTCACCGAGACCTACGGCTTCGTGCTGTCGCCGGGCGGCGGTGCCGAAGGCATGCACTTCACGGCGGATTGGTACCAGATCACCATCAAGGGCGGTCAGCGTCTCGACGGCTCGCCGAGCGTGATCAACGCGTGCTTCGCGCGCAACGATCCGGCGGCGTGCGCTCGCATCAAGTACGGCCCGCCGCTCGTGCCCGGCTTCCCGACGAGCAACATCGACGAGGTCAGCGTTCCCTACATCAACGCGTCGCCGTACACGGCCAAGGGCGTCGATTACTCGTTCGACTATCCGCTGATGCTCGACGCCGGCACGATCGCGTTCAACCTCACCGCCACGAGAGCCATCGACTTGCTGTTCCAGGACACGATCTCGCTCCAGATCCGCGACGTCGCCGGTCAGTCGGGCGGCGGCTTCGGGTTCCTGCCGGACGTGGCGCCGGCGCCGGAGTACATCGGTAACTTGATCGTCTCCTACCTCCGCGATCGGTTCTCGATTACCGGCCAGGCCCGCTACACGGGCTCGGGCAAGCTCGATTTGCTGACGCCGCGCACCGGCCCCAGCGATCCGGGCTACGACCCGAACCTGACGGGAAGCGTGAGCAACAGCGACGTGCCGAGCCACACCACGTTCAATCTGTCGGGCTCGTACGACCTGAAGGTGGGGAACATCCAGCGGATGGAGCTGTTCGGCTCGATCACGAACGTGTTCGACAAGGACCCGCCGTTCTCGGGCAACAACGGCTTCGGCGTGGGCGGCGTCAATGCCGCGTTCTTCGACACGCTCGGCCGCCAATACCGCGTCGGGGTGCGGATGACCTTCTGATCGTCCGGCTTTCTCGCTGCGTCTGAAACGATGCCGCATGGCTCACGCCATGCGGCATCTCTCTTTGCTGCGTGGCACAGCGTTCAGAACAGATCGGCCTGCCGCCGATCGCCGATCACGCGCTCGAAGTCGAGCCCGAGCGCCTCGAGCACCGGCTCGGCCACCGGCCGCACCTGCTTCTCCACGTAGTGCTCGCGGTCGAGCGGGTGCTTGCGATTGTCGAGTGGCTCGGGGCCGGCGCCGGTCACCACGTAGCTCACGATGCGGCTCTGCGGGTTGGCGGACTTGCGGGCGGCGGCGACGTGCGGCGGCGTGCTCGCCGTGTAGTCGTCGGCGGCCTTGCGCAGGCTCTTGCGGTAGACGAGCTCGTCGTCGACCTTGCCGGCGCGCACTTGCCGCACGACGTCCGCGAGATACGCGTCGACCGGCTGCTCCTTGAATAGCCGCGTGTAGAGCTCGCGCTGCACGCGCTTCGCGAGCGCGGTCCAGTCGCGGCGTACCACCTCGAGGCCGACGAATTCGACTTCCTCGCCGGCCACGTCGCCTCCGTGCACGAGCCCGGCATAGCGCTTGCTCGCGCCGCGCGAGCTGCCGCGCGCGTGCGGCAGGAACAGCTTCGCGTAGAGCTTCTCGAACTCGAGCTCGAGCCGGCTCTCGCGCTGCCAGCGGTCGGCGATGTGCCGCTCGAGATCGGCGTTGAGCTCGTCGACGAGGCGCCGCGCGAGCTGCACGGCCTCGTCGCGGTCGTCGCGGCCGGAACGCACGAACAGGCTGTCGGTGTCGCCGTAGAGTACTTCGAAGCCCGCGGCCTCGAACCAGCGCTTCGACCACAGCAGCATCTCGCGGCCCATGCCGGTGATCGAGTTCGCGAGCGCCGGATTGTAGAAGCGGCACGCGGGCGTGCCGAGCACGCCGTAGAACGAGTTCATGAGGATCTTGATGGCTTGCGACGCGACGGCGTCGCCGCGCTTCTTCGCCGCCTCGCGCCGCGGGAACAGCTCGTCGAGCATCCGCGGCAGGATCGCGGGCTCCCTCCGGAACGCGCCTTCGACCGTGCGGATCAAGTCGTCGCCGGGGTGCGGCTCGGGCACGTAGGCGAGGGGATCGATGTTGAAGGTGCGGATGATCGACGGATACAGGCTCTTGTAGTCGAACACCCAGACGTTCGCGTGCAGCCCGGTGACCGGCTCGAGCACGTGCCCGCCCTGCTGCGCGGCGTGCACGCGCGAGTCATCGCCGCGCACCGTCGGCGCCACCACGCCGATCCGCTCGAGCTCGGAGAGATAGAGAAAGTCGAACGAAGCGATGCTCGCGGCTACGCGATCCGGCGTCATGCCCGTGAGGGCGCTGCGCGCGAACGCGAGCCGCACGAGGTCGAGCTTGGTCACGATGTCGAACGCGAGCCGCGCGTCCGTGCGCGCGTAGAGCGCGAACGCGGCGAGGTCGTGCTCGTAGTTGTGCTGGATCTCGGCGATCCGGTCGCGTACGTCGCCGGCCACGGCTTTACCCTCGCCGAGCACTTCGCGCGCGACGGCGTCGAGCGAGTAGTCGTCCATGCGCACGAAGGCGCCGCGCAGGAGGTCGATGCCGTCGAGCGCGAGACGGCCTAAGATCGACGCCTGACCGCTGCCGAAGTAGCCCTCGGCCTTGCGCAACCGCAACGCGCCGGGCTCGCGCCCGAGCTCGAGCGGATGGCGCAGCCGCGCGGCGATCCGCTGGAGCACCGTCAAGTCGAAGTCGATGGTGTTCCAGCCGGTGAGCACGTCGGGGTCGATGGCGGCGATGCGCGCACAGAACGCGTCGAGCGCTGCCTTTTCGTCCGCGCAGCGGGTGGCGCGCTCCGGCATCGCGCGTGCCGCCGGATCCACGATCAGCACCTCGTCGACACCGGGCGCGTACAGGGAGATCGCGAGGAGACGCGAAGCCTCGGGATCGGTCTCGATGTCGAAGGACAGCACGCGCGGCTCGATGGTCACGCTGGCCGGCTCGAGCGCCGGATTGTGGAACGTCCAGGCGATGTTGCCGGCGCCGCGCGCCGCTTCGCCGGCGATCGCGCAGCCGCCTTTGATGCCGCGCTCGATGAAGTAGCGCGACGCGAACCGGACGTCGGCCTCGAACGTGTCGATCGCCGCCTTGTGCAGCCGGTCGCGCAGGGGCGGAACGTCGGGCGGCGCTTCGACCTCGATGCGGTCGACGGATTGTCCGGCGAACGTGCGCTTCGCCGTGGGCTGCGGCCGTGCACCGAGCTCGGCGGCGCGCTCGGCGTCATGCGAGCGAATGAAGAAGTGCGGGCGCTGCCGGTCGTCGCGCACGAGGAACGTGGCGCCGTCCTCGAGCCGCCCGTACAGCTGCACGACGGGGTGACGTCCTTCCGGCCCCGTCGCCACGCGGTAGCTTGCTTGAAGAATGAATCCGCGCGCCGCCGTCATGGGGACATGTTACGTTTTTCCGCACGGCAGTCGCCGCCGCCGGCGGCGTTGCGGGCGAAAGACCGGAATGGCTCTAGTTTTCGGAACAGGCGCGGGCGCGCTCGAGCAGGAGCTCGCGCTCGCGGGCGTTGCGGGTGAGCTCTGCCGCGCGTTCGAACTCGGCGCGCGCCTCGGCGGCGCGGCCGAGCTTCGCGAGCAGGTCGCCGCGCACGCTCGGCAAGAGGTGATAGCCCTTGAGCGCGGGCTCGTCGCCGAGTGTGTCCACGAGCTCGAGCCCCGCGGCGGGCCCTTGCGCCATCGCTATGGCCACGGCCCGATTGAGCTCGACGATCGGCGACGGGGCCACCGCGGCCAGCTCGGCATAGAGCTCCGCGATGCGCCGCCAGTCGGTGTGGGCCGCGGCGAGCGCGCGCGCGTGGCAAGCGGCAATCTCGGCCTGAAGCACGTACGCGCCGCGCGCGCCGCCGAGGCGCGCGGCGCGCGCCAGCGCGTCCAGCCCCCGTCGGATCAGCAGGCCGTTCCAGCGGCTGCGATCCTGATCGAGCAGCAGCACGGGCTCGCCCTTCGCGTTGGTGCGTGCGGCGAAGCGCGACGCCTGGATCTCGAGCAGCGCGGCGAGGCCGTGCACCTCGGGCTCGAGCGGCGCGAGCTCCGTGAGGATGCGGACGAGCCGCAGCGCGTCCTCGCAGAGGCCGGGCCGCAGCCAATCGTCGCCCGCCGTGGCGGCGTAGCCTTCGTTGAAGATCAAGTAGATCACGCCGAGCACGGATGCGAGCCGCTCCGATAGCTCCTCGCCGCGCGGCACCTCGTACGGCACGTTTGCGTCCGCGAGCGTGCGTTTCGCGCGCACGATGCGCTGCGCGATCGTGGGCTCGGGCACGAGGAACGCGCGCGCGATCTCGTCGGTGGTGAGACCGCCGAGCAGGCGCAGCGTGAGCGCAACGCGTGCCTCCACCGAGAGCACCGGGTGACAGGCGGTGAAGATGAGGCGCAGCAGGTCGTCGCCGATCTCGTCGTCGACGGCCGCTTCGAGCTCCTCTTGGTGCGTGGCCGGCTCCTCTTCGATTTCGCGCGCGATCTCCGCGTGCTTGCGCGCGAGCATCTTGTTGCGGCGCAGCGAGTCGATCGCGCGGTTCTTGGCGGCGGCCATGAGCCAGGCGCCGGGGTTGGCCGGAATGCCGGCGTTTGGCCATTCGTTGAGCGCGGTGACGAGCGCGTCTTGCGCGAGCTCCTCCGCGAGGCCCACGTCGCGCACGATGCGCGCGAGCCCCGCGATGAGGCGCGGCGCTTCGATCCGCCAGACCGCGTCGATTGCGCGATGAGTCTCCGTGGCCGTCATGGCCGCCGATCACAACAAATCCTGCGCTGCTTCGGCAAGAGCGGCCGGCGCCCGAAAGTAGGGACAGGTTACTGTTCGGCCGGTCGTTGCCGTTGACGTCGTTCAGCCTTGCCGAGGGGGCGGCGCATCCCAGGGCCCGTAGAGGCGGCGCACCTCGCTGTCGGCGCGGTAGGACTTGCCGAGGATTTGCCGGTGGATGTCGAGAAAGCGGCGAGCGTGCGCCACCGTTTCCTCGCGCGACGAGCACTCGATCACGGCAAAGCCGCGGATGACCTCCTTGGCTGAGGATCCGGCGGGCCGGTGGGTGTGTCGAGCGACCGGGTAGTCAACAAGAATCGCATGAGAAATATCCTTCAATCCCATGATTTGACTAGTATCGAGTGCTGTCAGCGGGAGCGGGGGAAGAACGGCAACAGCAACGGCTCGAGCCGCGGGTCACGCAGCACGAGACCGGCCCACATCGGGATCGCGAGATAGAGCGAGAAGAGCACGTGTGTGGCCCACGGATCGCCGACCCGCACGTGGCTCGCCATTGCGCCGCCGAAGAGGCCGGTCAAGAGAATCGCTCCGAGCACGGCCGTGCGCGGCCAGACGTAGAGCAACGTGCAGGCGAGCACGAGCACACCGAGCGGCCGC
>DASUFK010000368.1:0-27075 GCA_036274615.1 Gammaproteobacteria bacterium | reverse complement strand
AGGCGCAGGGACGCTCTTCCGCCGTGTCTCGGGAGGGCCGTTCGAGGTGCGGCCGCCGCCCGCGGGGAACGCAGACGCGGCCAAAGTCAGACGAGAAGCGCGGCGCTACTTCAGCTCGGGTGCCACGCCGGCGGGGAGCGGGTGGCCGTCGACGTTGAGGAGCATCGAGACCATTTGGTAGTAGCCCATGACGGCGATCGTGTCCACGACGCCTTGGTCGCCGAGCAGATCGTGGGCGCGTTTGAAGGTGGCGTCGCTCACCGTTTTCGTCTCGAGCAGCTCCGTGGCGAAGTCGTATACAGCCTGTTCGTCGTGGTCGAGGTTCTTCGGGCGCTCGCGCGCGGCGATCGACTTGATGACGTCGTCGCGGAGGCCTTCGCGGGCGGCGGCTTGGCGGTGCGCGTACCACTCGTATTGGGCGGTCCAGTGGCGGGCGGTGAGGATGATCGCGAGCTCGCGCAGCTTCGGCGGCATCGCCGGGCTGAAACGCGCGTACTCGCCGAGCTTCTGCGCGATGTCGCCCATCTCGGGGCTGCGCATCAGCACGTTGAAGGGCCCGCCGAGGCTGGCGCGCTTACCGTTGAGCACGTTCTGCGTCATGGTGCGCTGCGCGTCGTTCATCTGGTCCCACGTCAGCGGCGGGAAACGACCGCCCGAGAGGCCGAGGGCCAGCGTGTCGGGCGGCGGTTGCGCGTTGCCTGCGAGCGGCGCGAGCACTACGAGCGCGGCCAGCGTGCGCGAGATTCGGTACGACATGGGGTTCTCCTCGAGAGCTGTCGCGTGCGTCAGCGCGACGAATCGGCCACGAGCATGCGGATCATGCCGTCCTGGCGCGACGTGACGAACAGCTCGCCGTCGCGGCTGCGGCTCAAATGCAGGTCCGCGCGAGGCAGCGTGGCGCCGCCCATCGTGCGTGAGACGAGCTCCGTGAACGACAAGTCCTGGCGCGCGCCCGAGCCGTCGCGTACGTAGAGCTGGATCTCCTCGATCGGCGCGACCGTCGCGGGTATGCCGTCGTCGGCCTTCTTGAGCGCGGCGAGGTCGGCGGCGAACAGCCGGCCGCGCTGCACGTCGCCGAACACGAACTTGCCGCGCAGCGCTGCGATCTTGCCGTGATAGGCGAAGCCGCCGCTCACCGCCTGACCCTCGTCGTGGTCGTAGATCGCCACCGGATAGGTGAACTCGTCCTTGTTCTTGCCGTTCAGCACGTCGGCCGGCAGCTCGTAGAGCTGATTGAGCGCGCCGCCGGGCCGTTGGATGCCGTTCTCCCAGTAGCCCTCGCGCTTCATCCAGCCGTAGTTGCCGCCGTTGTGGATGATGTTGAGCTCCTCGATGTGATTCATGCCGATGTCGGACCCGTACATCGTGCCGTCCTCGAGGTCCCACGACATCCGATGCGTGTTGCGGAAGCCGTACGCGTAGATCTCTCCGAGCGTCTTCGGATCGCCGTCCGCGGCGAATTTGTTCGCCGCGGGAATCGTGTAGTCGCCGAGCCCCTTGATCCCGCCGGTGACGGACGGCGGCCGCGGGTCGAACCGCAGGATCGCGGTGAGCACGGAGTCGAGGCGCTGGGTTTGGCCCGGCTGATTCGCGTTCGGCCCGCCGCCGTTGCTGAAGCCCAGGTCGCTGCCGCTCGTGTAGAGGAGCCCGTAGTCCTCGGAGCCGGGCTTCGCGGTGGGATTGAACTCCACGTTGCCGTACGGATGCGTGAGGTTCTGCACGATGTGCGCGACGCGCAGCAGCTCGCGCCGTGTTCCGTCGAACGTGCGCGCCGCCGGGTCGCGTGCGTGCCATTCGGTGATCACGTTGTGGTACGTCGCGTCCGCGGCGGTGTAGCCCGGCGGAACGAAGCTCGGCACCGCGGGATTGCCGGGCGCGCGCTCGCTGTGCACGGTGTAGAAGAGACCGTTGCGTGCGAACTCGGGGTGGAAGTCGAAGCCGATGAAGCCGCTCTCGAGCCGGTTGTAGTTGGCGCGCGGAAACGTTGCCGCCACGTCGGCGTAGACCGACACCTTGTCGCTTTCCAAGAGGTACAGGAAGCCGCGCGAGTCGTTGGCGAAGCGGCGGCCGTCCGGCAAGTCGCGCACGAAGCTCACGCGAGCCCAGCCGGTGGGGGTGACGTCCTGGTCCACCGGCCGAAGGTTGCGCGTCTCCGGCAGCCGCACGACGTCGCGGATCTCGACGGCGAGCCCGCGCTTCTCGATGGGCGGGGGTAGCGGGTTCTGCGTGATCTGGGCTTGGACGCCGCCGGCTACGGCAGCGAGAACGGCGATCGAAATTGCAACGCGCATGAGACTCCCCCCGAAGATTTCAGCCACGTTGATTCGGTTATACCAGATTCGCCACGGGCCGTTGACCGCTTCCTTTGGGCGTGCACGAGCGGCACGATCGATTTGCTATCGTTGGCCCGGGCGGATCGGGGGAACGGCCGTGGCCGAGAACAGGGACATTCACAGCGCGAGCTACGTGCGCGATCTGTTCGACCGTGTCTCGGCGTCGTACGGCTACACGAACTACCTCGCGTCGTTCGGTTTCACCGAGCGCTGGCGCCGCCAGTGCATCGACAAGCTCGGCGACCTCGCCGACGGCGCCGTCGGCCTCGACTTGATGTGCGGGCGCGGCGAAACGTGGGCGCAGCTCATGCGCAAGCGCACGATCGCGCGCCTCACCGGCCTCGACATCTCGCCCGCGATGATCGAAGGCGCGCGCGCGGAGGCGGCGCGCAGCGGGCCGGGCCGCATCCTGCTGCTCGAGGAGGACGTGTTCGCGAACTCGGTGCCGGATGCGAGCGCCGACTTCATCGTGTCGACGTTCGGCGTGAAGACGTTCGACGACGCGCAGCTCCGCCGTCTGAGCGCGGAGATCGCTCGCATGCTCAAGCCGGGAGGCAAGTTCTCGTTGATCGAGGTGTCGGAGCCCAAGGGCTGGTTCCTGCGGCCGCTCTACATGTTCTATCTGCGGCGCTGCATGCCGATCATCGAGAGGCTGTTCCTGGGCTACTCCTACGGGTTCGCGATGATCGGCGTCTACGTCGCCGAGTTCGGCGATTGCGCGCGGCTGCACGGGCATCTCGAGAGCCGCGGGCTGCGCTGCGAGCTCGGCAAATACTTCTACGGCTGCGCGAGCGGGCTCGTCGGCTCGAAGCCGGCCCGCGGAGACCCGGAGCCCGGCGCTCGCGCAGAGTTGTAACATTGAGCTCGGACGATTCGCGGCACTTGGAAGAGAGCGACCATGGACCACGACGAGCTGATACGCCGCCTCACCGCCGACCTCGAGGACAGCTACGACGAAGAGCTCGAGATGGAGATCGAGGACCGGCATCCGCTGCCGGCGGACGTCGTCGTTCCCGACAACGACCAGCACGGGCACGAGCGGCGCCGCTACTTTCGCGAGCTGTTTCACCTGCAAGGCGAGCTCGTGAAGCTTCAGGACTGGGTCGTCGACACCCGCCAGAAGATCGTGATCCTGTTCGAGGGCCGCGACGCGGCGGGCAAGGGCGGCGCCATCAAGCGGATCACGCAGCGATTGAATCCTCGCGTCTGCCGCACGGTGGCGCTGCCCGCGCCCAGCGACCGCGAGCGCACGCAGTGGTATTTCCAGCGCTACGTGCCGCACCTGCCCGCGGCGGGCGAGATCGTGCTGTTCGACCGCAGCTGGTACAACCGGGCCGGCGTCGAACGCGTGATGGGTTTCTGCAGCGAGGAGGAGATCGAGGAGTTCTTCCGCTCGGTGCCGGAGTTCGAGCGGATGCTCGTGCGCTCCGGAATCAAGGTCATCAAGTACTGGTTCTCTATCACCGACGAGGAGCAGTACTTGCGCTTCCTCGGCCGCATGTACGACCCGCTCAAGCAGTGGAAGCTCTCCCCGATGGACCTCGAGTCACGCCGTCGCTGGGAAGACTACACGCTCGCCAAGGAGATCATGTTGAAGCGCACCCACATCCCCGAAGCTCCGTGGTGGGTGGTGCAAGCCGTCGACAAGAAGCGCGCGCGCCTCAATTGTATCCACCACCTGCTCTCGCAGTTCCCCTACGTCGAGAAGGTGAAGCCCCCGATCAGCCTTCCCGAACGCGAGCGCCACGAGCACTACTCCCGCCAAGCCGTCCCCGGCGAAATGCTCGTCCCCGAAATCTACTGACCCGGTAACGGGCACGAGCCGCCAGGAAAGCGAACCGCCCCGCGCGGTTCGCGCGCTCAAAACGCGTCGATCCGCTTTTGGATGTCGTCCGCGCGCTGGCTCGCGCGAAACTCGACCACGCGGAAGTCGGCGAGCCCGTGCTTGCAGAACGGATCCTCGCGCATGATCGCCTCGATCTCGGCTCGGCTCTCGCCGACCGCGAGAATGATGCCGCCGTCGCGGGGAATCTTACGGCCCGACACGAGGAACTTGCCCGCGGTGTAGTACTTGCGCAGGAAGGCCATGTGCGCCTTCATCCGCGCGTCGATCTCGGCGAGATCGGCCTTGTAGATGAGCTCGACCACGAACATCGCAAAGGAGCTTGCGGCAGGCACCGCGGCGCTGTCTACCGCGGCGCCCGGGGCGGGGAGGTGGCGCGGGCCGGCGAAGGAAGCCTAGAATCGTCTCTCCCGCTCGGGGACGTTGCCGTACATGAGACTAGTTGCTGCGCCGTGGCTGCTCTGCGCGGTAGGCCTCGCCGCCTCCGCGTCCGCCGCTGCGCAGGATGCGGCCGTCGGCGTGAACGGCTATCTCACGCTCGGCAACGCCTACTGGAGCCATGGGCTCTCGCAGAACGACGGCCTGTCGCTGCAGCTCGGCGTCGACTATCAACACTCGAGCGGTTTCTTCGCGGGCGGCTGGGCCGCGAACGTGGACTACGCGGTCGAGTACTCGTACGAGCAGCCGCGCGATACCGTGGTGGATGCGTACGCCGGATACCACGCCCGCGCGGACCAGTGGTCCTGGACCGTCGTGCTCGGCAGATACTTCTATCCCGGCACCGCGATCTCGTACGACTACGACGAGCTCGGCGCAACGGTCGGCTTCCGCGACCGCGTTTTCTATACCGCTGCCTATAGTCCCAGCTTTTACGCGCAGGATCGCTCCGCGCTCAACCAGGAGTTGTCGCTGGCGTTGCCGCTGCGCGGCGACATCGAGATCGGGGCGACGCTGGGACGATTCGCGCTCCACGGCACGGACGTCGAGTACACGCACTGGAACGTCGGAGTTTCGAAGGTGGTGCGCCGCGTGGTCGTCGATTTGCGCTACTACGACAGCGGCTACGATTGGACCACCTGGCTCGGCGACCCGAACGCCAATCAATACGTGATCAGCGTGTCGTACGCGCTGCACGGCAGGCGCACTAGAATCTAGCGAGCTCCGCCTCTCCGCCGCACAACTGCCGGCCGCTCTGCTCCTCGAGCGCGCGGCAGGCATTGATCGAGGCGCGGCCGTGGGTGCGGGTAGTGGAGTCGAGCAGGATCGCGCCGATCTGCTCCGAGTCGAGCTTCGGATCGCGCTCCATGAGCAGGGCGATCACCCCCGTCATGTTCGCCGCCGCGAGGGAGTTGCCGCTCAAGAAGGCGTAGGTGGCGCCCGGCATCGTCGTGAGCACCTCGGTGGCCGGAGCTCCGAGCCGATACGGCGAGAGCGCGGCCCCGGAGTCCGTCGCCGAATGCGCGGCCAGCACCTTCGGGTGCGACGCCGGGAATTGCATGGCGGCGTCGTCGGACGCGGGCTGGGCCGCCACGACGATGATGCCGCGCGCGATGGCCTCGTCGAGCAGCCGCGACAGCAGCGGATCGGAAGGGCCCGCGAGGCTCAGGTTGATCACGTTCGGCTTCAGCGTCAGCGCCATCTCGAGAGCGCGCGCGAGCGAGAAGCTCGAGCATTGCGCCGCGAGGCTGTTGGCTTCCACGGCCCAGCACGCACGCAACGCGGCGATGCTCACGTCGGGCGCGACGCCGTAGATGCCCTCGCGATTGTTCATCGCCGAAGCGATCACGCCCGCGACGGCCGTGCCGTGTACTTCGCCCGAGCGCGCGCCGCCGCGTGTCGTGACGAGGTCGCGGGCGATGCGGACGCTCGCGCGCAAGTCCGGGTGGCTCGTGTCGACGGCCGAGTCGATGATCGCGATCGATACTCCGCGGCCGGTGGCGAGCTGATGCGCTTCCTCCACGCCCATCTCGATGGCGCCGGCCTGGAGGTCGGCGTAGGGATCGTCGTAGCGCGTGCTCTGCGTGCTGAACATGTTCATCGGCTGCACGAGGTCGACGCGCGGATCGGCTTGCAGCGCCGCGATCACCTCGTCGAGCCGGCGCTCGTCGGGCACCTCGAGCACTTCGCAATACACCTCGAGCGACTGGATCGGCCAGCCGTCGACACGGTTCAAGCGGTGCTCGCGCGCGATCTGCGTGAGGATCCGTTCGACCGAGGGCGTGGGGCCGTAGCGGCGCTGCACGTAGCGCTGGCTCGGCGTGCCCGTGAGCCCGAGCGCGAACGCTTCCGGCTGGTGGATCGTGACGAGCAGCTGGCGCTGCGCCGTGCCCGGCTCCGCGGCCTGGCGTGGGCCGGTGGCGCACGCCGCGAGCGTCAGCGCGAGCGCGGCGGCGGCAATCAGCCTCATTGCGTTCCTTCGGGCGCGAGCGACAAGCCCGCGAAGCGCACGTGGGGATCGCGGCTCAAGCGGCGCAGCACGTCCGCGACGTCGCCGTCGCCGGAGTGCCCGCCGTCGAGCGCCACGGTGTATCGCCCGAGCTCGGTGGGACCGGATACGATCTCGCCGCCGACGTCGGCGATCACGTGCTCGCGCTCCGCGGCCGTGACCGAGTCCGCGAACACGACGTCGATGCGCGCGACGCTCGCGGCAGCGGAGTCGGCCAGCGTTCGATAGGTGCCCGGCTGCGGCTCGCGCGGCACGAGCCACAGCAGCAAACCGAGCAGGGCGACGCCCGCCGCGCCGACGGCGGCGAAGCGCGCGAATGCGGCGAACCCGCGCGCCGCGGGTCGCACCGTCGCGGGCTCGGGCTCGGCCAAGCGGCGCGAGAGCCGGTCGAAGCTCGTTTGCGGCGAGATGTGCACGGCGGGATGCTCGCGCAGCGCGGTGCGCAGCCGCTGCTGCTCCTTGAGCTCGCGGCGGCACGGCAGGCAGCTGCGCAGGTGGGCCTCGACGGCGTCGCGCTCGCTACCCTCGAGCCGGCCGTTCACGAGCCACGGCAGCAGCTCGAACGCGTGTTGGTGCTCGATCGAAGAGCTCACGTCGCGGGCGAGTCCTTGCCGAGCTTCGGCACGAGCTTGCGCAGCTTCGCGCGCGCGTGAAACATCCTCGTTTTGACGGTATTTACCGGACAATTGGCGATCACTGCGATTTCGTCGTAAGAGCAGCCGTAGAAATATGTCAACTCGACGACCGCACGGTGCTCCGGCGACAGGTGCCGCAAGGCTTGATCGAGCAAATCCCGCAGGTCGGCGTCGTCGGTGGGTTCCGCCGCGGCCTCGGAACGTTCAATCGCGGCGTCGAAATCGACGCTGGCGAACCGGTCGGTCCAGCGGCGCGAGCCTTCCAGGAGCTTCAAGGCCTTGCGGTAGGCGATGCCCATGATCCAGGTGGCCACGGTCGACCGGCGGCCGAACGACTCGCTGCTGCGCCAGATCACGAGCATCACGTCGTTGATGCCCTCTTGCGCGAGCTCGAGCTGGCCGGTGACGCGATAGATGAACCGCAGCAACGGGTGGTAGTAGACGGTATAGAGCTCGCGGAGGGCGTCGCGGTCGCCGCGGGCGATCCGCGCGAGCAACAGCGTATCGGACGCATCGTCCGAAAACTTGGCCCGTCCGGGCCGGATCTGTAGCCCCTCGTCCATGTTCTTCATTATCGAGAGTCCCGCCGTGCGGGTAGTCTACGCAGCCCGGAGGAAGTTTTATACATAGGTGCGGCCGGAGTCGCGCCTCGTCGGGAACCAAAGCGCGCGATCCCGCGAATAGAGGTCGAGGACGATCGAATTCGATGCCGCACGACACGCAGGCCCTGGATGATACCGACGACGCGATCCTGCTCGGGCAGGTCGCGGAAGGCGCAGAGCAGGCGTTCGTCGCGTTCTATCGGCGGCGCAGCGACGACGTGTTCCGCTTCGCGTACGCGATGGCGAAGTCGAGCAGCGTCGCCCACGACGTGACCCAAGAGGTGTTTCTCAACGTGCTCGAGAATGCGGGGCGCTTCGACGCGCGCAAGGGCTCGGCTCGGGCTTGGCTGTTCGGCTGCGCGCGCCACGTCGTCCTCGATCGCTTGCGCCTCGAGAGCCGCTGGACGGCCGAATTGCCGGAGGGCGCCGCCGAAAGCTCGACCGACTGCCGCAACGAGGAGCACGTGCTCACCGCGCAGCGCATCGGCCGGCTGCACGCCGCGATCGCGGAGCTGCCGGTGGAATATCGCGAGGCGTTGGTGCTCTGCGAGCTGCAAGAGCTGTCCTACGCCGAGACCGCCGGCGTGCTCGACTGCCCGATCGGCACGGTGCGGTCGCGGCTGCATCGCGCGCGCGCGCTGCTCACGGCCGCGCTGGGCGCCACGGAGCCGGACCCGGCCGCGGCGCGGATGCTCGAGACGAGCGAGGTGTGCCCATGAACGACGAGATCGACGGAGCGGAGTGCGACGAACGCCTCGGCGCAGACCTTGCCGCGTTGCGCGAGCGGCTGCGCGGCTTGCAGGCGCCGCCGTTCGAGGAGACGGGCTTGCCGGCGGTCCTGCGCGCGCGGTCTCGACTTGGGGCGGCGCCACGCGAGGCGGCCCCGCCGCCGGTCACGGCGTCCCCGCCGACCCCACGCCGCTGGCGCGCCCCGCTGGCGGCCGCGGCTGCCGCGGCGGTCGCGGCCATCGCGGCGCTGCTCGCCGTGCGGTCGCCGGTCGAGCAAGCCGGGCCGGCCGTCCGCCCGCCCTCGCTGGACGCGGGCGGTGCGGCGCCGTCGGGCGCGGACCGGGGCTCGGGCGCCGCGGCTTTCCAACCGCTGATGTACGCGCCGGGTTTCTCCCCGTCGGGCTCGTACAGCGTCGTGCGCGTGCGCATCCCGCTGTCCGCGCTCGCTCAAGGCCCGCGCCTCGAAGGCACGATCGAGGCGGACTTGCTCGTGGGAGAGGACGGGCTCGCGAGCGGCATACGGTTTGCTTCGACGGACACGTTGTTCGTGCCCGCGGGCTCACGCTGATTTGGGTTTCGATTTGGCTCGATTTGGAGAGCGAAGATGACGCGATCGAAAATTGTTCTCGCGCTGATGGCCGGCGCGGCGCTGCTGCCGGCGGCGTCGTTCGGTCAGCCGCCGCCTGTGCCCCCTGCGCCGCCCGCCGACACGATGCTGTTCATCGGCAACGGCGCGCCGATCGTTCCCTTCGGGGGGCGCATCGACGTGGTGCGCAGCGAAGGGAGCGTGCTCGGCAAGGTGGTGAAGGACAAGCCGTACTCGGCGGACTCGGTCACCGAGTCGACCCAGATTCTCGCCGACGGCAATCGGATCACCTCGCGAAACGAGGCGCGCTTCTATCGCGATGCGGCCGGGCGCACGCGCAGCGAGCAAAAGCTCGGTGCGGTCGGGCCGTGGCAGACGGGCGGCGATCCCGTCACGCTGATCACGATCAACGACCCGGTCGCCGATGTTGGGTATTCGTTGAACACGGCCGATCAGACGGCATGGAAGTTCCGGCCGTTCAAGCTCGTCGCCGGCGAGGTGGGCACTGTCGCCACTGCCGCGGCCGCAACCGGGCCGTTGCCCGCGAATTTGCCGGCGCCTCCGCCGGGCGCTGCCACGTTCGCATTGCGTGTCGAAGCGCCGTCCGCGCAGGCCGATGGCGCGCCGCCGGAACGGTTCGAGTTGCACGCGACGGCGCCCGCCAGCCCGGCCGGAGCCGGGCTGCGCACCTACACTCCGGGTTTCGCGGTGAGCGGCGTCGCCCGAGTCGATGCCGGCGCCGTCGCCACCGAGGACCTCGGCGAGCAAGTGCTCGAGGGCGTGCTCGCACACGGCACGCGTCACACGCAGACCATCGCGGCGGGCGCCATCGGCAACGAGCGGCCGATCGAGATCGTGGCGGAGGAGTGGTACTCGGCGGACATCGAGGCCGTCGTGCAGCGGCGGAACTTCGATCCCCGCTTCGGCGAGACGATCTACCGACTGGTCAATCTCTCGCGGAGCGAGCAGTCGCCCGATCTGTTCGCGGTTCCGAGCGGTTACACGATCCGCGGCGACGGCGAGCCGGGCACGCGGTTCAGTATCGCGGGCACCGAGGAGCGGGATGCCGGCGGGCGAGCGGAGCGCCGCGTGTTCCTAGTGCAGCCGAAAGAGGCCACACCCACGAAATAATCAGTCTTGCGCGGCCAGAACCGTCGGGCGCTCGCAGTGAGCGCCCGGCTTGAGCCCGATCACTTTTTCGACGACCAGCCACTCGCGTCCGCCGTCGACCACGAGCCGCGCTTCCACCGTCGTCAGCGCCGGCGCGCCGCGCGAGTTCAGCAGCCGGTGCTGGCGCCGAAGCTCCTTGTAGCCCTTCGTTTCGGCGACGCCGAAGCGCAATCCCGTCAGGCACTCGGTGAACTCGGCCGCGCGCTCGGAAATCACGCTGTCGCCGTCGATGCGTACGCGATCGCGGAACGCGGGAGCCGAAGCGTCGTAAGAGAGAACGTGCGGGACCGGCGATGCGGTCTGCATGCGCAGGCGTCGATCGCCGATCGGTGAGAAGCGCCGCTCCGGCCCCGCGCCGGCCAACACGACCGCCGCGCCGTGCTCGTCCCAGCTCCAGCGGCCGAGCGAATAGGCGCTGCCCTGGTTGGCGGCTTCGCCGCCGACGTAGTTTTGCCGCAGGATGAACCGGCCGTCCGGACGCAGCCACAGGGCGGCGTCGATCGAGTCGCAGTTGCTGCACGGAAACGAGCCCGAGTACACGCCTGCCAGATCGAGCGGCTGCGGCGTCGGGGTCTCCACGGCGTCGTTCGAGCCGCCGCAGCCGAGCAGCGAGCTCGCGACCAAGAGCACCGCGGCGTTATGTCGACAACGCGCCATCGCGGCACTGTCGCATCGGGGGCTGGCTCCGGGGAGTGACTGCATCACGTTCGCCCCGGGCTTCGCCTGGACGATGTGACGCGCGTTCCATTAGAGTGCGCCGCGATGGCGACGCGCGTCGAAAGCCCTCTCTACCGCCTGAGCGCGCGCTTCCTGGTCGTGTTCTTCATCTTCATGGTGCTCGCGTTCTGGCCGAGCTACTTCGCACGCCTGTTCGAGCAGCCGAACTTTCGTTTCCACGCGCACGGCATCTTGCTGACCGTTTGGTGCGCGCTGCTGTTCGTGCAGCCGCAGCTGTTGCGCACGGGCCGGCGCGGCCTGCATCGCATCCTCGGCAAGGCCTCGTACGTGCTCGCGCCGGCGCTCGTGGCGGTGACGTTGAGCTTCGTGCATTACCGCGTCGGCGCCGGAATACGGCCCGGCGCTCCGCTCGTGCTCGGCGATCTGTACTTCCTCGCGCTCACGCTGAATGCGCTCGCGGCGTTTGCCGTGCTCTACGGCCTCGCGATCTACTACCGGCGCGACCGCCAGGTGCACGGCCGCTACATGCTCTGCACGGTATTTCCGCTGTTCACGCCGGTCACCGACCGGTTGATCGCGCGGCACGCGCCGGAGCTCCTGCGCTTCGTGCCGCACGTCGACGGCTCGCCGCTCGTGCAGGTGGCAGGGTTTCTGCTAGCGGACCTGATTCTCGTGGTGCTGGCGCTGTGGGATTGGCGCGCCAACCAACGCGCGAACGTCTTTCCGGTGGCGCTCGGCGTACTGCTGCTTTACCACGTATCGGTGGTAACGCTGCCGTTCGCGCCCCCGTGGGGCGCGTTCTGCGCGTGGTTCCTCGGCCTGCCGCTCTCTTGACGGCTCCGTGACCCGGAGCGCCGCGTCGCTCAGTGCGCGGCGGCGTGCTCCTTCGCGGCCAGCTCGTCGATGATCGCGAACCAGTTCTCGTAGCTGCCGGACATCTGGCCGTTGGTCAGGTACTTGCCGTTGACCACGACGGCCGGCGTGCCGGTGACCTTGTAGCGCGTGATGAGGTCGTTCGCGCGGCTGACCTTCGCGTCGACGCCGAACGAATTGAACGTCTTCTGGAAGGTGTCGCGGTCGACGCCGAATTGGGCGAAGAAGTCCGCGAGCTTTTCCGGCGTGTCGAGGTAGTTGTGCTCGTTGTGGAAGGCGTTGAAGAACGGCTCGTCGATCACGCCGCTCTTACCGAGCATCTCGGCGGTGTAGAAGGCGCGCGCATGCAGCTGTGCGGCGGGGTTCCACGGCGCGGGAATGCGCACGAACGTGACGTAGTCCGCCTTCTTCTTGAGCCACTCCTGGATGTGCGGCTCGAACGCGAAGCAGTGCGGGCAGCCGTACATGAAGACCTCGGCCACCTCTACTTTGCCCGGCGCGGCGCCCGAGGGCTGGGGCGCAGGCAGCACCTGATAGTGCTTGCCCGCCTCGAACTTGTCCGGAGCCGCCGCTCGAGCCGTGCCTTGCGCGGCGGCGTACTGGGAGCCGCAGGCCGCGAGGGCGACGACTGCGAGCAGCGATAGTCCGTTGATTTTCATCGTATCTCCGTCGGAAACCGCGCGGCGCCGGAGCCGCTTTCCTCAAGCTTAGCGTCGGGCGGCAGCCGGACGCAATGAACCGTGCCCACCGCGCCCATTCCCCTCGTGGGCCGAAGCCGCGTGTGGTTATGACGAAGCCGCGCGCGGACCCTTCGAGGCCGGGCCGTGACGGCGCTTCCGGCGGATGAACCGTTCGGCTCCGCCGCGGAACACAACTGAGGCAGCTCGCGAAGCCGCGGACGGCAAGTGCCCATCGCGGCCGGCGGGCGCCGACGGCAATTTGAGAACAGTCACCGGGGAGGAAAGCAAATGAAGCGTCTATTCTCGATCGTCAGCATCGGCCTGTTGACCGGCATCGCGGTCGTCTCGATGACGGCCCATGCGGACAGCCGCAAGAAAAAGGTCGAAACCGTGCGCGCGTGGCTCAGCGGTTACGAAGAAGTGCAGGGCGCGACGCAAACCTCAGGCGCGATCGGCGCGGTCTCGTCGGCGGGCCGCGGGTTCTTCCGCGCCGTCATCGACGAGGACGCGGGCACCATCGAGTACTCCTACACGTACGACGGCGTCGCCAACATCACGCAGTCGCACCTGCATTTCGGTCAGCATCACACGCAGGGCGGCATCACGGTGTTCTTGTGCACCAATCTCGCGCCGCCGGCGAACGTGCCGGTTCCGCAGCCGTGCCCCGCGTCACCGGGACAGATCACCGGCACGATCACGGCGCAGAACGTCATCGCCACGGCGGGGCTCAACGGTTTCGACAAGCTGCTCGACGCGATCCGCCACGAGGCGGTGTACGTGAACCTGCACTCGCAGGCCTTCCCGGGCGGCGAGATTCGCGGCCAGCTGCAGCACTAGAGGCACGCCGCCGGTCGATCGGACGCTGGACGTCCGCGGGGCGAGAGCCTCGCGGCGTCCTCCCCTTTTTGCCCGTCCGCGTGCAGGTCTAAGATAGCCCCAGTGCTTTTGAGCGGAGCCGGCATGACCACGAGATGCGCAGTTGTGTTGGGAGCCATGGTGTTCTTCCCGGTGGGCGGCGCCTTCGCTCATCACGGCATCGCCAACTTCGATCTGAACAAGGACATCGAGCTCACCGGGGTCATCACCCAGCTCGCGTTCGTCAACCCGCACTCGTGGCTCTACTTGAACGTGACCGGCGAGAACGGCGAAGTCACGCCGATGCGCTGCGAGATGCGCGCGGCCACGGTGCTCAAGCGCTCGGGTTGGACCGAGGAGATGCTCGCGGCGGGCCAGACCGTGAAGAT
Organism: Gammaproteobacteria bacterium; assembly: GCA_036274615.1. Classification (GTDB taxonomy): domain Bacteria; phylum Pseudomonadota; class Gammaproteobacteria; order Steroidobacterales; family Rariloculaceae; genus FEN-1219. Next base: position 13,256 of record DASUFK010000368.1, on the reverse strand, counting down.
CACCGGCTCTCCCGACCGGCACGATCCGCACGCCTGTTACTTGGGCACGATCACGTTGGCGGACGGCCGCAGCATGGACCGCTACGGCCAGCTGCAAAGGCCGGGACTCTCCACCAAGGTCGAGCGTCCCGAGCGGCTGCCGAACGGCGATCCCAACATCAACGGCGACTGGGCGGGCGAGCAGCGCGTGATGACGGATCGGCGCGGCATCGAGGGCGCGCTCGTGCCGCTGTCGGTCGCCAACACCGTGGGACCCGGCGAATTGCCGCCGGGCACCCGTGCGTTTCCCGGCGCGCGCGGCACGCCCGAGTCGCTCGCCGACGACGCGATCCACACGGCTTGGTCGTTCCGTCCGAGCCCGGTCACGCTCACCGAGGCCGGCAAGAAGGCCGCCGAAGGCTTCGATCCGTCGTCGGCGGACAACCCGCGCCTGCGCTGCGAGCCCACGAACATTCTGTTCGACTGGACGTTCGAGACGTTCGTCAATCGCATCACCCAGGACGAGAACGCAATCCGCATCCAGTATGGCGCGATGGGCATCGATCGCACGATCTGGCTCAACGAGAAGGAGCACCCGGCGCGCATCGAGCCGAGCCTCGCGGGTCACTCGATCGGGCACTGGGACCACGACGTGCTCGTCGTCGACACGATCGGCTTCAAGCCCGGCGTGCTGTCGGCGGACACCTCGACGATGCACAGCGATGCGCTGCACGTCGTCGAGCGGTTCTCGCTCGACCGCGACAAGGGCGCGCTGCGGCGCGAGTACACGGCCGTGGATCCGAAGTACTTCAGTGGGGAGTACCGAGGCGCCGACGCGGTGCTCGTGTCGGATCTGCCCTACGAGACGCCGTCGTGCGACGACCGCAGCTACGTCACGGGCCAGGACACGCCGGGCACGGCGCAGCAGCCCGCGCCGGCGTCGTCCAAACCCTGGTGGATGTTCTGGAAGTGAAGCGCTGGCTCAAGGAGCTGATCCCGATCGCGATCGTGCTCGCGCTCGTCACCGCCGCCCGTTCCTCGCTCGCCGATCACTACTGGGTCCCTTCGGGCTCGATGGAGTACTCGCTCGAGCCGGGCGACCACGTGTTCATCGACAAGACCGCCTACGGCGTGCGAATCCCGCTCACCAAGATCGACCTGTTCGGCGCGCGCACGCCCACGCCCGGCGAGATCGCGGTGTTCTATTCGCCGCGCGACGGCGTGCGGCTCATCAAGCGCATCGTCGCCGTCGGCGGCGACGTGGTGTCGCTCAAGGACGGGCAGCTCTCGGTCAATGGTCACCGGCTCGGCGACCGGGAGCTCGAATGGTTCGGCGCGCGCCGCGCGCTGCTCAACCTCGACAACGGCGGCGGGCCGGACATCGACTCGGAGGTGATTCCGCCCGGCATGGTGCTGGCGCTCGGGGACCACCGCGGCAACAGCCTCGACGGCCGCGCCTGGGGCCTGATCAGCGAGCACGAGCTTTACGGCCGAGCCGTGGCGATCTTCTACCGCAGCGGCGAAGGCTTCACCTGGAAGCCGCTGTAGACCTCAGCGCACCAGATGCCCCCGCCCCACCGCGTCGAGCCCGTGCATCACCAGCATGCCGAGGCCGACGCAGGTAATCACCGGCCCGAATAGCCAGCCCACGAACGGCAAGTTCACCGCCACGATCACGACCGCGAGGCCGGCGAGCAGCGAGGCCGCGTAGTGCGGCGTCGACTTGAACAACAAGAGCCCCACGAGCTGCGCGACCGGGATCTTGGCGAGGTACAGCGCGATCGCGCCCAGCACGAAGCCGATGATGCCGATGGGAGCGAGAATCACGGTGATGCACGCGATCAGCGCCGCCACCGGCGCGACCACCGCGGTAGCGAGGCCGATGCCGCCGGCCCGGAGCAGATCGATGCCGCTGCGCAGCGGCGGCAACCGCAGCGGCGGAAACGCCGCGAGCAGCAGCAAGCCCGTGGCGAACGCCGCGGCGAGCCGCACCATTTGCCCGAAGTAGAACCCCGCGGTGGCATACCGATTGGGGCGGGGCTCGAAGATCCGGGCGTCGAAGCCGCGCCGCGAGAGCGCCCGATTTTGCGAGACCTCGCGAGTGACTTTGCCGCCGATCGTGGCGCCATTCGCGATCTGCAGCTTCTCGTCGGCGCTCACGTAGGCGGTGAGGTCGCCGCCGATCCGCGCGGGCGCGACCAGCGTGATCGTCTCGCCGTAGGCGCCCACGTTGCGTGTAACGTTGCCGGAAAAATTCACGTCGCGGCCGTAGCTGCGCAGGTCGATCCCGATGTGCGCGGCGACGTCCACGTCGTTGGCCGCGGTCACCGCGTTGCCCGTGATCTCGGTGCCGTCGTCGAGCCGCACGCCGCGCCCGCCGGAATAGACGTTGCCCGCCACGCGCGCCTGCAGCAGGCTCACCTGGCTGCCGCCCGCGATGACGTTGCCGCCCACGGTGCCGGAGATCTCCACGGTCTCGGCGCCGCTCACCACGTCGCCCATGACGTTGCCGCGCACCGTGACCCGCCGGCCGAACGCGAGCAGATCGCCGTGGACGTCGCCCTCGATCGACACGGTGTCGCCGAGCGCGATCAAGGTGTCGTCCACGGTCTCGCCGGCCGGCACCGTCGTGATGCCCTTCGACCGGCGGAGCTCGAAAGCGTGGCCGGTGGACGGCAACGCGAGCACCATGAGCAGCACGGAGAGCAGCACCGCCGCGCCGGCCTGCTTGCGCAGCGCCATGGCGGCGCCGCCGAGCACGGCGGCGAACGCCGCCACCGTCGCGAAGCTCGAGATCGAGTTCAACATGAAGCTACCCTCATTGGCGATGAAGACGACGATATCGATGCCGTAATTCCAGAGCGACCGCGGATCGAGCGGGCTCAACCAGCGCAGGCCGCTCGGCACGACGGCGGCGAGCGCGCCCCAAAACACGCTCGAGGTCCACGCGATCAAGGCCGCCGCGGCGCCGAGCCCGAGCACGTCGAGGAGACGCAAGCCGCGCCGCCACGGCGGAGCCGCGACGAGCTCCGCGTCTTCTTGGAGCAGCGCCGCGCGCAACGCGCCGGTCTCCGCCTCGAGCGCCGCCACGCGCGCGCGGCAGGCCGCGCACGAGGCCAGGTGCCGCTCGAGCTCCGCCGCTTGGGCCGGAGCGAGCGCGCGGTCGGCGTACATCGAGCATGCGAGCTGCGACGGATGGGTCATGCGCGCTTCTCCTCGAGTGACGTGAGCGCTTTGCGTAGCGCCTGCTTGCCGCGGCAAATCAGCGCCCCGACGTGGGTCTTCGTGAGCCCGAGCGTGGTGGCTATCTCGTCGTAGCTCGAGCCGCCGTAGTAAGCGAGCAGCAGCGGCAGGCGATATTTGTCGGGCAATGCCGCCACTGCCGCTTTCAGGTCGCGCGCGCGCTCGGCCGCGAGCAGCTCGCCGAGCACGTCGGTGGTGTCGGCCTCCGCTTCGACGCGCTCGGTCGTCTCGGTGCCGAAGATCGCGCGCTCCTTGCTGCGGCGGCGCACGATGTCGATGCAGTGGTGGGTCGCGATGCTCATGATCCACGCCTGGAACGGCTGGCCCGCGTCGTAGCTCGCGAGCGTGCGGTGGGCGCGAAAGAACGCTTCTTGAGCCGCGTCCTCGGCGGCGGCACGAGAGCCCAATAGGTGCCGGCATAAGCCAAGAACTCGGCTGTAATGCGTTCGATAGAGCTCCGCAAAGGCCACCTCCGAGATCATCACGGTCCTTACGATCGCGTTCTCGTGAGGTAATACGAATCCGCTCCGGATTCATTACAGTACGAAGTCAGGGAGCCCGAATGCCCGAATCGCGAGAGCTCATCGACGCGCGCCGCTGCCTCGCGGAAGGCGAGGCGGACTACCGCTCCGCGGACGGGCTCGGCAGCCTGGAAGAGGGGCTCGCGCTGCTCGACGAGGTCATCGCCGAGGCCAGGCCCGCCGAGGCGAAGGTGGCCCGCAATCTTGCAGCGACCTACGCCGCCCGGATCTATGCCCGCATCGGCGAGCTCCTCACGCGCGACTCGCAGGTGCCCGAGCCCGCGCTCGAGCACCTGTTCAAGGTGGTGCTCGCGTTCGATCAAGTGAGCGCCGCGCTGCCGGACTCGGCGCGCGAGCTCAAGATCGCGGTGGTGCGCCAGCTCATCGACCGCTACTACGAAGGACATCCGCCCGAGAAGAAGCGCGAAGCGCTCCGGGAGCTCGAACAGCTCGCAAGGAGGCACTGATGCTCGCAAGGCAAGCGCAGACGATGGCGGCCTACAACCATTGGATGAACGACAAGCTGTACGCCGCGTGCGCGGAATTGAGCGACGCGGACCGCAAGCTCGACCGCAAGGCGTTCTTCGGCTCGATCCACGGCACGCTGAACCACATCCTTCTCGCGGACCGCATCTGGTTCGGCCGTTTCATCGGCCGGCCGATCCAGGTGCAGAGCCTGCGCCAGGAGCTGTTCGCGGATTTCAACGAGCTCCGCGCCGAGCGCACGCTCGCCGATCAGGACATCGAAGGCTGGACGCAGGGCCTCACCGACGCGCAGCTCGCGGCGAAGGTGAAGTTCACGACCATCGTGAATCCCGCGCCGCGCGTCTACGACCTCTGGGTCTGCGTGACTCACTTCTTCAACCATCAGACGCATCATCGCGGCCAGATCACGGCGCTGCTGTCGCAGTGCGGCAAGGACTACGGCGTTACGGACCTGCTCTGGTTGCCGGACGTCGCCCCGCGCGCGTAACAGCCGGAAAAACCCGCCGCGCGTTCGGCAGCGCTATCAGAACGGCGGGGAGCCTATCCGCCTCGCCCCGCCGCTCTCGAGCGCCCGGTCCGCCTGCTCGCGCAGCGACGGCAGCGTGACGTAACGGTCGACCAGCGCGCGAGCCTCCTTCGGGTCGCGCCCGGCGAGCTGCGTGACCGCGGTCAGCACCGCCGTCTGCCGGGTGGCATCGGAGCTGAACGACGCGAGCAGCGACGTGTCGAGGTTGCCGGCGTTCATCAGCAACGGGCGCAGCGCCGCGTCCCGCGGCGGCCCGGACGGCAGGCCGAGCGTCCAGGCGCGCGCCGCCGCGTAGTCGCGGTCGGCCCACACGCGCGCCACGGACGAGAGCGCCAGCACGCCGCGGGCGTCCGCGCCGATACCGCGGGCCCACTCGGCCGCGGACAGCGGGTCCGACCGGGCCCACGCCGCCGCCACGCCGCTGGTGGCGCCCGCGAGCGAGGACGAGTCTGGGCCGCGCTCCGGGATGCCGTCGAGGAGAGCGGCCGCGGCGGGCGCGTCGACGCGCGCCAAGCTCTGGGCGATCGCGCCTGCGGCGCCCGCATAAGCAGGATCGCCGCGCAGGCGCGCGACCCAGGCTGCGCCGGCCTTGGCGTCGTTGCGCGCGTAGCTCTGCGCCATTCCTTGCAGCCACGCCGAGCGGCTCTCGCTCGGGATTTGCGGCAGCAGCCGTTCCGCGGCCGCGAGGTCGTTTTCGGCGAGATAACGGCTCGCCGTTTGGAACGCCGCGGCGGGCACTCGGCCGGCGTTCGCCACGATCCACTCGGTTGCGGCCTGGGGCTCGCGCCGCTGCCACGTCTGGACGAGTTGCGTGACGCCGTTGGCGGCGCCCGCGTCGCCGCCGGCCGCGAGCAGGCGCTCCGCGAGGCCCGCGAAGTCCGGGTCGCGGGCGCCCATGGCGCCGTTGACGATCTGCATGAAGGCGCGCGTGCGGTCTTGCGGGGATAGCGTGGCCGCGACGTCGAATGCACGGCTCGGATCCTTGCTCGCGATGCCGCTCAACACCCCGCCCAGCGTGTCGCTGTCGCCCGTGGACTTCGCCCAGGCGAGCGCCGCGTCCGGATCCTTGCTGCCGTAGGCGCGCGCGATCTCCTGGCGGCCGACGTCCTGCTGAATGCCCGGCGGCATCGCGCGCAAGCGCTCGAGCGCGGCCTCGGGATCGCTGCGCGCGAGCTGCGAGAGCGCTTGGCGCTCGGCGGGCTCGCGCAGCTCCGCGGGCAGCTGCTTCGACAGCTCCAGGTAGCGTTCCGGCTCGAGGCGCGCGATCTCGAACAAGCCGCCCATGAGGCCGAGGCGCGCGCGCTTTGCGGGATCGAGCGCGACGACGTAGTCGAGGAAGGCGTTCGGATCCATTCGCGCCCAGCCGTTCAGCGCCGCGCTCTGCAGGGTCGACCGCAGATCGCTGTCGTCCATCGCCTCGGCCGCCGCCAGCGCGGCGCCCGGATCGATTCGAGCCCAGGCCGCACCCACGCGCTCGAGCGCGAGGCCGCGCACGCCGAACGCGGGGAGCTCGAGCGCCCGCTCGAGCGCGGCGGCGGGGTCGGACGACGCGAGCTCCGCGATGGCGGCGACGCGAAAGCCGTTGTCGGACAGCTGCGGCAGCGCCGCGAGCACTTGCCGCAGCGCGTAGTCGTCGCCCCCGAGCACGGGCAGCAACGCGAGCCCGATCGTGGTGGCGTCCGCCGCGCTCTGCACGTCGCCGAGCGCCGCGAGGGCGTCGGCCGGGTCCGCCGCCGCCCACTGCGCGTAGAGCGACGCGAGCGTGCTCGCGCCCACGCGCAGCTCGCGGGCGAGGGCGAGCGCCCGCTCGGCGTCGAGCTCGGCGTAACGCGCGAGCAGCACGCCGAGCTTGTAAGTGCGGGCCGGGGTCGGCGGCGCCGCCGCCGCGGCTGCGATCAGGCGCGCGAGCGCCGCGCCGTCCGCGCCGGCCGCCTCGTCGTACAACGCCGCGCGCTCGGCGGTGCCGGAGGCGACCGGGCCGTTCCGCGGGAGCGGCTCGGCGGACGGTATCGCGGGAGCCGAGATTGCGACGTCCGTTGCCGCGGCGGGTAGCGAAACGACGCGAGCGGCCGTCACGAAGTAAGTGACGGCGGCGCCGGCGACGGCGCCGAGAACGAGTGCGAGCAAAGCGCGTGGCATGGCCCGATTCCTCGCCCGAGAGGAGAGCCGTACCGATATAGCAGAAAGTCCCGGCTCGGGGAACGATGTGCGAGCGCAGGTGCCGCCATCTTTCGTCAGAAAGCCGCCGGCGGTACGTCAGAACCGCGGCGTAGAGTCGCGCTGAGCCGCTGGACCCAACAGACGGTGCGCGCGGGGCAGGTACGTGTTTACGATTGAGCCATGACACGAATCTCGGGAGCTCGGATCCGTTCGACGCTGCGGCTGCTCGCGCTGCTCGCGGTTGCCGGCGCGGCGCTCGCACAGTCCGGCGCCGAGCCGGCGTCGCTCAAGATCACGCGCGTCACGCCGTCGGGCCGCAACGTGCCGGAAGGACGCCAGATCGTGTTCCAGTTCGATCGGGCCGTGGTGCCGATCGGGCGCATGGACCGCACCGCGGCCGAGATCCCGATCGAGATCACGCCGCCGCTCGCCTGCCAGTGGCGCTGGCTCGACCCGAGCGCGCTCGCGTGCGAGCTCGCCGACGGCGACCAATTTCGCCCGGCCACGGTGTACATGCTGGTCGTGAAGCCGGGGATTCGCGCGCAGGACGGCGCCACGGTCGCCGGAGAGTCTCGCTACACGTTCGCGACGGAGACGCCGACGCTCGGCTATCCGCAGTTCGCCACCTGGCGGAGCCCCGGCACGCCGGTGGTGCGCGCCGTGTTCAATCAGCCGGTATCGCAGTCGTCGGTACGCGCGCACGTGTTCATGACCGTGCCGGGGCAGAGCGCGCGCCGAGTGGAGCTCGACGTGGCGCCCGACACCGAGCAGCGCGAGCTGCCGCGCTACCTGCGGCTGCCGGGCGAGCGCGCGTTCGTCGATCTCGGCGAGCGGCGGACGCAAGGCGTGGACGATCAGCCCACCGAGACCCGCGGCGAGACCGCGCGGCGCGTGTGGCTGCTGTCGCCCGCGTCGGAGCTACCGCCGGACGCGACGGTGCGGCTCATGGTGGAGCCCGGGCTCGAGCCCGCGGTCGGCACCGAGCGCGGCGTCGAGAATCGCACGGCGCTCGAGTTCGCCACGTTCCCCGAGCTCGCGTTCCTCGGGGTGCGCTGCCAGGACCTGACCGGCGAGTCGATCGAGCTGCGTGCCGGCGCGGCCGCGGGGGCCGCGCAGTGCAATCCGCTCGGCAGCGTGGGGCTCGCGTTCAGCGCGCCGGTGCTCGGCTCCGAGGTGAAGGAGCACGTGGAGATCACGCCCGATCTCGCCCAAGGCCGCACCGACTACGACCCGTGGGCGAACCGCGGCGACTACTCGATGCTCCGTCAGCCGCACGAGCGCGGCCGCGAGTACATCGTGTGGCTGCCCGAGCGGCTCAAAGCCGCGGAGCCGTACCGAGCTCGCGTGCCGCGCCCGGCCGACGGTCCGAAGGACGAGTTCGGACGAACGCTCGCCGCGCCGGTCGACTTCGCGTTCGCCACGAGCCATCGCCCGCCGGGCTACACGCTCGAGCACAGCACCGCGGTGCTCGAGCAGGGCATCGACTCCGAGGTGCCGCTGTTCGTGACCAATCTCGACAGCTACACCGTGCGCTACAGGAAGCTCACGGCCGCCGGCGCGGAGACGGCGCTCGTGCGCAAGACCGACTTGCCGAAGATCGCGGACGTCCAGTACGGCGTGCCGCTGCACGTTCGCGAGCTCCTCGGCGGCGCCGCGGGCGCCGTCTACGGCCAGCTCGAGACGAGCCCGCCGCTCGAACGGCGTTTTTATCGGCCGTCGCTGTTCGCGCAGGTCACTCCTTATCAACTGCACGTGAAGGTCGGGCACTACAACACGCTCGTCTGGGCCACGGAGCTCGCGAGCGGCACGCCGCTGCGCGGCGCGCGCGTGTCCATTTACGTCGACTCGATCGCGCAGCTGCGCGCGGACGTCGCGCCGCTCGCCTCGGCGCAGACGGACGCGTCCGGTGTCGCGCTGCTCGCGGGCACTCGCGAGCTCGATCCGAAGCTCGCGCTCATGGGCTACGGCTGCCGCTCGCGGCAGGAGGACGAATGCTTGCGGCTGTTCGTGCGCGTCGACGGCCCGCAAGGGCTCGCGCTGCTGCCGCTCGACTACCGCTTCGAGGTGAACACGTACCGCGCGTCGGGCTTCAACGTCTTTCCGAGCCAGCAGCCGGCGTTCGGCCACCTGCACGCGTGGGGCACCACCGCGCAAGGCGTGTACCGGGCCGGCGACACGATCGACTACAAGCTCTACGTGCGCGACCAGGACAACGAGTCGCTGGTGGCGGCGCCGCTCGGCCCGTACGAGCTCGCGATCGTCGACCCGAAGGGCGAGACGGTGCAGACGATTCCCGGCGTGATGCTGTCCGCGTTCGGCGCGTACAGCGGCAGCTACGCGATTCCGGAGTCGGGCGCGGTGGGCTGGTATCAGTTCAAGCTGACGGCCAGGTTCGGCGCGACGGCTCCCCCCGTTCGCGCGAACGGCGCGCCGGAGCGCGACGAGGTCGTGCGCTTCCCGCTGCGCGTGCTCGTGAGCGACTTCACGCCGTCGCCGTTCGGCGTGCGCACCACGCTCAATGGCGACCTGTTCCAGGCGGGCGACGAGGTCGCGGTCGAGACGCGCGCATCGCTGTTCTCGGGAGGACCCTATGCCGACGCCGACGCGCGCGTGACCGCGCAGATCGTGCCGCGGCCGTTCGTGTCGGAGCATCCGGTCGCGGCGCCGTTCCGCTTCGACACCGGCATGCAGCCGGCCGCGCTCACGGTGTCACAGAGCATGGGCCGCGTCGACTCGCAGGGCGAGCTCGTGCAGACGTTCCGAATCGACGAAGACGTCGGCAACCGCATCGTCTACGGCACGCTCTCGGTGGAGGGCGCGGTGCGCGACGATCGCGGCAAGTACGTCGCGGGCGGCGCGAGCGCCGACTTCGTCGCCGTGGACCGGCTCGTGGGCCTGCGCTCCACGAAGTGGGTGTTCCAGGAGGATCAGCCGGCCGCGATCCAGTACCTCGTCGTGGACGGCAAGGGCACGCCCACGGCCGGCACCGACGTGACGATCGCGGTGCAGCGGCTCGACACCAAGGCGGCGCGCGTCAAGGGCGCGGGCAACGCGTACCTCACGCAGTTCATCGAGGACTGGGTCGATGCGGGCAGCTGCTCGGGCCGCTCGGCCGCGACGCCGCTCACCTGCACGTTCACGCCCGACACCCCCGGCCGCTTCCGGCTCACGGCGAGCGTGCACGACACGCGCGGGCGCCCGCACACGACCACGCTCGACACGTGGGTGGTCGGCAAGGGCCGTGTGGTGTGGTCCGGCGAGAACGACGACGCGCTCGAGATCGTGCCCGAGAAGACCACCTACCGCGTCGGCGACACCGCGCGCTATCTCGTGAAGAACCCGTATCCCGGCGCCCGCGCGCTGGTCACGATCGAGCGCTACGGCGTGCTGAAGCAATGGGTCGAGACGCTCGACGGCAGCACGCCGGTGATCCAGTTCAAGGTCACGGGCGACTACCTGCCGGGGTTCTTCGTGTCGGTGCTCGCGATGTCGCCGCGCGTCGCGGCACCGCCGACCGCCAGGGACGGCGGAAGTGGGGCAAGTGCAGGGAGCAACTTGCCGCCGGAGGCGGGCGAGGTCGACCTCGGCAAGCCGGCGTTCAAGCTCGGCTACGTCGCGGTGCCGGTCGAAGATCCGTACAAGCAGATCGACGTGAGCGTGAAGGTCGAGCGCGCCGTGTACAAGCCGCGCGAGACCGTGCGCGTGCGGGTGAAGGCCGCGCCGCGCGAGCGCGAGCAGCGCGAGCCGATCGAAGTCGCGGTGGCCGTGCTCGACGAGTCGGTGCTCGATCTCATCCAGGGCGGCACGAGCTACTTCGATCCGTACAAGGGCTTCTACAGCCTCGACGGCCTCGACGTGCGCAACTTCGGCCTGCTCACGCGGCTCGTGGGCCGGCAGAAGATCGACTTGAAGGGCGCGAGCCCCGGCGGCGACGGCGGTGCCGCGCTCAGCATGCGCTCGGTGTTCAAGTACGTGAGCTACTGGAACCCGTCGCTCACGCTTGACGCGCGTGGCAACGGCACGTTCGAATTCGAGGTGCCCGACAACCTCACGGGCTGGCGCGTGCTCGTGCTCGCGGCCACTCCCACCGACCGGCTCGGCCTGGGCGAGGCGAGCTTCAAGGTCAACCAGCCCACCGAGGTTCGCCCCGTGATGCCGAATCAGGTCACCGAGGGCGACCGGTTCCAGGCGGGCTTCAGCGTGATGAACCGCACCGACAAGCCGCGCGACCTGCGCGTCACGCTCGACGCCGCGGGCGGCGTGGCCGCGCCGGCCAAGCACGAAGAGACCGTGCACCTCGAGCCCTATGCGCGCGCCACGGTGCAGATGCCGGTGGAGGCGGCCGCGGTGGCCGCAAACCGCAACGTCGCGACCGGCAAGATCGCGTTCACCGCAACCGCCCGTGACGCGAGCGACGGCGACCGCGTGCTGCACGAGCTCGTCGTGAGCAAGCGCCGTTCGCTCGAGACCGCGGCGAGCTACGGCTCGCTCGACGGCGCGTCGGCGACGGAGGCGCTGCGCTTCCCGAAGGACATCCGCCCCGACGCGGGCGACGTGGGCGTGGTCTTGAGCCCGAGCGTGCTCGGCAACATCGACGGAGCGTTCCGCTATCTGCGCGACTATCCGTATCTCAGCTGGGAGCAGCAGCTCACCAAGGGCGTGATGGCCGCACACTTCTCGAGCCTCGAAGCCTACCTGCCGTCCGATCTCGAGTGGCCGGGCGCCGAGGAGTTGCCGGCGAGCACGCTGGCGCAGGCCGCGAGCTTCCAGGCGCCGAACGGCGGCATGACTTACTGGGTAGCGCAGGACCAATACGTGAGCCCGTATCTGAGCGCGTACACAGCGCTCGCGTTCGGTTGGCTGCGCGACGGCGGCTACGCGATTCCCGAGGCGGTGGAGGCGAAGCTCGACGAGTATCTCGACGGGTTTCTGAAGCGCGACGTGTTCCCCGACTTCTACACGCGCGGCATGGCGTCGACGGTGCGTGCCGTGGCGCTCGCGGCGCTCGCGAAGCGCGGCAAGGCCGGGCTCGCCGACCTGCAGCGCTATCGCGAGCACGTGCAGTACATGAGCCTGTTCGGCAAGGCGCACTTTCTGCAGGCCGCGCTCGCGGTGCCGGGCGCCGAGTCGATCGCGCGCGAGACGGAGGACGCGATCCTCGCGAGCTCGGTGCGCAGCGGCGGCAAGATCGCCTTCAACGAGGTGCTCGACGACGGCTACCTCCGGCTGTCCGCGACGCCGCTCGACTCGCAGTGCGCCGTCTTGAGCGTGATGTCCGCGGGCGGCCTGCGTCAAGGAGAGGCTGCCACGAGCGACGGTCGCGATGTTGCTCCTGCAATCGCGACACGCCCGCCCTCCCTGGCGGGCCCTCCATTCGAGCTCGTGCGCGCGATCACGCAGGCGCGCGGCAGCCGCGACCACTGGGAGAACACGCAGGAGAACATGTTCTGCATGGCCGCGCTGCTCGACTACTCGCGCAAGTACGAGGCGGCGACGCCCGACCTGCGCGTTACGGCGAGCGTCGGCGGCACGCCGCTCGGCGCCGCGGAGTTCAAGAGCGTGCGCGACGCGGCCGTGACGCTCGCGCGGCCGATCGGCCCCGCCGACCCGGGCACCGACGCCACGCTCACTGTCGAGCGCAGCGGCGCCGGCCGCCTCTACTACTCGGCGCGCATGACCTACGCGCCCACCGAGGCCGCCGCGGTGGAGCAGAACGCGGGCGTGGACCTGCACAAGGAGCTGAGCGTGCAGCGCGACGGCCGGTGGGTGCTGCTCGCGAGCCCCGCCACGGTGAAGCGCGGCGAGCTCGTGCGCGTGGACCTTTATGTCTCGCTGCCCACGGCACGCAACTTCCTCGTGGTGGACGACCCGGTGCCGGGCGGCCTCGAGCCCGTGAACCGCGATCTCGCGAACGCGTCGCTCGTCGACGCGGCCGCCGGCGAGTTCCAGGCGGCCGGCGGCTCGCTGTGGTTCCGCTTCACCGACTGGATCGGCTACGGCGCGTCGCGCTGGAGCTTCTACCACCAGGAGCTGCGTCACGACTCCGTGCGCTTCTACTCGGAGTATCTGCCGCCCGGCAACTATCACCTGTCGTATTCCGCCACGGCGATCGCCGAGGGCGAGTTCGGCAGCGCCCCCGCGCGCGCCGTGGAGATGTACGACCCCGACGTCTACGGCACGAGCTTGCCCGCGACGCTCACGGTGGAGGCCGCCCCGTGACGGGCGCCGCGCCGCCGTTGCGCCGCGCGCGGAGCGGCACCGAGCAGCGGGCCCCCGCCGGCGCGCGCCGGCTGCGGCTCGCCGCGTTGCTCGCGGGCGTGGTGGCCGCGGCCGCGGTCACC
>DASUFK010000367.1:0-9146 GCA_036274615.1 Gammaproteobacteria bacterium | reverse complement strand
CGGCAACGGCGCCGGATCGAGCTCGGCGAGCGAGCGCTCGGCCGCGTCAACGCGACCGATCAGCACCAGCCGCCGGATCTCGAGCTGGCGCGCGTGCGCCGCGTTCACCCGGTCGCCGTGCGCTTCGAGCGTCGCGCGCGCTGCGTCGAGCGTCTTTGCGGGCCAGCGCAGGTCGCGCGACGCGAGCGCCACCTCCGTCTCCGCCACCACGCACCTCGCGCGCGCCACGGCTTCCTTCGCGCCGAACGCGCGCGCCGCGCGCTTGAGCAGCAGCTTGGCGCGCCCGAGGTCGCCGAGCTGTGCCATCGCGATACCGCGCAGCGCGAGCGCCGGCGCGTCACTGCGCAGCGCCACGCGATTCAGCGCGCCGAGCGGGTCGCCCGCCGCGAGCGCGCGTGCCGCGGCGGTGATCAGCGAGTCCATCGAAATCCCGCCACGCTTGTCACTCTCGTCGTTCGCCGGCCGGGCGCTAAGTTTATGCCACTCCCGGGATGGCCCGGCGCATTCACCAACACGGAGATCACGATGACCACGCACAAGACCGGAACACGCAGGGAATGGCTCGCGGCGCGCCTCGAGCTGCTCGAGGCGGAGAAGGACCTCACGCGGCGCGGCGACGAGCTCGCGCAACGGCGGCAGGAGCTGCCTTGGGTGCCGGTAGAGAAGGGGTACCGATTCGATACCGACGAGGGCGGCGCTTCGCTCGCCGACCTGTTCGGCAGACGCTCGCAGCTGCTCGTCTACCACTTCATGTTCGGCCCCGACTACGCGGCGGGCTGCCCGTCGTGCTCGTCGATCGCCGACGGGTTCAACGGCGTGGCCGTGCACCTCGCCAATCACGACGTGGCGCTCTGGGCAGTGTCGCGCGCGCCGCTGCCGAAGCTGCAGGCGTACAAGCAGCGGCTCAAGTGGACGTTCCCGTGGGCGTCGTCGTTCGGCAGCGATTTCAACTTCGACTACGGCGCCGGCTTCACCACTGAGCAGCAACGCGACGGCGGCGCGGAGTACAACTTTCGGCGCGAGCCCAAGTGGGTGTGGCAAGGGAAGGGCGACGAGCCGGTGGCGAAGTTCGCGGCAGCGTGCGGCACGGACGTGTCCACTTACATTCGCGAGCGGCCGGGCATGAGCGCGTTCGTGCTCGACGGCGGCAAGGTCTATCACACCTACTCGACGTACGCGCGCGGGCTCGACGACCTGTGGGGCATGTACAAGTGGCTCGACCGCGCCCCGAGAGGCCGCAACGAGCCCGACGTCTGGTGGCGCCGCAACGACGAGTACGGCGTGCGAGCGTTGCGAGCATGAGCGCCGCGGAGCGCACGTCCGATCGCGCGTTCCTCGCCGTTGCGGCGCTGCTCTTCTTGGGCAGCGCCGCGCTCACGATCCGCTGGTGCGCGTCGATGGCGGCGATGGGCGAGATGGTCATGCCCGGCGGGTGGGCGATGTCGATGACGTGGATGCGGATGCCGGGTCAAACGTGGCCCGGCGCCGCCGCCTCGTTCGTCGCGATGTGGGCCGCGATGACGGCGGCGATGATGCTGCCGTCGCTCGTGCCGATGCTGCGGCGCTATCGGTGCGCCGCGGCGGTCGGCCCCGATCGAGCTCCTGCGATCGCGGCACTTCCGCCGTCCCTGGCGGTCGGCCGCGAGATGCGGCTCGGCGCGCTCACGGCGCTGGTCGCCGCAGGCTACTTTTGCGTGTGGACGGTCCTCGGCGCGGCCGTGTTCGCGGTTGGTGCGGCGCTCGCGTCGCTTGCAATGCGGGAGCCTGCGCTGGCGCGCCTCGTGCCGGCCGCGGCGGGCGCGGTGGTGGCGCTCGCGGGCGGGTGGCAGCTCTGCGCCTGGAAGGAACGGCAACTCACCCGTTGCCGGGGCACGGTGCCGCCCGGCATCCCCGCGCTGCGCGCCGACGCGCGAACGGCGTGGCGCCACGGGCTTCGCCTCGGGTTGCGCTGCACGTCTTGCTGCGCGGGCCTCACCACGACGTTGCTCGCGGTTGGCGTGATGGATCTGCGTGCGATGGCGGCGGTGGCCGTGGCCACGAGCGTCGAGCGTCTCGCTCCTGGCGGCGAGCGGGCGGCCCGCGTCGTGGGCGTGCTCACGGTTGGCGCCGGTCTGCTGACGATCGGGCGGTCGCTGGTCGCCGGTTGAGGATTGCCCGCCTCTCCTTCCGTCGAACTGTGACGCAGCTTCCTTGGGGGCCTTCACGCTTGACTTAAGCTACCGTCGCCGCGCTCGAGGAAGGAGGCATCGTCATGAAAGGCACGACGCGATCTGCGCTAGCAGCGCTCCTGCTGGGTCTCGGGTTCTCCGCGCAAAGCGCGGTTGCCCAGGAGCTGCGCTTCGTCGGCACGTGGGTGCTCGATACGGCCCAATCGAAGGCGCCGCTCATGCCGAGCAGCTCCACGGTGGTGATCAGCGAGCTCGGCGGCGGCAAGTTCAAGTCGGTGAGCGACACCGCGGCCGGCGGCCAGCAGGTCCATTCCGAGCTCACGTTCGCGGTGGACGGCAGAGACTACCCGTTGCAGACGAACCCCTCGCCGCCCGCGGGCACGGTGATCACGCAGTCGTTTGCGCAGTTGAGCGCGACGAGCTACAAGACCACGCTCAAGCTCCGGGGCCAAGAGGTCGCGAGCACCGTGCAAGAGCTCGCGTCCGACGGCAAGACGATGAAGATCACCACTACCGCGGGCACGAACGCGTCGATGTCGACGCTGCTCGTCTATAACCGCAGATAGCGCTCCGCTCGCTGCGCGGTTCGCGCCGCCGCGACACTTTCATCCATGCTGCACCCGCGCCGGCCCACCGCGTCCGGCGCAAATTCATTTTCTGTTGCGCGAGCGCCATGAACCTTTCGCGCGTGCGCGCGGAACTCAGTGGCACAGAGCTCGTGCACCGAGCTCGCACAACGAGAGCTCACATGACGCGATCAATCGCGCGTTCCGGGTTACTGCGTGCCTTGAAATTGTCGGTGTGGCTGCTCGCCCTCGCGGGCTGCGGCGGAGGCGGAGGCGGCGGCTATGGAGGGGGCGGCGGCGGAGGCGCAACGGGCGGCACCGGCGGCACCGGCGGCACCGGCGGCACCGGCGGCATTGCGAATCTGCAAGCCAACTTCGACTCGATCCAGAACAACGTCTTCACGCCCATTTGCACCGCATGCCACGCCGGCGCGAGCGCGCCGCAGGGCTTGCGGCTCGACGCGGCGAGCAGCTTCGCGCTGCTCGTGGGCGTTGCGAGCACCGAGGTGCCGGGCACCCCGCGCGTAGCGCCGGGCAATCCGAACGGCAGCTATCTCATTCAGAAGCTCGAGGGCACGGCGGCAGTGGGCGGACGTATGCCGCTCGGCGGCACGCCGCTCACCCAGGCCGACATCAACATGATTCGCCAGTGGATCACGGACGGCGCACAGCCTACGGCCGCGCCGCCGGCGGCCGCCCCGATACGCGTGACGTCGTTGACGCCGGTGCCGGGCAGCACGGCTGCGGCATTGCCGAGCTCGATCATCGCGGCGTTCGATCGCCCGCCGAACGCGGCCACCGTGAACACGGCCACCTTCCTCGTCGACCGCAGCGGCGGCGACGGCTCGTTCGCCGAAGGCAACGAAGTCGCGGTGACCGCGGCGTCGATCGCGGTGCCGCAGTCGAATACCTCGAGCGCGGTGTTCGACCTCACCGGCGTCGCGAGCGTGGAGGATACGTATCGAGTGAGGTTGTTGGGCTCGGGAGCGTCGGGAATCTTGGACCTCGGCAGCAATGCGCTCGACGGCGAGTTCGCCGGACAGTTCCCGTCGGGCAACGGCACGGCGGGCGGCGACTTCACGGCCACGTTCACGGTGTCGGCCACGCAGCCGACGCTCGCGTCGATCCAGGCAACGGTGTTCGGCCCCAAGTGCTCCGGTTGTCACACGGGGCCCACGTCCACCACGCTGCCTCAGGGCATGAACTTGTCGAGCGCGCCTGAAAGCCTCGCGAGCCTCGTCGGCGTCACGAGCCTCGAAGCGCCGACACTGCAGCGCGTGAAGGCGGGCGACGCGGCGAACAGCTACGTCGTGCACAAGTTGACAGGCCAGGCGGGAATCGTGGGAGCACAGATGCCGTTCGGCGGCCCGCCGCTCGGCTCGGTCACGGTGGCGGCCATCGAGAAGTGGATCAACGACGGCGCCGCGCCGTGATCGGTGTCTCCCGCGGCAGCCGTATCCGCAATGCGCGTTGAACGCCGGCGAGCCATTCGCGGAGCCGCGCGTGCGTGCTTCTAACACCTAATCGAGGGACCGTCAGCGCCGCACGGAACGCGGAGAAGGTCGGCACCGTCCGGGGAGGAGCGGTGCCGATCTTCATTTTCCAGCGCGGCACACTTGGGGGATGTCGCAAGCCGCGCCGGCCTGCTCTCACGCACCGTGAGTCCGCCGTCGGGCGTGCCGGGTTCATTGCGACTCCGCAAAAAAAAAGAGCTTCATCCCCCGACTGGCGCGCGCCCACCGGGCGGGCCGCCTCGCCGGCGTGGTGTGGCGCATCTAACCCGTTGATTCGACCGTTCACTGCCCGCGTTTCGGCTGCGAGGCCGTCGCGCCTGTGAACAAGTTCTCAGCCGCGGTTTCGTGAAGCGCGCACACGCAGCGTACGGCTGCGTACTCCACAATTCCCGAGCTCCCTGAGGAAAGTGGTCCCATGCGCCGCCCGCTCGGTTTCACTCTCGTAGAGCTCATGGTCGCCCTGGTCATCAGTGCGTTGCTCTTGTCGATCGCGGTGCCTTCTTACCAAGGGATCATCGAGCGTCTGCGCATCGGGCGCGCGATCGACGACATCCACGCCCTGAGCTTGCAGATCGAGCGTTGGCATACGAACACGTTCGACTACCCGGACACCCTCGCCGTCGCGGGGCTCGGCGGCACGGATCCCTGGGGCAATCCCTATCGCTACCTCAAGATCTCGACGGCGAACACCGGCCAGGTGCGCCGCGATCGCAACCTGCGCCCGATCAACAGCGATTTCGACCTCTACAGCGCGGGCAAGGACGGGCTCACCCAAACCCAGCTGCAGGGACAGAAAGCGCGCGACGACATCGTGCGTGCCAACAACGGCAGCTACGTCGGCATCGCCAAGGACTACTGAGCCGATGCGCTGGCCGCTCGCGATGCTGGGGAGTCGCGTTGCGTGGCGCATGTTCGCCCGTTTCGCGTTGGCGAGCTTTCTGCCGCTCGCGGCGCTCTCGGCGCTGTTTCTCCTGCAAGTGGTGCGCGCGCTCGAGCGTGCGGCCACGGAGGAGCTCGACGGCATCAGCCGCGCGGTCGGCCAGTCGGTGTTCGACAAGCTGCTCGGCACGCTGGATCTGCTCGTCACGTTGCCCGGCGTTCCGTCGGCAAATCCGAGCGCGCTCGGTCTGACCGGCGCCGCTTTGATCGAGGACGGGCGCACGACGTGGCTCGGCGAGCCGTTCGATCTCGCGGGCCTGCCTTCCGAGCTCGACCCCGCGCGGCCGGCGTTGTGGGTGCTGGACGACGCGTCGGGCCCCCGCGTGGCAATTGCAAGCGTCGCGGGCGCCGCCACCGTGGTGGGACTGGTCGATCCCGCCAAGTTGGAAGCCGCTGCCGCGCTCGCGGGACGCGGAGTCGAGGTTTGCGTGTTCGGGCCGCCCCTCGAGCGCGACGCGTTGTTCTGCGCCGGAAGCTTCTCGCCGATCGGCCGCGAGGCGCTCGCCGGTGCGCCGCCCGGCGCCGCCGGCCACCTGAGTTGGGTCGACCACGGCGAGGACTGGCGGGCGGCGCACTGGGAGCTGTTCGTGCCCTCGCGCTTCGCTGGCGAGTCGTGGCGGGTGGTGGCCGCCGCGCCGCGTTCCGCGATGCTGCAATCGCTCACCGACTTCAATCGAGTTGCGCCGCAGACGCTCGCGTTGGTGCTGGCAGTGATCGCCCTGATATCGGTGTCGCTGATCCGCCGTACGTTGAACCCGCTACGCACGCTCGTGGCGGCGACCAAGCGTATCGCGGCACAACAGTTCGACACGCGCGTGGAGGCGTCCGGCAACGACGAGTTCGCTGCGCTCGGGCGCGCGTTGAACGACATGACGCAGCGGCTCGGCAGGCAGTTCAGCACGCTCACTACGCTGGCCGAGATCGACCGCCTGATCTTGGCCTCCGAGAGCATCGACGAGGTGATCGAGGCCGTATTGACGCGTGCGGCCGTCGATTTGCCGGCATTCGAGCTCGCCGTGCTGCTCGGCGATCACGAGGACGACACGCTCGGGCGCTTGTACAGGCGCACGCGCGACGGCAAGTCCGTGGTGGCGCTGTTCGAGCTCTCGAAAGGCGAGCGAGACGCTCTTGCTGCCGCGCCCGGGGGCACGGTGCTTCGCCCCGACGGCGCGTACGACGGTCAGCGCATCTCGCTCACGGAGTGGCCGAACGGCGGCGTTTTCGCCGTGCCGATTCTGCGCGGCCAGTCGCTCGCCGGCGCTTTGCTCGCGTCTCTCCCCGACGGCTCCGCGTGGCACGCCCATGACGTCGCGCCGTTGCGCGAGCTCGCGGGGCGTTTCGCCGTCGCGATCACCTCCGCGGAGCGCGAGCACGCATTGATTCGGCGCGCGCACTTCGACCCTTTGACCGGCCTCCCGAACCGGCGCCTGTGTCACGAACGTCTCGAGCAAGCGCTCGGGCAGGCGCACCGCGACGGACGGCGCGTGGCCGTGCTGTTCATCGACATCGACGCTTTCAAGAGCGTGAACGACCTGTTCGGCCACGGGGCGGGCGACGAGCTGCTGCGGCAGACGGCGCTGCGGCTGTCGGCCGCCGTGCGCGATACCGGCACGGTAGGACGCTTCGGCGGCGACGAGTATCTCGTGATCCTGCCGGCGTTGCAGGACGGCGAGGCTCTCACGCCGGTGCTCGAGCGCGTGACCGCGGCGCTGCAGCGGCCGTTCGAGCTCGCCGGACGCGAGTCGTTCGTCACCGGCAGCATCGGCGTGACGCTCTTCCCCGACGACGGCTCGTCGGCGGAGGAGCTCGTGCGCAAGGCCGATACCGCTATGTACACCGCGAAGACCGGCGGCCGCGCGCGCTGCGTCTACTTCGCCAAGGAGATGGACCTGCGCGTGCAGGAGCGTCTCGCACTGAGCAACGACCTGCGCCGCGCCTCCGAGCGCGGCGAGCTGTTCCTGGTGTATCAGCCGCAAGTGCGGCTCGACGGTCACGAGGTGATCGGAGTGGAGGCGCTGCTGCGCTGGCGCCATCCCACGCGCGGGCTGATATCGCCGGCACTGTTCGTGCCGATTCTCGAGGAGACGGGCTTGATCGAGAAGGTCGGGGCGTGGGTGCTGCACACGGCGTTGGCCGACCTCGCGACGTGGCGCTCGGCCGGCTTGCCGATCGAGCGCGTGGGCGTGAACGTCACGGCGCGCCAGCTGCTCGCCCCCGGATTCGTCGACGGTTTGGCGGGGAGCCTGGCCGCGGCCGGGGTGGGGGCGCCCTGCCTCGAGCTCGAGCTCACGGAGACGACGCTCATCAGCGACTTCCCGTCCGCCAACGCGCGGCTTGCGGAGCTCAAGAGCCGCGGTGTGCGCATCGCG
Source organism: Gammaproteobacteria bacterium (assembly GCA_036274615.1). Lineage (GTDB taxonomy): Bacteria > Pseudomonadota > Gammaproteobacteria > Steroidobacterales > Rariloculaceae > FEN-1219. The sequence continues at coordinate 1,590 of DASUFK010000367.1, read as the reverse complement.
GTGGACGACTTCGGCACGGGCTACTCGTCGCTCGGCTATTTGAACGAGCTCACGTTCGACGCGCTCAAGATCGACCGCGCGTTCGTCGTGAACCTGCCCACGGAGAAATCGCTAGCGATCGTCAAGGCCATCGTGGCCGTCGCGCATGCGCTCGACAAAGAGGTCGTGGCCGAAGGCATCGAGGGCGAGCTGCAGCGGCTGCACCTCGCGCGGGTGGGCTGCGATCTCGGGCAGGGCTATTTTTTCAGCCAACCTCTCAACGCGCGGGAGCTCGCCAATTGGCTATCGCTGCGGCTGGCGTCGCAAGCAGGCCCCCGTCCGCGCTCGGCCGCGTAGAGCGAAAAGAACCAGGGACGGATTAGCTTTATCGCCGGGCCGGCGGGTGCCCTGTCGTCGCATCGTATCCGGATGAATTACGGACAAACGGCGATGCCTTTGTCCAAGGTGCGGCGTACAATGACCCGCCCCGGCCCCCACCGGCCGACCGAAGCGGGACGGGGCCTACAGACTCCCCTCAGGGAGCGCAAAAATCAGGAGCTTGCATGGCTAGAGGCGTCAATAAGGTCATTCTCGTCGGCAACGTGGGCAAGGATCCCGAGACGCGCTACATGCCGAGCGGGCAGGCAGTCACGAATCTGACTCTCGCCACCAACGAGTCGTGGAAGGACAAGACCACGGGCGAGACCCAAGAGCGCACCGAATGGCACAAGGTCGCGATGTTCGGCCGCCTGGCCGAGATTGCCGCCGAGTACCTGCGCAAAGGCTCGCAGGTCTACATCGAAGGCAAGATCCGCACGCGCAAGTGGCAGGACAAGACCGACGGTAAGGACCGCTATACCACCGAGATCATCGCCGACGAGATGCAGATGCTCGGCAGCAAGGGCGGCGGCATGGGCGCGGGCGCGCCCGCGAGCCGCGAGTCCGGCGCGGGGCCTTCCGCGCGCGCGGTCAACGACGGGGATTCGGGCGGGCCGCCGAGCGGCGAGTTCGACGACGACATCCCGTTCTAGCTCGTGCCCCCGGCCACCTTCGTTCGCTGCGAGACGCGCTGAGGTAGGGCGTTTGGCGTCTAGCTATTTCATCAAGACCTGGGGTTGCCAGATGAACGAGTACGACTCGGCCAAGATGGCCGACGTGCTCGGCGAGTCGCTGAACGCGAGCGCGGCCTCAGGAGCCGAGCAGGCCGATATCCTGCTGCTCAACACCTGCTCCGTGCGCGAGAAGGCGGAGGAGAAGGTGTTCTCCCTGCTCGGCCGTTGGCGCGAGCTCAAGGAGCAGCGCCCCGATCTCATCATCGGCGTGGGCGGTTGCGTGGCGAGCCAGGAAGGCGCGGCGATCCTGAAGCGCGCGCCGTTCGTCGACCTCGTGTTCGGTCCGCAAACGCTGCACCGTCTGCCCGAGATGATCGCGCGGGTCCGTGCGGGCGCGCCGAACGTCGTCGACGTGAGCTTTCCGGCGATCGAGAAGTTCGACGAGATTCCGCAGCCGAAGAGCACGCCGGCCACGGCGTTTCTGTCGGTGATGGAGGGCTGCAGCAAGGCGTGCTCGTACTGCATCGTGCCCACCACGCGCGGCAAGGAGATCAGCCGG
>DASUFK010000366.1:0-31000 GCA_036274615.1 Gammaproteobacteria bacterium | reverse complement strand
AGAAATCCAGGTGTCCGGCTAACTCATTCGCCCTTGTTGATGCTGAACACCTCGGCGCCCTCCTCGGGATCGCGATAGATCTCGAGCCCGTTCGAGCGCTTCGGAATCGGCAGCCCCTTGGCCTTCGCCTCCTCCACTTGCTTCTCGAACGCGCGCTCGCCACCCAATCCGCCGCTCACCGCGAAGTTGCCCTCGTGGCACGAGTACTCGTACACGTAGTAGTTCGGCTGCGTGGTCCACATCGTGCGCACCGTGAACGGCGCGGTGTACGTGTCCGGGTCGTCGACGGTGATCCGGTACTCGATCATCTCGGGATCCACGCGCCGAATGCGCTCGACGGTCTTTGCCTTCTCGCTGTTCGGCGGCCCGCCGAAGCTGCTGCGCGTGGTGAAGCCCGTGGTCTCGACCACGAGCGTGTCGCCGTCCCAGTGGCCGCGGCTGTTGCCCATGAAGCCGCGCACGTCGTCGGAATGTGGCCGGCCGTCGAGGTAGATCACGCGCGTCTCGTGAATCATTTCGTAGGTGATCGTCACGGCCGTCGGGCTCTGGAAGATCCGGATGCCGTTGCCGTAGATCGCAGAGCCCATGCCGCGGTTCATGCCGAGCGCGATGCAGCGGTCGTAGAGCGAGAAGTCCTCGAACGCGTTGAGCGGCCGGCCGCTAAAAGTGCCGCGCCCTGCGGACGCAGCCGCGCGCGCTTGGCCTGCGGCATTGGCCGCCGGCGTGCGGCCGTTCGGCGGGTCCACGACGAGCGACGTGAAGCCGAACGTTCGCGTACCCCACTCGTTGCGCAGGAAGGTCTCGTCGTTGCGCGCGCGATTGCGTCCCGTGTACTGCTCCGTGGCGCGCGCGAGGAACTGCTCCTGGCTCAGGAACTCGTTGTTGCCGAGGTTCTGGGGCCGGTCGCGCGGAATGCCGCGCATGTCGTCGGTGCTGAACGTTCCTTCGAGCGACGGGTGTCCCCACGACGTGCGCGGCGCCTTCCAGCGCGGGTTCTTGGCGAGCGCGGTGCTCTGCTCGGCAGGCACGCGCCGCTCGGGCGGCAGCTGGTCGGCGGACAGCGGCGCCGCGGCGGGGCCGCCTCTCTGCGCTACGGCGAGACCCATGGGCGCCGCGGCGAGCACGGCGACGATGCAGGCATACGAATACGCAGGCTTCACTGATGCTTCTCCCGTAGCCCTTCGGCGCAGGCGAACTCGCGGAGCTCGTCGTTCGGGTACGCGGCCTTGCGATATCTGCGAACCGCGTGCCACGGCTCCGTGAGCGCGACGGGATCGTTCACGGTGATCTGATTCTCGAGCACGCCGGGCTCCACGAACCGGAGCCGCTCGTGCACCGTCATCTTGTCGCTGTGCGGGGAGGAGCCGTCGATGTACGACTTGTCGCTCAGCGCCACGGTGTCGACGACCAGCGTGTCACCTTCCCAATGACCCGTGGAGTAGCCCGCGTACGTTGGATCGGCGAGCGTCTGCGGCGACGGCTTGCGGCCGTCCAGGTACACGCGCCGCAGCGCGTCCTGGTGCTCGCTGAAGAACGTGATCTTCTGCTCGTCCTGCATGATCTCCATGCCGTAGGCCGCGCTCATCATCGCGGGCACGCCGGGCGGCAGGCAGTTCGCGATGTTGTCGTACTCGTACGAGCCGCTGATCTTCGACTTGGCCATCATGTTCCACTTCGCCAAGTACTCCGGCGTGAGCTTCGGCGCGTCGGGAGGGCGGCCCTGCGAGCCGTCGGCCGTCGGCGACGAGCGCGTCGGCGGCGGCAACGGCTGGCCACGCGGGGGCGGTGGCGGGCGCGCGCCGCCGCCTTCGCCTTGCGCCGGGTAGTAGACGCCCGCGAAGCTCGGTCTAGCTCCCGAAGCTGCCGTGGGCGCCGGCGCGGCGGGGCGCGCATCGGTGGTGGCCTCGCGGTTGTAGTCGGGCGCGTTGCCGAGCACGGTGCCGTCGGCCTTCGTCACGCGCGCGATGATGCCGACGGGCGCGCCGTTCTTCGACGGGCTCGCGTGCACCGTCACCACTTCGCCTTGCTGAAGGATCGTCTTGCTCCAACCCGCGCGGCTCAGGATTCCGGGCGGCCGTCCTTCGATCTGCCACTCCTGATCCTTACCGTCCGGCCCCTTGACGGTGAGGTAGAGCCAGGTGTGCGGATTCATCCACCGCCATTCTTTGACGGTGCCCTTGAGCTCGATGATCTTGTCGACCTGGTAGGCCGAGTTGCTGTGATGCGCGAGCGCGGCGCTAGACGTAAGCGCGGCCGCTAGCAGCATGATGCGTGCGTTCATGTCGCAGTTCCCCCCTCGATCAGGTCCGCATCGCGGCCCGTGCTCCGCGACAGATCGTCGCGCAGCCTGCGTGCTAAAGTCCAGAAGGACTGTCGTCCAACCCGCGCCCGATGAAATCCGTGGAAGACCTGCTGCCCGACGTCCGCGACGGCCTCACGCGCGAGGAACGCGTGGTCTTGTGGGTGCTCCACGAAACCCAGCAGGAGCGGGGCGGCCGCAACGTGCCCACGGCAATGCTCTGGGGCCGCGTCTGCGAGCACTTCTACATCAGCCCCGAGGATCTCTCCGCGATGCTCGCGCGCCTGGGCGCGCGCAAGTAGGCACGGCCCGAGACGCGCGCTATTCGCTGCGCAGCACGTCGGCGGGCTTGAGCCGGGCGGCGCGCACCGTTTGGGCGCCCACCGCGAGCCATGCAACGCCGAGCGTCACGCAGAGCGCGAGCGCGAACGGCGCCGGGCCGAGCGCGACAGGATCCAGAAACGCGCGCAGATAGGCGCGCGCCGCGAAGTAGGCGATCGGCCACGCGATCGCGTTCGCGACGACGACGGGCCGGCCGAACGCGTTCAGTAGCAGCGCAGTGATCTGCGCCGTACTGGCGCCGAAGGTCTTGCGCACGCCAATCTCGCGCCGCCGTCTGCCCACGACCAGCGAAGCGATGCCGACCAGTCCCGCCGTCGAGATCGCGAGCGCCATCAGCGAGAGCGCGCGAAACACCTGATTGAGCCGCGCGAACCGCTCGTAGGCCTGATCGAAGGCTTCGTCGAAGAAGCGCCGGCTGATCGCCACGTTCGGCGCGAGCCGCTTCCACACGCCGTCGATGCCGGCGAGTGCGCCGGTCAGATCGTCCCTCGATACCCGCACGTAGGTGAAGTCGAGGTTGTCGTAGAGACCGTAAACCACAGCCTCGGCGCCGGCGCCGCGGAACGTGAGGCGCCGGTTCTCGACCACTCCGATGATCGTCGTGGGACTGCTGGCCGTGCCGCCGAAGCCGGGTTGGTAGAACTCCCGCCCGATGGCCTCGGCCGGCGAGCCGAGGCCGAACTGCTCGACGAACGCGCGGTCGACGACGGCGCGATGCGCGGAGGCGCTCGCAGGACCGGGCTCGGCGTCGCCGAGCGCGGCGCTGTACACGCGTCCCGCCAAGACCTCGATCCCGAGCACCTCGAAGAAGTCGAAGCCCACGGTCTTCACGAGCACGCGCGTGCGCTCCGCGGCGGCTTCGGGCGACGCGGCCACGAGCGAGATCGCCACGAGGCGCGTCCACGGCAGGTTGGACGCCTGCGTCACTCCCTTAACCTGCGGGAGGCGGCCGAGCTCGGCGCGCAGCGCGGCGCCGTCGACCTTGGTCATCCGGCTCTCGGTCTCGATGAGCACGATGGGGTCGGCAACGGCGCCGAGGCCCGTGCGCACGAGCTTTTCGTTCTGCAGCCACGTGACGGTGACGGCGATCACGAGCAGGCTCGCGGCGGCGAACTGTGCGCCGACGAGCACGCCGGCGAGCCGTTTGGCGCCGAGCTGCGCGAGTGACGAGCGCAGCGCGGCGATCGGCTCCACGCGCGCGAGCACGAGCGCCGGATAGGCGCCGGCCGCCACCGTTGCGACCGCGGCGAGGGCGGCGAGGAAACCGTAGAACCCCGCGCCGCCGAGCAGCACCGCGCTCAAATCCATGCCCGACGCCGTTTCGAGCAGCGGCAGCGCCGCGCGAAACACGGCGAACGCGGCGAGCAGTGCGACGCCCGTGAGCAAGGCGGCCTCGAACAGATGCTGCACGCCGATCTGCCGCGGGCCGGCCCCGATCGCCTTGCGCACGCCCACTTCGCGCACGCGCCGAGCCGCGCGCGCCGTCGCGAGATTCGCGTAGTTCACGCAGGCCACCGCGAGCACGAGCGCCCCGAGCGCGAGCAGCACGCTCGAGGCCGACACGCCGAAGTCGCCCGAGAACAACTCGTCGTCGATGCTCGCGCGCAGTAGATCGCGCACGGGCAACAAGCCGAACGCGATGCTCGAGCTCTCGCGCTGGCTCGCGGGCACTCGGCTCGTGACGAAGTCGGGCAACGCGCGGGCGATGTCGGCGACGCGCAGACGGTCCGGCAGCACGAGGTACGTGATCGCGTTGCCGCCGACCCAGTTGTCGTTTTGGCGCGGAGCGCCTGTAGGTGTGAGAGCGGCGCGGATGGCATCGTTCACGTCGACGGAGACGAGCATGTCGAAGCGTACGGGCGCGGACGCGGAGCGGCCGAGATGCGATGGCTCGGGCACGGCGGCGACGATGCCCACGACGGTGGCCTCGACGCCGTTGGCGATCGTGAGCGGGCGGCCGAGCGCGTCGTCCGCGCCGAACAGGCGCGCGGCGGCTTCGCGGGTGAGCACGGCGCTGCGCGGCGAGCGCAACGCGGTAGCGGCGTCGCCCGTGGCGAACGGCAGCGGAAACACGTCGAGGAAGTCGGCGTCGACGGCCACCGCGGTGAGCCGGGTCGCGTTTCCGCCGCTCGCCACCGAGGTAGCGCCGGCGATCGGGATCGCACGCGTGCCGTTGACGCCCGGGAAGAACGCTTCGAGCGCCTCGGCCGCGGGTTCGGGCGTGCTCGTGAGGTTGCTGCGAACGAAGTCATTGCCGAAAGCAAAGCTCTCCGTGAGCACGTAGGTGCGGCCCGCGGCGGGAAAGTGCGCTTCCGCGCGGTCGAGAAATGCGACGAAGGAATAGGCCGTGAGGAAGCACGCGAGCCCGATCGCGAGGGTGAGCACGTTCACGGCCGTGGCGAGCGGCGCCCGCCGCGCGTTCCTGAGACCAAGCGTGAGGTGATGGCGCAGCATGGGGCGCATCTCAACGTGATCGCGATCTTCGCGCAACGGGCATGCGCTCGGCCGAATGCGGCGCGCTCGCGGAGGTCGCTCCTAGCGCTTCTTGAACGTCACCGGCAGCCCGCCCTGCGCGCTGCTCAACACGCCGGCGATCGACGACCCGTCCTCCGACAGCCGCCCGGAGAAAGTCCACGGCTGCGTATTCGGCAGCTCGAAGTCGAGCCGGCGGTCGGCCGCGCGGAACATCGGCGTCACGGGCGGCTGCCCCGCCGCCGGCGGCGCCATCTCGTGCAGCGGCTTGTCGATCTTGCCGAGGTTCGTGCCCACGAGCTTGCCTTGCAGCGTGCCGTCGGCGTTCTTCGTGAACTCGAGCTCCACGTCGAGATCGATCGTGACGATGCGCGGCCGTCCCACCCAGCGCCCGGCGAGCGCGTTCGCGAACGATGCCGGCACCTCCACCTTCACGGGCTTCTCCGGCGCGGGATGCTCGCGCTCGTAGCGGCTCGTGGTGACGTAGTTGGTGATGATCGTGTTGCCCTCGTGGCACGCGTACTCCCACCACTCGTAGTCGGGCTCGTTGCGCATCGGATAGCGCACGGTGAACGCGCGCGTGAGGATCACCGGATCCTCTGTCTTGATCTCGTAGAGCCACCAGTCGTCGTTCAACCGCGTGACGCGCTCCGTCGTCTTCATCTGATCGCTGACCGGGAAGCGATTGCCCGGCGGCGAGCCGACCACTGCGAGATTGATCATCGGCGGGCCCGGCTTGTAGTTCGTGGTCTCGACGACGAGCGTGTTGCCCTCCCAATGACCGCGCGAGTCGCCCATGTAGCCTTTGATCACCGACGACGGGTGCATGCTGCCGTCGGTGGGTATCACGCGGGCGTCGTGGATCATCTCGAGGTCGAACACCACCACGCCGGGCGCCTGCCGGATCGCGAAGCCGCCGTTGTACCGGTACGGCATCATCGACGACGGCATGCCGCGCGAGCGGCAGTTGTCCCAGAAATCGAAGTCGAGCGTGTTCTCGTACACCGGATCCTCGCCGGGCAGCGCCCACGAGCTGCCCATCGCGAGGGCGCGGCGCTTGCCCTCCGCTGTGACGTCGGGCAGCAACCCGTTCGGCGGGTCGACGATGAGGTTGGTCTGGCGCTGAGGGATGCTGGGGTCAGTGACGCCGGAAAGCAGGGCGCGGCCGAAGTTGCCTTCCGCGATCGCCTGCCGGCTGGGGTCCACTTTCGCCCTCGCGGCCTCCACGCGCTCGTTGTACTCCTGCTCGGTGAGCCACTTCTTGCTCATGTCACACGGCGGCGCGCCGAAGCGGTAGCTCGCGGCGCAGCGCTCGAGCGGCACGCCGGAGGCCTGCATCATGTTGAGCATCGCGCGGATATCGGGCTCGCCCCACGGCGTCTTCGGGTGCACCCAGCCCTTGGGCGTGCCGATGAAGTGATTCGCTTCGCTCGGTGGGCCGAGGATCGATTGCGCGTGCGTGACGGTTGCGAGGATCGCGGCTGCCCCCCCGAGCAGCGCGGAACGTGTGATCGCGTGCATCGTGGCCTCCTCGGCGCGCCTTCACAACGTCCGCGCCGACCTTCACTCTATGCCCATCGGACGGTGGGTCCAAGCAAACGAAAAAATGGAGTACGACGCATGCCAACCGAGTCGACGACGACATTCTTGGATCCCCGCGACGTTCACGCGCCGGTGGGTCCTTACACGCACACGGCCGTCGTTCCGCCGGGCACGACGTTGATTTTCGTGGCGGGGCAGGTGGGCATGCGCCCCGACGGGTCGGTTCCCGACGCGTTCGCCGAGCAGGCGGACCTCACGTTTCGCAACCTGCGCGCCTGTCTCGCCGCGCACGGCCTCGGAGTCGAGGCGGTCGTGAGACTCGGGGTGTTCTTGGTCCCGGGACAGGATTTTCAGATCTTGCGCGCGGTCCGGGAGCGCCACTTCGGCTCGCACCGGCCCGCGTCGACCACCGTGTACGTGCCGCAACTGGCGAGCCCGAAGTTCCTGCTCGAGGTCGAAGGCGTGGCAGCGAAGCGCCCATGAGCGCCCGGCTCGCGATCATCGGCGCCTCGGGGCAACTCGGCCGCCTCGCGGCCGAGCTCGTGCTGGCCCAACACTCGCCCCGCGACGTGATCCTGGCCACGCGCAATCCTGCCGCACTCTCCGAGCTCGCGGTGCGCGGGGCGGACGTGCGGCGTGCGGACTTCGACGACGTCCCCTCGCTGCGCGTCGCGTTCGCGGGCGCGGACCGGCTGCTGCTCATCAGCGCCACGGATCTCGCGCGCCGGGTTGGACAGCACCGGGCCGCGATCGACGCGGCCCAGGCAGCGGGCGTGCGCCACGTGATCTACACGTCCGGCTCGAAGCCCGCTCCGCCGAATCCCGCCGCCGTCGCGGCCAGTCACCACGCGACGGAGCAAGCGCTGGCCGCGAGCGGGCTCGCGTTCACGGTGCTGCGCAACAGCCTGTACGCGGAGTACCAGGCAGGCGAGGCCGCGCGCGCCATCGACACCGGCGTGCTCGTGCACAACCGCGGCGGCGGCCGTGTCGCATACGTCGCCCGCGAGGACTGCGCCGCGGCCGCGGCGTCCGTGCTGCTGGAAGGAGGGCACGAGGGCGCGGTCTACGATGTCACGGGGCCGGAGTCGTTCGACGCGGCAGCGCTCGCGGTGCTCTACGCCGAGCTCGGCGGCCGCGCGGTGGACGTGCGCGCTGTGGACGACGCCGCGTTCGTCACCGGGCTGGTCGGCGGCTCGAGCGAAGGCCACTTGCGCTACGGCGCCGAGCTGCTGGCGTCGTTCGGACGAGCCATTCGCGAGGGTTATCTCGACGTACGCGCTGACGCGGTGGCCCGGCTCACGGGCCGGCCGCCGCGCACGCTGCGCGAGGTCCTTTCTGCGGCGCGACCGGGCCGCGCACAGTCGCGGTAAACTGCGCACCCCCGAGCGCCTTGCCAAAGGGACAACGAGAAACAAGATGAGCAAGCTCAAGATCAAATTGATCGTCGGCAGCACGCGTGCCAACCGCTTCAGCGAGAAGCCCGCGCAATGGGCGTTCGACTTGGCGAACGCGCGGCCCGACTTCGACCTCGAGCGCCTGGATTTGCGCGAGTACCCGCTGCCGTTCTTCGAGGAGCCGTTCCCGCCGGGTTTCGCGAAGGACAACTACTCGAACCCGGACATCATCCGCTGGCGCGACAAGATCCGCGAGGCGGACGGTTTCATCGTCTGCACACCGGAGTACAACCACGGCTATCCCGCGGTGCTCAAGAACGCGTTCGACACCGTGTATCACGCGTGGAGCCGCAAGGCGATCGCGTACGTGAGCTGGGGCGGCGCCGGCGGCACGCGCGGCGTGGAGCAGCTGCGGCTCGTCGCGATCGAGCTCGACATGGTGCCGCTTCGCCACGCGGTGCACATCTACAATCCTTGGCTCATCAAGGAAATGAAGGACATCGACACGGAGCCGAACCGGCAGAGCGCCGCGGCGCTGCTCGACAATCTCGCGTGGTGGGGCTCCGCGCTCAAGGCCGCGCGCGGCGGCTAGCCGCAGTCGTGGACGTCGACGCCGGCCGGCGCAACTGGGTCACCGCGGGCGTCGACGCCGGCGCGCTGCGCGCGCTCGCCGAGACGCTCGCGCCGTCCGAGCTCTGGTCGCTGTTGCTCTGGGTGGCGGAGCAGCGCGCGGCGCGGCGCACACCCGCCGCCGTGCTCGAGCAGTGGCGCAACGATCGCTTCGTCGCGCCGTCGGAAGTCGACCAGCGCGTGCTCGTCGAGCTCGACCGCGAGCTCTTGGCTGCGGCGCACGCATTCGAGTCGATCGAGCTGGCGCCGCTCGCGCCGCTCGGCAGCTGCTCCGCGGTGGCGTTGACCGCGCAGAATCGGATCGTCTCGAGCCTGCGCGGCACCGAGGTGGTGTCCGATCCCACCAACGTGCTCGCGCTCGAGAGCGCGCGGCGCCTGCGCGAGCATCCGGCGCTCACCGTGAGGCTCGCCACGAGCCATCGCTGCGTGCGGGCGCAGCCGTTCCCCGACCAACCGGGATTCGCGGCGCACTTCCGCATGTTTTGCCTGACGACCGCCGGCCACGAGATCGAGGATCAGGGATTCGTCGTGGGTGCGCTCGTGGAGCACGTGCGCACGCACCTCGCGGCGCTCGACCGTCTCGAGAGCCGCGGCTACCGATTTCCCGACCGCACCGTGACGCTCAAGTCCACAGCAGAGCGCGAGCCGCTGGCGCGCCGGGTGGCCGGTGCGCTGCCGGGCATGAGCGTGGTGCACGAGCGGCTCGAGCACGACTACTACCACGGCCTGCGCTTCATGATCGGCGCGCGCGGAGTGGACGGCGGCGGCATTCCGCTGATCGACGGCGGCGCCTTCGACTGGCTCGCCAAGCTCATGTCGAACCGCAAGGCCGTGTTCGTGGCGAGCGCGATCGGCTCGCAGCTCGCCGCGTTCCTGTTCCGGCCGGCGGCGGGCGCGCGGTAGCACGGAGCGTCGTCAGGGCGCAGCGGGCGGCGCTCGCTCGTCGTATCGGTGCGGCCGCGAGCGCTCCACGCCGGCTCGCCGTAGCGCCCCAACGGGGCGTTAGACAGCAAATCCACGCGAATCGGTCTCGATGGCTCGGCGCATTTCTCCGCCCGCGTGCGCGAGCGAAACGTGCTGAACCGGAACGCGCGCGGGGCTCCGTCTAAAGGCGAACAGGAGGACTGCACGGCCCGCAAAGAAGAGCCGCACCAGGAGGGGCGCATGAGCATCGATCACCCGTTCCCGCGATTCGCAGCCGCGACGGTGTGCTGCGCCGTAGTGATCGCGTGGGCGCACGCCGCCGCGGCCGACTCGCCGTACGACATTCACTATCTGTCCGAGCACGTGCCGGAAAGCGGCATGGACGCGCACTACCAATCGCTGCCGTGGCCCGGCGGCCGGCTGACCCCCGGCCGGTGGCAGACGTCGCTCGATCTCTCGAACGCGCTCACGCGCACGGATTTCATCGACCTCGACGGCTCGATGATCGCGTTCGCGGCGGGCACCGGCGTGAACGCGCGTTGGGGTTACGAGCTCGTCGGCTTCGACAGCGAGATGCATATCTCGGGAGCCGGCGGCCGCGCGGACCTCGACGCAGGCTTCGTGCCCGGCATGCCGCTGCACCTCCCCGCGCTCGCCGAATACCCGGACGCGCGCGGCACGCTGCGCCAGCTCGGAATCGGGGCCGCGGCCGTGCGTGAAGGACGCGCGAAGGCGCCGAGCTCGGCGCAGCTGATCGTGGGCGCGCTGCTCGAGCGCGTGGACGTAGCGGGCTTCGAGCTCGACTACCGGCTGCTGAACGGCCCCGACGCCGGCGTCACGGGCACGCTCGACCACAGCACCGGCGCCACGTACTTCACGCCGTTCGTGGAGTGGCAACAAACACGCGCGCTCGCGCACCGCTGGAGCTGGTCGCCGCGCGCGTTGCTCGCGCTGCCGCTGCCGGCCGGCGACTTCGCCCCGCGCCTGTCCGGGCCAGGCTTCGACGTGACGGTGCCGTCGTCGCAAAAGATCGGCGACCCTTTCGCCACGTTCGGCCTGGCGCTCACGCACCGGCCCTCCGGCCTCGAGATCGATCTCGGCGGGATGCTGTTCTATTCCGTCGCCGAGCACGTCAGCCATCCGGGCGTCGACCGTGCGGTGCTGACGCACGTCGCGTGGCATTGGGGCGCCGGATCGGGAGCCGCCGAGTGACTCGCTCGGCCGCATGCTGCGCGATGCTGCTCGCGGCGGTGCTCGCGCGCGAGGCGCCGGCGCAAGACGCCGACGTTCCGCCGAGCGGCGAAACCGCGATGCCCACGCGCGCCGAGCTCGAAAGCCGCGGCGCCACCATTCGCGCGGTGAACGTGATCGTCGACAACGTGTTCGATCCGAACGACCCGAAGGAGAACAAGCGCCTCTATCGCTGGGCGGACAAGGTCCACATCCCCACGCACGACAACGTCGTGAACAACATGCTGTTGTTCGACGTGGGAGACACGTTCGAAGGCCGGCTGCTCGACGAGACGGCGCGCACGCTGCGCGACCGCCCGTACCTGTCCTCGGCCGTGGTCGAGCCGCGCAACTACGACGCGCAAACCAACACCGTCGAGGTGGAGGTCCGGGTGCGCGACTCGTGGACGCTCGCACCCGACATCAAGTTCAGCCGCGCCGGGGGCGCCAACAAGTGGGGCGTGGGGTTCTCCGACAACAACGTATTCGGCACCGGCAAGAACGTCACGGTGAAGTACACGAGCGACGTCGATCGCAACGAGACGCAGCTCGGCTACGTGGACTCGAACGTGATGGGCAGCCGCGTGAGCCTGAGCGCATGGCACGTGACGGCGAGCGACGGCTATCGGCACGCGCTCGGTATGGGCCGCCCGTTCTATTCGCTCGACACGCCGTGGTCGATCGAGGGCAGCATCCTCAACGAGCAGCGTGTCGACTCGATGTACGACCGTGGCGAGATCGTCGACAAGTTCCAGCACGACGTCCGGGAAATGAACTTCACCGTCGGCGTGTCGAACGGCGTGACCAATCGCCGCACGCGCCGTTTGCTCTATGGCATCACGTCGACCGAGAACACGTTCGTGCCCACGCTCGACCGCCCGCAACCCACGTTGCTGCCCGACGACCGCAAGCTCGTGTTCCCGTGGATCGGCGTGCAATGGGTCGAGGACGACTACCGCGAGATGTCGCAGCTCAATGACATGGGGCGCACCGAGGACGTGTCGCTGGGCTTGAACTTGACGCTGCGTCTGGGCCTCGCGCAGACGGGCTTCGGCTCGGACCGGGATGCGACCGTGTTCCGCGCCGACACGTCGATGGGCTGGGAGCCCGGCGGACCTGGCCGGCTGCTGTTGCTCACCGCGGGCGGCTCCACGCGCGACGAGAGCGACGGCTTGCACAACTCCACCGCCTACGTCGGCGCGCGTTACTTCCACCGCAACGTGGAGAACCGCCTGTTCTCGGTGAGCTTGCAGACGCTCGCCGGCGACAACCTCGACGCCGAGAATCAGGTGCTGCTCGGCGGCGACAACGGCCTGCGCGGCTATCCGCTGCGCTATCAGGCGGGCACCGGCCGCGCTTCGATGTCGGTGGAGGAGCGGTTCTACACCGACTGGTACCCGTGGCGGCTGTTCCGCGTGGGTTGGGCCGCGTTCTTCGACACGGGACGCGTGTGGGGATCGGACCCCCGCGCGCAGCCGAGCCTCGGCACGCTCAGCGACTTCGGCGTGGGGCTCAGGCTCACGTCGCCGCGCTCGAGCGGTCGGTCGGTGCTGCACATCGACCTCGCCTTCCCGCTGAACGGCGACCCGTCGATCGACAAGACGCAGCTCGTCATCGAGACCAAGGGATCGTTCTAGCCCCGCCACCTGAGGCCTGAGCGGCGAGGCATCCCACTTCGCTTTGACCCATCGACATGAGTCAAATAGACTCAGGCAGTGGCTAAAAGACTCCAAGTGATCCTGCAGGATTCTGAATATCGTGAGGTTCAACGGATCGCGCGGGCAAAACATATGACGATCGCAGAATGGGTGCGCCAGGCGTTGGCCGCCGCACGTCGCTATGAGCCGCTTGGAGATGCTGGCAAGAAGCTCGACGTCATTCGGGAGGCCGCTCGTCAGGAGTACCCCACGGCGGACGTCGACGAGATGCTCGGGCAGATCGAGCGCGGCTATCTCGGCACCGAGCGGTGATCCTGCTCGATTCGAACGTGCCGATGTACCTCATCGGCGCGGCTCATCCGCACAAGGCAGACGCACAAAGGCTGCTCGAGCGACTGGTGAGCGACCGCGAGCGGCTGGTCACCGACGCCGAGGTTTACCAAGAGATACTCCACCGCTACGTCGCCATCGATCGCCGCGACGCGATTCAGCCCGCTTTCGACGTTCTCACCAAGCTCGTCGACGAGGTGCTGCCGGTGGACCACGCAGCGGTCGAGCGCGCCAAGGACATCGTAATGGGGAACCGGCGGCTTTCCGCGCGCGACGCGCTGCACATCGCCGTAATGGAAGAACACAGCATCGACAAGATCTTGAGCTTCGACTCAGGATTCGATGGCTTTCCCGGCATTGCGCGGATACGCTGAAGAGACGCTCAGCCACGAACCCATGCAGTGCCAGGCGCATGCTGGATCGAACAATCACAAGGAGAAACCGATGAGCCTTCATACCCTAGTTCGCGTCTCCGCCGTCACGAGCCTTCTCGTCGCCGCCGTCGCCGGTGCGCAGGCGCCGTCGGATCTCGACGCGCAGTCGCGCGCGCGGCTGCCGTACGTCCAGCGCAAGGACGCGGGCGAAGGCGCGAAGCGTTTGTTCGACATCTTCGTGCGCAACAGCAACGCGCCTACCGACACGCTGAGCGGACCGCTCGCGTTCGCCGCGTACAACGTGCCGGTTGCCACGGCGCTTCTCGACCTGCACGACGGCGCCGTCGGCAAGGGCACGCTCGACGCACACGTGCGCGAGCTCGCGATCCTGGTCGCGTGCCGAGAGACCAACTACAACTTCGAGTGGAACGGCCACGAGCCCGCCGCCGTGAAGGCTGGCGTGGACCAGAAGGTCATCGACGCCGTCCGCACGAACGGCGCGCTCACCGGGCTCGGCGAGGCCGACGCCGCCGTGATCCGCTTCGGCCGCGAGCTCCTGCGCGACAAGAAGATGAGCTCGGCCACGTTCGCGAAGGCGAAGCAGCTGTTCGGCGATCACGGCGCGATGGACCTCGTGGCCGTGATGAGCACCTACGCCGTGAGCGGGTTCTACGCGATCGCGGTGGACGAGCACCCGGCGCCGGGGCAGGCCAGTCTGCCGCCGTTGCGCTGACCACGGGCTGCTCGCGATCGTATCGCTATCGCAAAGACCCCGTATCGGAGTAATGTCTCGACCGTCCGTATTGCAACGGAGACCCAGCAATGCCAACCGTGTTCGCGAACAGCCGCGGCGTGGTAGCCAAAGCCGACAGCGGGATCTCGATGGCGTTTCCCGACGTGTGCCACATGCCGAGTCCGCCGCCCGGCTCCGGGCCCGGCGTGCCCATTCCCTACCCCAACATCGCGGCCACCGCCCAAAAGAAACAGGCGTCCATCAAGACGCAGAAGAGCGTGGCCGTGAAGGGGAGCTCGTTGTCCACGTCACGGGGCGACGAGGCGGGCACGATGAAAGGGATGATGTCGTCCAGCACAGCGGGCCCCGCGTCCGCGTCCTTCGCCGTCAAGAGCGAGATCGGCCTGATAAAGAGCAATCTCAACACGCTGCACTCGAGGCTGCAGGGCCTGCCCGCCCGCGATCCGAACGAGTGGCAGGCCCTTCTGCAGGAATATCTCGTGCTGGCGTCGGCGCTGTACCTCGCGCAGAGCGGCGACTGAGGCGCCCTATTCGGCCTTCAGAGCCTCGGCGGGATCCACGCGCGCAGCCCGCAGCGCCGGCAGTACGCACGCGACCAGCGCCACGACGGTGAACGCGAGCGCCGCCGCGCCGAGCGTGACGGGATCCGCCGGCCCCACCTCGAACAGCATCGCTTGCAGCACGCGCGACAAGGCGAACGAGACCGCGATACCGGCCGCGATGCCTGCCCCGATCAGCGCGAGCCCGCCGCGCAGCACGATGCCGACGATCCGGCCGGCGTCGGCGCCGACTGCGGAGCGAATCGCGAGCTCGCGACGGCGCGCCGCGACGGTGAGCGATAGCACCCCATAGACGCCCGCGAGGGTCAGCAGCACGGCCACCGCCGCGAAACCGATCAGGAGCTGCATCGCGAACGTGCGCGACCCGAGCGAATCGGCGCGGATGTCCTCGAGCGTCTCGATGTTCTCCACCGCCACGGTGGGATTGATCGACTTGAGCTCGCGCTGCACCGCGCCGACGATCGCGGCCGGCGCCGCGTTCGTGCGCACCACGAGGTGCTTCGAGAACGCCGGGTTCTGCAGCAGCGACATGTAGATCTGCGGCTCGGGCGCGCGCGCCAAGTCGTCTACGCGGGTGTTGCTGACGACGCCGACTACCTTCACCGGGGCGGCGCCCGGGCCCTGCTGCGCGCGCAGCTCCTTGCCGATCGCGCTGCCGCCGCCGAAGTATTCGTCGACGAACGCGCGGTTCACCACGGCAACGAGCGCGACTTTGCTCAGGTCCGGTCGAGCGTTCGGGTTCGCGGGGTCGGGCGGCGGCAAGCGGTCCGTCGATTGCAGGTCGCGGCCTTCTTCGATCCGTTGGCCGAGCAGCGAGAAGTACCCCGGCGTCACCGCGCGCAGATCGAGCGGCACACGACGATCGCCCGTGGTGCTCGGCGGCGTGTAGCCCTCGATCTCGAATTGGCTGCCCCACGAATTGCCGGTGAGCGGAACGCCCCAGGCGAACGCCGCTTTGTCGACGCCGGGAATCGCCGCGACGCGCTCGAGCGCGCGCTCGTGAAAATCGAACCAGTCGCCCTCGACCGAGGTCACGGTCATCGTCACGACCTTGCTCGCGTCGAAACCCGACTGCACCGTGCCCAAGTTGTACATCGTGCGGGCGAGCAAGCCCGCGCCGACGAGCAGCGCCATCGTGAGCGCCATCTGGAACACGAGCACGCCGCCGAGCACTTGCCGCTGCGAGACGCTCGCGGTGCTCTTGGCGGTGTCGCGCAGCGCCTGCATCGGGTCGAGCTTCGACGCGAGCCATGCGGGAAAAATTCCCGCGAGCACGCACGCGAGCAGCGCCGCGCCGAGCGCGAACGCGATCACCGGCCAGCCGATCGACACCGCGTCGAGCCGCGGGATCGCGCCGCCCGCGAGCGACTTGAACAGCGCCACGGTGACCATCGCCAGAGCCACGCCGAGCGCGCCGCCCACGAGGGCGAGCGACAGGCTCTCGGCGATCACGTGGCGGAACAGCGCCACACGCCCGGCGCCGATCGCGCCGCGCACGCCGTACTCATGCCGGCGTTGCACTCCCCGAACGAGCAGCAGAGCCGCGGCGTTGCTGCAGGAGATCAGCAGCACGAGCGCCGCCGCCGCGAGCAGCGGCAGCAAGATGCGCTCGCCGGCGACGTTCAACACGCCGGTAAGGCCGTTCACCTGCGCGGTCACACCCGCGAACGCCGGCGTCGTCTCGGCTTGGCGGGCGGTGACCACCGCAAGCTCGGCCTGCGCGTCATTCGCCGTCGCTCCGCTCGCGAGGCGCGCGACCACGTTCCAGCTCCGTTCCGTGCGCTGTGCCTCGGGCACGTTGTTCGAGATCGGCAGCCAGAAATCCACTTTGGCGTCGACGTCGTAGTTCGGCTCGGCCGCGACGCTCGGCGACGGCAAGAAGCGAATGCCGGCCGGCATCACGCCGACGACGGTGCGCGGCGGGCTGCGGCTGAGACGCACGGTCTGGCCGACGATGCCGGCGTCACCCCTGAACTGCCGTTGCCAGAGGTCGTAGCCCAGGATGATCGCGGGATTGTCGGTGCCCGCGGCGTCGGAGTCGTTGAACGCGCGCCCGAGCAACGGCTCGACGCCGATTACCGCGAAGTACTCCGGCGACACGAGCATGCCTTCCTCCGACTCGCTGCCGTCCTGCAGCACGAGGAAGTTGAACGTCCAGCGGTAGGCCGCCAACGAAGCGAAAGACTTCACGGAGCCGCGCCACTCCTCCAGTTGCGCGTCCGACCACGTGTCGCGCGGGCCGCGCACGTCGCCGCGCGTCGAGATCAGCGCGAGCTCGTCGGGATTCGCGTACGGCGGCGGCGCGAGCAGCGCGCCCTGGATCAGGCTGAACACGGCGGTGGTGGCGCCGATGCCGAGCGCGAGGATCCCGATGGCCTGAGCCGCGAAGCCGGGCTCGCGCCAGAGAAGCCGAATGGCGCTGCGAAGGCGGAGAGCGATTTGCTTCAGCATGCGAGTCCCTGTCTTACCGGTGCACGACGAGCGTCACGCGAGGCGCGACGCTCCGCGTCGATTTGCACGAGGTGTGCCACGCCGTAGGAGAGCCTAAGGCGTTGATTGGCCGACACGGCCCCTCGCCGCGGCGGGTGCTGACGGACGGTGCTCGTTCCGCAATCGAACGCGCGGTCCCACGGCTGGGAAGCAGCGGTCCCCTCCATGGAGGGGATGCCTGCACCAAGAACGTGCAAAATTTTCCGCGGAAACTTTCGCGCCGCGCACTGCGGCGCGAACCGGCCGTCAGGCCTTGCGCGGCCGCTTCGGCACGAATGCGAGGAATCGCCGCGAGTTGTCCCGGATGATCCGCGTGAGCGTCGCGTCGTCGACGCCCGCTTCCTTGAGCCTCGGCAACGTGTTGGTGACCGGCCGCGCGTAACCGCGCGACGCATCCCCCGAGATCAGCAGGTGGTCGGCGAAGCCGGCGTCGAGCAGCGCGCGGATCAGCGGCACCACGTTGGCGTCGCCGTTGCCTCCCTGGCGGTCGAAGCCGACGAACGCGCCGCGCCGGCAGATCGTCTTGTGCACGTAGACGTTCGGGTCGTTCAGGTTGCCCAAGTGGCCGATGCAGACGCGCTTCGGATCCACGCCCGCGTCCTCGAGAATGTCGAGCTGCTCGAGCGCCGACTTACCGGGAATGCCGGTGTGGGTGAAGATCGACAGATTGGTAGCCGCGTGCGCCTTGCCCACGGCGCGGAACACCTTGCGCTCGACGGCGGTGATTTCGTCCCACGAGCCGATCTCGCCGAACACTCCCGCGGGATAGGTATCGGCCTGCCGCACGAGCGCGCGCACGAGCTGCTCCTCGCTCATGCCCGGTACTTCCTTCGGATAGAACGGCTCCACGTAGAAGCCGGCGCCTTTCACCACCGGCAGTCCCGACCTCATCGCCGCTTCGCGGATGAAGGCGAGATCCGTGCCGGCGCCCTCGAGGCCCGCGTCGACGATGCACACCACGCCGTCGCGCTGCGCGCTCCGGAGCTCCTCGGTCATGAGGCTCACGTCGCGCATCGGGTCGTTGGCGGGCGGCGGCGGCGGGGCGGCCGGCCGTTGCGTCGGCGGCGCGCCCTGCGCGGTGAGTACCGCCTGGGCCGCGGCGCGAAAGCGCTCGCTGAAGTCGGGGCCGAGCGAAAGATGCTCGTGGAACAGGGTGGCGCCGCTCGCGAGCTCATCCGGCGCGTAGTCCTTGAACAGCGTGCGGATCACGGCGCCTTTCGGGAACGCAGCCGCTTGCGCGGAACCTCTCGACGGAAGCATTGCGGCGGCCGCGACGCCACCCACCCACTGCAACGCCTCGCGGCGCGTCAAAGTCGCCATGCACATCCCCCTGTAAGACTGGCCGCTAGGATATCGCCGGTGAGCCGAGCTGCGGAAGCTTCGCAAGCGGCTGCCGCCACGTCAGCAGGAACTCGAGCGCGTCGGCGCAGGGCTCGTCGACCTTGAGCGCGAGCAGCTCGTCGGCGCGTGTCTTGCCCAGGTTCACGGCGGCGATGGGTTTGCGGGCCGAGGCCATCGCGGCCGCAAAGCGGAAGCCGGAATACACCATCAGCGACGAGCCCACGATCAGCATGGCGTCGGCGCGCTCGAGCGCCGCGAACGACGCTTGCACGCGCTCGCGCGGCACGCTCTCGCCGAAGAACACCACGTCGGGCTTGAGCAGGCCGCCGCACCACTCGCAGGCGGGCACGTCGAACGCTTCGAACGCGACGGTATCGAGATCGGCATCGCCGTCCGGCGCGCCGGCGGCGTCGAGCTCGGCGAACGCGGGATTGCGCGCGAGCAGCTTCGCCTGGAACCGTGCCCGCGGCGAGCGCCGGCCGCAATCGAGGCAGCGCACGACGTCGACTCGGCCGTGCAGGTCGATCACGTTGCGGCTGCCGGCGGCTTGGTGGAGGCCGTCCACGTTCTGCGTCACGAGCTGCTCGATTCGGTTCAGCCGCTCGAGGGCTGCGAGCGAGCGATGCGCGTCGTTGGGCTGTGCACCGGTCATTCGCCGCCAGCCAACGAGGCTCCGTGCCCAGTAGCGTTTGCGCGCCTGCTCGGTCGCGAGGAAGGCTTGAAACGTGATGGGCGGCGAGCGCTTCCACTCGCCGTCGGCGTCGCGATAGTCGGGGATGCCCGAGCCGGTGCTCACGCCGGCGCCGGTGAGCACGAACAGGCGCTCGTGGCGGGAGACGAACTCCTCGAGCGCGCCGGCCGTCATGCCTCGCGCGCGCTCGCCGCGGCGGCCGCCGGGGCAGCCGCGTGCCGCCGGCGGAGCTGCCCGCAGCCGGCCTCGACATCCTGACCGGCGGAGCGGCGCACCTTCGCGAGCACCCCGCGATGGTACAGATAGCGCGTCATCTCGGCGGCACGCCGCCACGACGGCCGCCGATACGCCGCGCCTTCCACGGTGTTGTACGGGATGAAGTTCATGACGGCGTACTTGCCGGCGAGCAAGCGCGCGATGCCTTCGAGCTCGTCGTCGCCGTCGTTCACGCCTTCGAGCAGCGTCCATTGGTACTGCGTCGGGTATTTCGTGGCGCGCGAGTACTCGTCGGCGAGCTCCACGAGCTCGGCAGGCTCGATCCGCGGCGCTCGCGGCAGGAGCTCCGCGCGCAGCTCGGGCTTGGTGGTATGCAGCGACAGCGCGAGCGCCGGCTTGATGCGCTCGTGCGGCAGGCGCTCGAAGACCCGCCGGTCGCCGACGGTCGAGAGCACGAGGTTCTTGGTGTTCAAGTCGCCCTCGCTGCCGAGCAGGTCGAGCGCTTCGAGCACGTTGTCGAGGTTGTGCGCGGGCTCGCCCATGCCCATGAGCACCACGCGGCGCGTGGCTCGGCGGGCGCGCGCGAGCGCCACCTGCGCCACGATCTCGGCGCTACCGAGCTGCCGGCGCAGGCCGTCGCGCCCGGTCATGCAGAACGTACAGCCGACGGCGCAGCCCACTTGCGTCGACACGCAGACGCCGTCGCCGGGCAGATGGACGCTCTCGATCGTCTGGCCGTCGCCGAGCGCGAGCAGCAGGCGCGCGGACCCGTCGGCGCCCGCGTGCTCCGCGCACACGGTGACGAGCGAGTCGAACAGGCGTTGCAGCGCGGGCAGCTCGTCCCGAAGGCGCTTCGGAAACGCGGCGTCTTCGCGCTTCGCGAACGCGTCGAGCGGTAGGCCGCGGCACCACGCGCGCAACGCGAGCGTCTCGTGCCGCGGCCGCGCTCCGGCGGCGGCGAGCGCCTCGCGCAGCACCTTCATCGGGCGGCTCCGGCTCGCGGGGAAGGTCGACGGTGGTGGGCTGGTTTCATGGTCGGCGAGCTCTTGGCGCGCAGTCTAACGCGTCTGCGCGGCGTTCGACGGCCGCCACGCCCGCCGATCCCGGAACGGCTATTCGTCCCGCAGCCCGGCGAGCAGCTCGTCCAGTTGCTCGAACTGCTCGCCCATCGCGTCCGCCGCGCCGCCGGCGGCGTCGAGGGCTTCCTTCGAGGGATAGAGCTCGTGCACCACGAGCAACGTCCTGCCGTCCTGTTCTTCGAAGGTCACCGTGGTGACGGAACCGGCCTCACCGCTCTCCTCGTTGGTCCAGACGAGGCGCGAGTGCGGCACCACCTCGAGGTACTTGCCGAAGAACTCCATGCCGCCGCCGAACACGAGACGGTATCTGCCGCCGGCGCGCACATCCGCCTCGCACGAAACAAGCCACATGCCGAGCGACTTCGGCACCCACCACTGCCTGAACAGCTCGGGCTTGGCCCACGCCTCGAACACGATGCGCGCCGGAGCGTCGAAAGTGCGCGTGACGACGAGCTCACGCTCGGACTTCCGTTCAACGGTCGTGCGGTTCTTCATGGACCGAGGCTCATCTTCTCTTCTTGCGCGCATCGGCCTTCTCCTTGCGTTTCAGTTGTGCCACGACCTTGTCCAGCTCGTCGAAGCGTGCGGTCCAGAGTGTGCGGTAGCGCTCGATCCACGCGGCTTCCTCCTCGAGACGGCGCGGGCCGATCTTGCAGGTGCGCACGCGGCCCACCTTCTCCGTGGTCACGAGTCCGGCCTGCTCCAGCACGCTCACGTGCTTCTTCATGCCGGTGAGGGTGAAGTCGAATTTATCGGCGAGATCGGTGATGGAAGCCTCCGCACGGCCGAGCTGCTCGAGAACGCCGCGGCGGGTGGCGTCGGAGAGCGCGGCGAACGAGGCATCGAGCTGGGCACCTGTATACTGAGCCATGTGGTTCAGTATAGGAGCGGACGCGTGGGACGTAAAGCGGCCTTCACGGGTGGAGGCGCTGCCGGGGCGTTTTCGCTACCGGCACGACGGCCGGGTATCATCCGCGGCGGGTTCCAATCGACGGACCATCACGGAGGACGCGTTGCGATGAACCTTTCCGGACCCGGCGTCGTGAACATCGCCGACTTGCGCGAGCTCGCGCGCCGCCGTCTGCCGCGCATGGTGTTCGACTATCTCGACGGCGGCGCCGAGACCGAGCACACGCTGCGCGAAAACGTGCGCATCTTCTCCGACGTGGCGCTGCGGCCGCGCTCGGCGGTGCTCGTGCCGTCGGTGGACTTGCGCACCACGGTGCTCGGGCACGAGCTCGCGGCGCCGTACCTCCTCGCGCCGATCGGCAGCAGCCGCATGTTCTGGCCGCGCGCGGAAGCGTGTGCGTCGGCCGCGGCCGGCGAGGCGGGCACCGCCTACATTCTGTCGACCTTGTCCGGCACGCCGCTCGAGGAAGTGAAGGCCGCCACCAACGGCCCCTGCTGGTTCCAGCTCTATCTCTGCGGTGGACGCGACGTGGCGCTGCGCGGCATCGCGCGCGCCAAGGCCGCGGGTTATTCGGCGATCGTGGTCACGATCGACACGCCGGTGGCCGGGATGCGCGAGCGCGACGTGCGCAACGGCACCCGCCAGCTCCTGTCCGGCAACCCGTTCACGATGTTGCCGTTCCTGCCGCAGATCCTCTCGCGTCCGCGGTGGCTCTACGGCTACTTCGCCGACGGCGGGCTCATGTCGTTCCCCAACGTGATGCTGCCCGAGGGGCCGATGAAGTACGCCGAGGTGGGCGCGGCGCTCGAGGCGGCGGCCGTCTGCTGGGCCGACCTCAAATGGATTCGCGAGGCCTGGGACGGCCCCATCGTCGTGAAAGGCGTGCACACGGCCGACGACGCGCGACGCTCGATCGACGAGGGTGCGAAGGCGGTGATCGTCTCGAATCACGGCGGCCGGCAGATCGACGGCGTGGCGCCGACCTTGCGCGTGCTGCCCGAGGTGGTGGCGGCCGTTGGCGACCGCGTGGAGGTGCTGTTCGACGGCGGCATCCGGCGCGGCAGCGACATCGTCAAGGCGCTCGCGCTCGGCGCGCGGGCGGTGCTGCTCGGCCGCGGCTACAGCTATGGGCTCGCGGCCGGCGGCAAGGCCGGCGCGCTGCGCGCGCTCGAGATCTTCCGCGCCGACTTGCTGCGCACGATGAAGTTGCTCGGTTGCGCGTCGGTGCGCGAGCTGTCGCGCGTATATCTCGCGGTGCCGGCGGACTGGAACGCCGGCTCGTAGCGCCCGGCCGGCGCCGGTCAAGTCTCGTCGAACAAGTCGCCAGCGAGATACTTGAGCCCCGTGTCCACGATCACGGTGGCGACCGTTTTGCCCGGCCCGAGCTCGCGGGCCAGCTCGAGCGCGGCCGCCACGTTCATACCGCTCGATGTTCCGACGAGCAGCCCTTCGACGCGAGCGAGCTCGCGCGCGGTTGCACGGGCGAGGGCTTCGTCGATCGCGCGCGCCTCATCGAACGGCCGGTCCATCAGGTGCGGCGGAATGCTGCCCGTGCCGATGCCCTCCACGCGGTGCGCGCCCGCGTGTCCTTCGGTGAGCGCCGGCGACGACGCAGGCTCGAGCGCGACGACTTGCGCGGCGTTGCCGGCGGCCCGCAGCGCGCGCCACACCCCGCGCAACATGCCACCCGTGCCCGCGGCGCCGCAGAACGCGTCGATGCGTCCGCCCGTCTGCTCGAGAAGCTCGCGCCCGATCGCTTCGTAGCCGTCGAGCGCGTCCTCGTTGTGGAACTGGTCCGTCCAGAACGTGCGCGGCTCGGCGGCGAGCACGGCGATCTCCTTTCGGAAGCGCTCGAACAGCGCGGGCGTGACCTTGCCGCCGTCGCTCGGCACGATGCGGACCTCGGCGCCGAAGGCCTCCATCGTGGTGAGCTTCTCGCGCGCGAACGCATCCGACGACAGCGCCACGAACCGATAGCCCTTCGCCGCGCACACCATGGCGAGCGACGAGCCCGTGCTGCCGCCCGTGTATTCGACCACCCGCATGCCCGGCTCGAGGGCGCCGCGCGCCTCGGCGCCCTCGATCATCGCGAGCGCCATCCGATCCTTGTACGAGCCGGTGGGATTCGCGGATTCGAGCTTCACCACCACGTCCGCGCCGCCCGCGGCCATGCGCGGTAGACGCACGAGCGGAGTGCCGCCGATGGCGTTCAGCACGGAGCCGAAAGATGAGGCGGAAGGCACCCACGCGAGCGTAGCACGGAGCCGCTGAGGCAGCGCCGCTCAGTCGCGGGAGCGAAGAGCTTCATCGCACCGCTTACGGCGCGATGACTTTCACCACGTAGTAGTCGATCGAGCCCGTGACTTCTTTGAACCAGTGCGGCACGCCGGCCGGGATCACCATGACGTCGCCCTTGGCGAGCTTCTGTGCCTGGCCGCCCCTGATTTCGGTGCCGCGCTGTTGGCCCGGCGCGGTGACGCTGCCGCCGACCATGGTGCCGCCGGTGACGATCGTGGCGGAGCCGTCGAGCACGTAGATGGTGTCGGTCTCCTTGTCGTGGACCTCGACCATGCCGGGCTCGGAGCGATGCGCCATGAGGATCGACAGGTTGGGCGCCGTCACCAAGTTGCCGCCCTTCGCAACCTGCTCGTGCGCGAGAAACGTGACCTTCGAGTCTTCGGCGGCGCCCGCCAGAGCTCCGCAAACGCACAGCGCTAGCGCGGCGATGGTTGCTTTCACGATGCGTACCCCTCGTTGATCGGCGTTGGGATCATACGCCGAGTCCCGCGGCGGGTGAGCGGGCGGGGACGGTGAAGTACGATGGCGCCGATGGTTTCGGCAAGCCCATTGGAGACGCGTGCGCGAGCGGCGGCGGCCGTCGTGTGTGCGGCGTGGACGTTCGGCGCGCTCGCGCAGTCGCCGGCCGTGGGCGTGGCGTATCGCTGCGACGACGGCAACGAGGTGCGGCTCGCGAGCTGTGCCGGCTCGATCTGCGACCTCGAGCTCGGCCGGCCGGGGGCGCTCCAGCCGTATCTGCGGATGTCTCCAGCGGGCGCGGCCGCGTTTCTTGCGGCGCAGCACTGCGTTTCGCCCGACGGCAAGCCGGTAGAGACTCCGGCACGACCCGCACGCGCGATCGATAAACCGCTCGCCACGCCCGAACGGCCCGCAGCGCCTTCGCCGCTGCGCGGCATCGCGATCCAACTTGCGCTGGTGGCGCTGCTCGCGGCACTGATCGTGCCGTTGCTCGCCCGAGCGCGGCGCAACCAGGGCCGTGGCACGCCAACCGGTCCCGTGGCCGCCGCCGGCTCGACGAGCCATGGCCCCGCGGCCCAGCCGGCGAAGTCGACTTGTAACTCGTGCTCCGGCCGCGGCAACGTCTCCTGTCCGCAGTGCCGCGGACGCCGCGGCGAGTGGACCGGGCCGGCCGGCAGCACGCAGTGGCAGTCGTGCTGGTCGTGCGGCGGTACCGGCGAGGCGCGCTGCGGCACGTGCAACGGCACGGGGACTTCGCTCTATTGAGCGCCATGCGCGTCCTGCTCGTCACACCGCCGATGACTCAGATCAATACGCCGTATCCCGCGACGGCGTACCTCACCGGCTTCCTGCGCCTGCACGCGGCCGAGCTTGGCCTCACGGTCGCGCAGGCCGACGCGTCGCTCGGACTGTTCCTGCGGCTCTTCTCCGCTCCGCTCGTCGAGCGGCTCGCCGCCGAGCTGCAGGGCCGCGCTCGCGAGGGCGCGCGCGGCACGCCGATGCCGCCGTCGATCGCGCACTTCCTCGCGCACGCCGAGCGTTACGTCGATACGGTCGACGCCGCGATTCGTTTCCTCCAGCGCCGCGATCCGAGCCTCGCGCTGCGAATCGTGAGCCGCGCGTTCCTGCCGGAAGGGCCGCGCTTTGCGCACCTCGAACCGGCCGCGCCCGCGCTCGACGAGCAGCTGCTGCACGCATTCGGCACGCTCGGCACCACGGAGCAGGCGCGCTACCTCGCGAGTCTTTACGTCGACGATCTCGCCGACGCTTGGCGCGACGGAATCGACCCGCGCTTCGAGCTCGCTCGCTACGGCGAGAGGCTCGCCGCGAGCGCTCCGTCGTTCGCTCCGCTGCGCGACGCGCTCGAGAGCCGCGAGCCCACGCTCGTGGACGCAACGCTCGACGAGCTCACCCGCGAGCTCGTCACGGAGCACCGTCCCGACATCGTCGGGGTGAGCGTGCCTTTCCCGGGCAACGTCTACGGCGCGTTCAGGATGGCGCGGACGATTCGCGCGGCCGCGCCGAACGCGACGCTCGTTCTCGGCGGCGGCTGGGTGAACACGGAGCTTCGGCGCTTGCGCGAGCCTCGCGTATTCGACTACTTCCACTACGTCACGCTCGACGACGGCGAGCGGCCGATGCTGAACCTGCTCGCGCGTCTCGCGGGCAAGCCGACGCCGCTGGTGCGCACCTACGTGCGCAGGAACGGCGCGGTCGCGCTCGAAACCGACGCCGCCTCGCACGACGTGCCGCAGCGCGACGCCGGCATCCCTACCTACGACGGACTCCCGCTCAGCCGCTACGTGTCGCTGCTCGAGATGCTGAACCCGATGCATCGCCTCTGGTCCGACGGCCGCTGGAACAAGATCACGCTCGCGCACGGCTGCTACTGGAAGAAGTGCACGTTCTGCGACGTGTCGCTCGACTACATCGGCCGCTACGATCGCGCGAGCACCGATCTCGTGATGCAGCGCATCCGCGCGCTGATCGCGGAGACGGGCGAGACCGGCTTCCACATGGTGGACGAGGCGGCGCCGCCCGCGGCGATGCGCGCGCTCGCGAAGCGGCTCGTCGCCGACAAGCTCGACATTACCTGGTGGGGCAACATCCGGTTCGAGAAGACCTTCACGCCCGAGCTCTGCACGCTCCTCGCGAAATCCGGTTGCGTGGCGGTGAGCGGCGGGCTCGAGGTGGCCTCGGACCGGCTGCTCGCGCTCATGAAGAAAGGAGTCACCGTCGAGCAGGTTGCGCGCGTGACGCGCGCATTCACCGACGCCGGCATCATGGTGCACGCGTACCTGATGTACGGCTTCCCGACGGAGACCGTGCAAGACACCGTGGACGCGCTCGAGCGCGTGCGGCAGCTGTTCGCGGCCGGCTGCATCCACTCGGCCTACTGGCACCGCTTCGCCGCCACGGCGCACTCGCCGATCGGCCTTCACCCGGAGCGCTACGGCATCACGCTCCGCCCGCCCGCCGAGATCTCGTTTGCGCACAACGACGTCGAGTTCCACGATCCGGTGGGCACGGACCACGATTTTCTCGGCAAGGGGCTCCGCAAGGCGCTCTACAACTACATGCACGGCGCCGGCCTCGATGCCGACGTGCGGACGTGGTTCGAGCCGCATCCGCGGAATCGCCGTGGCGTCGAGCGCCAGCGCCGTCGCCGCGGCGTCCGCGTATCCGTGCCGGCGACCACGGTGCCGCCGGACCTGATCGACCGCTATCTCGCCTGAGCCGATGGGATGGCCTACGGTAGGGCTTTCGAACAAGGAGACAGCCACATGCGCAACCTCGATACCCTGACCCGCCTTCGATCGAAGCGTTGGCCGCGGCGCAGCCTCCTCGCGTGCGCTGCAACGTTGTCGTTGGCGCCCGTCGCGGCAGCCCTGGCTCAGCCGCCCGCGCCGGCGGGCGCTCCGCCGACGCTGTTCTCCGCCCCGCTCGCGGACGCCCCCGGCAAGAACCTCGTCGTGGTCGAGCTCGAGTTCGCCCCGAACGCGAAGGCGCCGTCCACGCCGGAGCAGCACCCGCCCGGACATCGGCATCCCGGCTCGGTGTATGTGTACGTCACCGATGGGGCGGTGCGGTTGGGCGTCGAAGGTCAGCCGGCGCAAGTCGTCAAGGCCGGCGGCAGCTTCTTCGAAGCCGTGGGGGCGCATCACATCATCTCGGAGAACGCGAGCGCGACCGAGCCGGCGCGCGCGATCGCGGTGATGATCGTGCCGGACGGCGCGCCGCTCGTGACGCGCGACGAAGCGAAATGACGCGCGCGGCGGCGAACGCGCGGCTCTCCGGCGCGTATCATCGGCCATCTTCCGCGGACGAGCGTCGATGGACCGGTATTTCATCTGGAACCTGATCGAGCCGAGTCATCTCATTCTCTACAGCGCCGTCGTCGGCGTCGTTCTCTGGCCGCTGCGCATCGGCAAGTGGTGCCGCGGCGCGTGCGTGCTGCTCGTCGTCGTGCTCGGGCTCCTGCCGGTCGCGTGGGCTCTGATGACGCCGCTCGAGCAGCGGTTCGGGTTTCCAAAGGAGCTCGACCGCGTCGACGGCATCGTGATGCTGGCGGGGGCCGAGAATGGCAGGTTGAGCGACGTTTACGCCGAGCCGCAGCTCGATGCACACGGAGACCGGCTCACCACGTTTCTGATGCTCGCCGGGCGTTTTCCGGGCGCGCGGCTCGTGCACAGCGGCGATGCCGAGCCACATAGCCAGTCCGCGGTGGCGCGCTCCGTTCTACTCGGCGCGGGGCTCGACCCGGCCCGCATCGTGTTCGAGAACCGTTCGCGCAGCACGTGTAACAGCCCCGCGTCGGTGCGCGAGCTGGTGGCGCCTCGTCCGGATGAGCGGTGGTTGCTCGTGACCTCGGCCGTGCACATGCCGCGCGCCGTTGCGTGCTTCCGCGCGGCCGGCTGGGACGTGATTCCTTACCCCACGGATTTCAGCCGCGGGCCGGCGGCTCTGCACTTCGGGCTCACCGACAATCTCCAGGATCTCGACGAGGCCGCCCACGAATGGGTTGGCCTGCTCTTCTACCGGCTGATGGGCTACACGACGGAGCTGTTACCGGCGCCGAGCGGTGAGCGTTGCCCGACCGCGGCGTGCTCCGCCGGCGCCGGCCTGGCACCATAGAGCCTGGGGTGTCGGACACCCACCCGAGGAGAAGAGACATGTCACTACTCGAATCGCTGCGGCGATTTACGACCATCGTGATCGACACCGCCGACATCGACGCGATCGCGAAGTACAAGCCGCAAGACGCGACCACCAATCCCTCGCTGCTGCTCAAGGCGGCGCAGAAGCCGGCGTACAAGCACATGGTCGACGACGCGCTCGCCGCCGCGCGGCGCGCGACCGACGGCGACGCCCGCGCGGCGTTCATCGACACGCTGCTGGTGAGCTTCGGCTGCAAGATTCTCGAGCTCATACCGGGCCGCGTGTCGACCGAGGTCGACGCGAGCCTGTCATTCGACGAGGACGCCACGATCGCCAAGGCGCGCAAGTACATTGCGCTCTACGCGAAGGCCGGCATCGGCCCGGAGCGCGTCCTCATCAAAGTTGCGAGCACCTGGGAAGGCATCCGCGCCGCCGAGCGGCTCGAGCGCGAGGGCATCCACTGCAATCTCACGCTGCTCTTCAGCTTCGCGCAGGCCGTGGCGTGCGCCGATGCCGGAGTCACGCTCGTATCGCCGTTCGTGGGCCGCATCTACGATTGGTACAAGGCGCAGCGCGGCGGCGCCGACATTCCCGCCAACGAGGATCCCGGCGTGGCGTCGGTCACGCGCATCTACAACTACTTCAAGAAGTACGGCTACCGCACGCAGGTAATGGGCGCGAGCTTTCGCAAGATCGAGCAGATCGTGGACCTCGCGGGCTGCGAGCTGCTCACGATCAGCCCCGACCTGCTCGAGAAGCTCGCGGCGGCCGACGGCGAGGTCACGCCGCGCCTCACCGTGCAGGCGGCGAAGGCGTCGGACGAGCCCAAGCTCGAGCTCGACGAGAAGACGTTTCGCTGGATGCACAACGAGGACGCGATGGCCACGGACAAGCTCGCCGACGGCATCCGGATCTTCTACGCCGATGCGCGCAAGCTCGGCGAGCTCTTGAAGGACGAGCGCGCCCGCAAGAGCGCCTAGTGTCTTGGTGTCTGACACCACGGGTGTCTGACACCACTATCCGGAGGAGGCCATGCCGTTGTCGCCGCTCGCCGGGAAGCCGGCGCCGCCCGAGATCCTCATCGACGTCGACGCGTTGCGCGCCGCGTACGAATCGCGCGCGCCGGACTTCGACGATCCGCAGCAGCGCGTGAAGTTCGGCACGAGCGGCCATCGCGGCACGGCTGCCAACGGCACGTTCAACGCGCCGCACATCGTCGCGATCACGCAAGCGATTTGCGACTACCGCGCGGCCCAGGGCATCGACGGGCCGGTGTTCCTCGGCAAGGACACGCATGCGCTGTCGGAGCCCGCGGAGCGCACGGCGCTCGAGGTGCTCGCAGCGAACGGCGCGGCAACGCTGCGTCAGATCGGCGGCGGCGTCACTCCCACGCCCGCCGTGTCGCACGCGATCCTCGCTCACAACCTCGGCCGCGGCGGCAGCTTGGCCGACGGCATCGTGATCACGCCGTCGCACAATCCTCCGGCCGACGGCGGCTTCAAGTACAACGCCGTGAACGGCGGCCCCGCCGACAGCGCCGCCACGCGCTGGATCGAGGATCGCGCGAACGCGCTGCTCGCGGCGGGTAATCGCGACGTGAAGCGCGTGCCGTACGAGCGCGCCCGCGGTGCGCCGACCGTGCGCGACTTCGACTTCGTGGCGCCGTACGTCGAGGATCTCGGGAACGTGGTCGACCTCGAGGCCGTGGCCCGGGCGGGGGTGCGAATCGGCGTCGACCCGCTCGGCGGCGCCGCCGTCGGCTACTGGGGTCCGATCCGCGAGCGCTACGCCCTCGACCTCACCGTGGTGAATCCGAAGGTCGATCCGCGCTTCGCGTTCATGACCGTGGACCACGATGGCAAGATCCGCATGGACTGCTCGAGCCCCTACGCGATGGCGAACCTCGTAAGGCACAAGGACGGCTTCCGCGTCGCGTTCGGCAACGACGCCGACGCCGACCGGCACGGCATCGTCACGCCGTCGGCGGGCCTGATGAACCCGAATCACTACCTCGCGGTCGCGATCGACTATCTGCTCACCCACCGGCCCGGGTGGCCCGGCACCGCCGCCGTCGGCAAGACGCTCGTGTCGAGCGCGATCATCGACCGCGTGGTCGCGCACCGCCGTCGCTCGCTGGCGGAAGTGCCGGTCGGCTTCAAGTGGTTCGCCGACGGCTTGCGCGAGCGGGCGTATTGCTTCGCCGGCGAGGAGAGCGCCGGCGGCAGCTTCCTGCGCCGCGACGGCGGCGTGTGGACCACGGACAAGGACGGCTTGATCTTGGGGCTGCTCGCGGCCGAGATCACCGCACGCACCGGCAAGGATCCCGGCGAGCGCTACGCGGAGCTCACCGCGCAATTCGGCGAGCCGCGCTATCGGCGCGTGGACGCTCCGGCCACTTCCAAGGAGAAGGAGATTCTCGAGCGCTTGTCGCCGGAAGCGGTGAAGGCGGCGAACCTCGCGGGCGAGCCGATCGTCGCGAAGCTCACGCGCGCGCCGGCCAACGGCGCGCCGATCGGCGGTCTCAAAGTGGTCGCGGCGAACGGCTGGTTTGCGGCGCGGCCTTCGGGCACCGAGGCGCTCTACAAGATTTACGCCGAGAGCTTCGTCGACGAGTCGCACCTCGACCGTATCATCGCCGAGGCGCAGCAAATCGTTCGCGATGCGCTGAAGGGTGTGTAACTGTCCGCTCACATTCCCTATGGACCGCGGTCGCGTTTCCTGATATAGCCATTCGCTCGATTTCCGGCCCAGAGTCGGCCGAGCTCGCGTTGCACGGACGCAGCAATCGTTTCGGGGGTGGCGGGGGCCGCTTCGGCCGTTCGCCGTGGATCGTAGTCGATTGTTACCGG
>DASUFK010000365.1:0-11823 GCA_036274615.1 Gammaproteobacteria bacterium | reverse complement strand
GAAGACCTGACCCTGCACGAACCCGATCGGCAGCTGGAACTGACCGTGGTTCAGGCCCGGCTTCTGGTCGACGAGGACCAGGTCGTCGTCGCGCTTGCGGTGGAACGACTTGAGCCGCCGCGGCGTCACGTTCAAGAACGCGGCCTCCCATTCGAGGCCGTCGACGAGCTGCTCCATGTCGGCCACCGTCATGCCCGACACGTAGAACCCGCCCACCACGGCTCCGATGCTGGTGCCCGCGATCTCGTCGATCGGCACGTGCAGCTCCTGGAGCGCCTTGATCACGCCGATGTGCGCGCCGCCGCGCGCGCCGCCTCCCGACAGCACCAGGCCGATCGACGGCCGTCCCTCCGCGACGTGCGGCGGCGGCACGTCGGGCGGCGGCGAGCCCGGCTTCTCGGCCTCCACGACCTGCGCGCCCGCCGCCCCGGCGAGCAGCACACTGATGCAAAAGGACGCTCCGAGGGCGATCAGACGGCTCGGCATTCTCAGGTTCCGGCGAGGTCGATCAGCGAAGATGCCGCATGATGCCAGACCGCGGCGGTACGAATGGAACCGCCGGTGTCAGACACCTTCGGTGTCAGACACTTGCAGGGTTTGACGAAAAAGAACGAACGTTCGTAAACTCTGCCGATGTCGAAAGGCCGGCAAACGCGCGACTCGATCCTGCACCATGCGGCGACCGTGGCGAGCGTGCACGGCCTCGAAGCGCTGAGCATCGGCCGGCTTGCGGAGCTCACCGGGCTGTCGAAGAGCGGCCTCTTCGGCCACTTCGGCTCCAAGGAGGCGCTCCAGCAGGCGGTGCTCGAGTCCGTCGTCGACGACTTTCGTGCCGCCGTTGTCGTGCCGGCACTGCGCGAGACGCGGGGCAGCGCGCGGCTCGAACGGCTGTTCGAGGGCTGGCTCGCATGGGCGCTGGCGGACCGCGCCGGCGGCTGTCCACTGCTCGGAGCGTCCACCGAGCTCGACGACCGGCCCGGGCGGCTGCGCGAGTACCTCGTGGACCGGCAGCGGGCCTGGCTCGACTGCGTGGCCGGCGCGGCGTCGAAGGCCGTCGCCGAGGGCGACTTCCGCGAAGATCTGGACGTCGTGCAGTTTGCGTTCGAGTTCAACGGCATCGGTCTCGCATTCAATTTTTCCCATCGGCTGTTGGGCGACCCGCGAGCCGCAGGCCGGGCGGATAGCGCATTTCGCGCGCTGGTTGCTGGCGCCACGCGCTAGCTCCGTTACGATACGCGCCCGAAGGAGACAGTATGGCGGCTCAGCATCATCGGCTCATCATCGTCGGCTCCGGTCCCGCGGGCTACACCGCGGCCGTCTACGCGGCGCGCGCGGCGCTCTCGCCCGTGCTCATCACCGGCGTCGAGGTCGGCGGCCAGATGACCACCACCACCGAGGTCGACAACTGGCCCGGCGACGACCGCGGCGTGCTCGGCCCCGAGCTCATGGAGCGCATGAAGCGCCACGCCGAGAAGTTCGGCACCGAGCTCATCTACAACCACGTGGACCGCGTGGAGCTCGGCAAGCGGCCGTTCCGGCTGTTCTGCGGCAGAGACGAATACACCTGCGACGCGCTGATCGTCGCCACCGGCGCGGCCGCCAAGTATCTCGGCCTGCCGTCGGAAGACGCCTACAAGGGGCGCGGCGTGTCGGCCTGCGCCACCTGCGACGGCTTCTTCTTCAAGAACCAGCCCGTGGCCGTGGTCGGCGGCGGCAACACCGCAGTGGAGGAAGCACTGTATCTCTCGAACATCGCGTCGAAGGTCACCGTGGTGCACCGGCGTGACGAGTTCCGCGCGGAGCAGATCATGATCAACAAGCTGCTCGAGCGCGAAAAGCACGGCAACGTGGAGATACTCTGGAACCACGTGCTCGACGAGGTCGTCGGCGACGACCGCGGCGTGAGCGGCGCGCGGCTCAAGCACGTGAAGAGCGCGGCCAAGCGCGACATCCCCGTGCAGGGCGTGTTCATCGCGATCGGCCACACGCCGAACACCAAGGTATTCGAAGGACAGCTCGCGATGGAGGGCGGCTACATCGTCGTGCGCGGCGGGCGCTTGGGGTTCGCCACGATGACGAGCGTCGAGGGTGTGTTCGCCGCGGGAGACGTGGCGGACCCCATCTATCGTCAGGCCGTCACGTCGGCGGGCTCTGGCTGCCAAGCGGCGCTCGACGCGGAGCGCTTTTTGACCGAAGGCTGACGCGCACCGACCGTCTCGCCGACAAGACGTAATCCGCTCCGCTCGAGACGCAATTCACAAAGTGGCGCCGCACGCGCCCGCGCGTGCATCTCCCAAAGTTTGCGTGGACGCAGCGCGCCGCACATGGATAATGAGAACCAGTGCTGCGCTTTGCACCGATGCGCAGCGTAATCATGGCTCGAGATTCCGGGGGACAGCACGCCATGCCGATCGGTCGACGCGGCTTTTTGCTTGGCGCTCTCTCCGGCGTAGCCGGAGCGGCGACGCTCGCGCGTCCGCGGTTCGCGTTCGCCACCGCGCCCGAGGCGCACACGCTCTCCTTCTATCACGTGCACACGGGTGAGAAGCTCAAGATCACCTACCGAGAGCACGGCGTGGTAGTGCCCGCCGCGCTCGACACGATCAACAACTACATGCGCGACTTCCGCAACGGCGAAAAGCATCCGATCGACGTCGCATTGCTCGACGAGGTCTGCAAGCTCTACTGCCAGTTCGACTGCCGCGGGCACTTCGAGGTGATCTCCGCGTATCGCTCGCCCAAGACCAACGAAGCGCTGCGCCACGTGAGCACGGGCGTCGCGAAGAACAGCCTGCATCTCGAAGGCCGCGCGATCGACGTGCGGCTCACGAGCGCGCCGCTCGACCGGCTCCGCGACGCGGCAATCGAGATGCGCGCGGGCGGCGTGGGCTACTACCCAGACTCGAACTTCGTGCACGTCGACACGGGCGCGTTTCGCACCTGGTAAGCGCGCGGCGCCGCGACCGGCGGCACCGCGCCTTGTCCCAAGGTGGAACCCCTTCATTCAGGCGGCTCTAACGCCCGCGGCGTTCGCCGTGCCAACATTGAATCCGGATGGAACGCCGATCGAAGGAGGCGAACATGTCGGAGCACCACGCCCGCATCGAGTGGCAGCGCAAGAGCGCGGACTTCACCTACGCCACCTACAACCGCGAGCACGAGTGGCAATTCACGGCCGCAAAGATTGCGGCGTCCGCGACCAAGGAGTACCGCGGCGACGAGAATCGTGTGAATCCCGAGGAGGCACTCGTGGCGGCGCTGTCCTCGTGTCACATGCTCACGTTTCTCGCGGTCGCGGCGAAGCGGAAGCTGTCGCTCGACGTCTACACCGACGACGCAATCGGCGTGCTCGAGAAGAACACCGCGGGCAAGCTCGCCATCACACGCGTGACGCTGCGACCGAAAGTCGTGTGGTCGGCCGGCGTGACGGTCTCCGCCGAAGACCTCGCTAAGATGCACCACGACGCGCACGAAGGCTGCTTCATCGCAACCTCGGTGAAGACCGAAGTGACGGTCGCGGCGCAGGCCTGACCGGGCGCCGCGCCCCGCCCCCGGAGCGCGGCGCCTGCACCGCTACCGGCCGCCGCCTCCGGCCACCGCAAAGCTCTCGACGTCCTTGAGCCGCTTCATCGCCTCCTGCTGGCGCAGCAACCCGTAGTTGATACCGCCCGGATTGAGCGTGCTGCCCGGCTGATACGGGAAGTCTTCGAAGTCCTTGAAGAACTCTTTGATCTTCGCCTGCACCGGCACGAGCAGCCACATCTGCTGGCCGAAGAACTTGAGCGACTCGCCGCCTTCCTTCATGCCGCGCTCGTAAGGATCCATGCGCAAGTTCGTGATCATTGCCCACGACGGCGTCTCGCGCATCGCGGTGGCGATATTGCCCTCCGACGCCACCGCGAAGCTCACCTTCCAATCGCGGACTCGAAGGGCGTTCAAGTTACCACCCTGGTCGAAGTAGTAGATTTCCTCGCGCGGGCCCTTCTTCTCCTTGCCCTGGAAGTACGGCAGGAAGTTGTAGCCGTCGAGGTGCACGCGGAACTTCTTGTTGCCGGCGGTGAAGCCCTTCGCCATCTTCTCCTTGACGTCCGGCATACCCGCGGCGGCACACAGCGTGGGGAACCAGTCGATCAGCGAGATGATGTCGTTGTAGACCGTGCCGGGTTTGATCACGCCCGGCCAGCGAACCATCATCGGGATGCGGAAGCCGCCTTCCCATGTGGTGCCCTTCTCGCCATGGAACATGGTCATCGCGCCGTCCGGCCACAGCGCGATCTCGGCGCCGTTGTCGGTGGTGTAGAGCACGATCGTGTCGTCCGCGATACCGAGGTCGTCGAGCTGCTTCAGGAGCTCGCCCACGTGACCGTCGTGCTCGACCATGCCGTCGGCATGCATGCCCACGCCGGTCTTGCCCACGGACTCGGGCTTCAAGTGCGTGAACACATGCATGCGCGTGGTGTTGAACCACACGAAGAACGGCTTGTCCGCCTTCACCGACTTGTCGATGAATTGCTTCGCGGCGCCGAGGAACTCCTCGTCCACGGTCGGCATGCGCTTGGTGTTGAGCGGGCCGGTGTCCTCGAGCTTCTGTAGACCGTCGGGGCTCGCCCATGCGTGCATCACACCGCGCGGGCCGAACTTCTTCTTGAACTCCGGATCCTTCGGATAGAAGTAGCCCTCGGGCTCCTCCTCCGCGTTCAAGTGATAGAGATTGCCGAAGAACTCGTCGAAACCGTGCTTGGTGGGCAGGTGCTCGTCGCGGTCGCCGAGGTGATTCTTGCCGAATTGGCCCGTAGTGTAGCCCTGCGTCTTCAGCGCGTCGGCGATGGTCGGCATCCACTCGGTGATGCCGTGCGGATCGCCCGGCATGCCGATCGTGAGCAGCCCGGTGCGGAACGGCTCCTGGCCGAGAATGAACGACGCTCGTCCGGCCGTGCAACTCTGCTGGCCGTACGAATCGGTGAACATCGCGCCTTCGTTCGCAATACGGTCGATGTTGGGCGTTTGATATCCCATCAGGCCGCGCGTGTACGCGCTCACCTGCGGGATGCCGATATCGTCGCCGAAAATTACGAGGATGTTGGGCTTCTTTGCTGCCATGCTGATCTCCTTGGCGTTGAATGGTTCGGCGAGAGGCTCCCGCGCCGAGTTTCGGGATCGAGCCCCAACTGTCGGCCACTCTCCCGCCGTGCCGGTATTGGCCTATGGCCGTACCCGGCCGCAAATTATCCAAGCTCGGAAGTAATGCCGCTCGCGAACGTCGAATCGAAGCGAGCCGAGCACAGCCGATCGCGCCGAACGGCACGGCTCGGGCGCTGCGGGAATGCGGTGAGCTGCACGCTCAGCTCTGGGCGGCGTCCTCGGCGAGCGAGGCGAGCGCCGGCTCGCCCGCTCGATCCGCTCGCGCGTCTTCGGCCCTGCGCCGCTTGACCACCCGCGCGTACCAAGTGACGAAGCCCGTGACGAACAACGCCGCCGGGACCAGCCCGAGCACCATCCACAGCCACTTCACCGTCATGCCCCAGTTGCGGCCGAAGTGCAGGTTCACGAGCAGGCGCACGAGCCAATCGGCGGGTCGCCGGTCGTCGTTCAAGTCCGCATCGAAGTAATCGATCGTCCACTCGAACGGATCGGGGTAGCAGAGGTAGACCGCGGTGATCGCCCAGAGGAGCAGCAACAGAAACGTCCAGAAGCCGAGCGCGTTGTGCAACCGCCGCGCGAAGCGCGACGACTTCGCCGGCTTGCCCGGCAGCAGGTTGTGGCTCACTCGGCCCGCGCCGGGCCACCAGACGATGCCGCCCGTGATCACGAGCGCGAGAAAGAGCAGCGCGCCGAAGCCGCTCACGGCGCGGCCCCTTTGCCCGGCGAGCAGGTTGTCGTGCAGGTCCACCACCCACTCGATGGCCTCCACGATCGGCGGATACTGGAGCCCGATGTCGCGCAGCGCATAGGGGTCGAACAAACGGTCGACCTCCTTGCCGTCGGCAATCACCGTGATCATCACCGGCGACTCCGGCCGGCGCCGCTCGATGACCTGCGTCACCTCCCATTGCGGGTAGGCGGCGCGGACGGCCTCCTTGAGCGCGTCACCGGTGACGCGTGTGCCTTCCACGTGCACGCTGCGCGGCACGGACCAGCGGTTGATGTCGGGCCGTATCACGCTCAGGCTGCCGCTGACGCTCAAGACCACCATGTAGATGCCGAGCAGGAGCCCGATCCACAGGTGCAGTTGCACGAGGAAACGCCGCCAGCCGAGCAGCTGCGGCGCCCGAACGAATCTCTGCCAGCCGGATAGGGTCGCCATCGTTCTTCTTCTGCGCGCGAGCGTTGCGCGATGGTACGACAATCCCCGCGAAGAGTGTGTCTGCAGATTTCCGAACCGGGCGCGCGGACGGCGTCACTCGTGACGTAACGCCTTCACCGGCTTCGCCAGCGCGGCACGGCTCGCCACGCCGGCCACTGTGAGCGACGCGATCAGCAGCGCCAGCAGCCCGCTCGCGACGAACACCGTGGGGCCAAGCTCGACCCGGTAGCTGAAAGTGCCGAGCCAGCGGCGCATCAGCACGAAGGCGGCGGGCCACGCGAACAGGTTCGCGAGCAGCACCAGCGTGCCGAACTCCACGGTGAACAGCCGCACGATATCGCCGACCCGTGCGCCGAGCGTCTTACGCAAGCCGATCTCCTTCGTGCGCCGCGCGGTGGTGAAGGCCGCGAGGCCAAACAGCCCGAGGCACGCCACCACGATCGCGAGCGACGCGAACGCCGTGAACATCTCGGCCTGGCGCTGCTCGCCGCGATAGAGCACCTCGAAGTCCTGGTCGAGGAAACGGCGAGTTACCGGTTGATCCGTCACGAACTGCTTCCACGTGGCATCGATGTACGCGAGCGTCCGCGGTACATCGCGGCCGCTGACGCGGATCGACGCTTCGCGAATCGTGCGGAATCCCGTGGTCTGGATCGGCGGCACCAAGTAGACGATCGGCTTCACCGCATTGCGCACGGACTCGAAGTAGACGTCCTCCACTACGCCGATCACGACTCCTTGGAGCCCGCCCCTGTCGACGAACTCGCCGATCGCCTCTTCCGGCGTCCAGCCGAGGCGCCGCGCGGCGAGCTCGCTCAGCACGAACGACGACCGCGGCGGCGGCGGCGCGTCCCTCGTCGGCGGCACGGCGCGATCGGTGCCGCGCTCGTCGGAGAACGTCCGTCCGGCGACGAGATCGATCCCGTAGGTCTCGAAGAAATCGAACTCGACGAACATCTGGGTGGCGTTGAGCTCGGTGCCACCCGCCGTGCGGAACAGCGCGGCGGAGTCGTTCTGCGTTCCCGGAGTGGTGTTGGAGGCCGTTACACCGCGAATCTCCGGGTTCGCGAGCCATCGGCGCTTCATCGACTCCCACTGCGGGCCCAGCCCGCCCGTCAGCGAGCCGGTGAGCACCACGATCTGATCCTTGTTGTAGCCCAGCTCGAAGTTGCGAGCGAAGCTCGCCTGCTGAAACACCACGATCGTCGCGATCACGAGCGCGATCGAGATCGCGAACTGCACCACCACGAGCCCTTTGCGAAACACCGCCGCGCCGCTGCCGCGCGTGACCTCACCCTTGAGCACACGTATAGGCTTGAACGCCGACAAGAAGAACGCCGGATAGCCGCCGGCCACGAGCCCCACCGTCAGCGTGAGCGCGGCGAGCAGCGACACGAGGTCCGGCGCCGCGAGGTCCGCGAGCCCGATGCGCTTTTCGACGAACGCGCTGAACGGCGGCAGCGCCGCCGCCACGATCGCCACCGCCGCCGCCACGGCGATAGCGGTTAGCAGCAGCGACTCGCCTAAGAACTGCGCGATCAGCTGCACGCGCGTGGCGCCGATTGCCTTGCGCATGCCTACTTCCTTCGCGCGCTGCGCCGCCCGCGCGGTGGCGAGGTTCATGAAGTTGATGCACGCGATCAGCAACACGAACGCCGCGATCGCGCCGAACGTGTACACCGTTGCCATGCTGCCCGGCGTGCGCATCTCGCCCTGACGGTTGGAGCGCAAGTGGATGTCGGCGATCGGCGTGGCCGTGAAACCGGTGGCCTTGCTCGATCCCGCCTGGTAGCGAGTGTCGAAGAACTGCGCCGAGCCGCGCCGCACCGAATCGATGTTCGCGCCGCGGGTGAGCAGCGCATAGGTCATGAAGCAGTCGCCGGCGGTCCAGGTGTCGAGTCCCGGCGTGCCTTGGATGTGGAACAGGAAGTCGAACCGCAGGTGCGTGTTGTCGGGGAGATCCGCGATCACTCCGGTCACTTTGGTCGCGTTGTTGAGGTTGTCGAGATACAGCGTGCGGCCGATGGCGCTCTCGGCGTCGAAGTAGCGGCGCGCGGCGCTCGCGGTGATCACGACGCTGCCCGGCTGCGCGAGCGCGGTGTCTGCGCTGCCCTGGAGCCACGTGAAGTCGAAGATCTTGAGGAAGTCGGCATCGGCCGTTGAGAAACCCCGCTCGTAAAACGCCCGGTCGCCGTTCGAGATCAACACGCCGCCGCCCGCGGCGCCGCAACGCGACAGACGCGCGATCCTTTCGATCTCGGGGAACTGCTCCTTGAGCAACGGCGCCGCGGCCGGCGCAATTCCGGCGAAGTGGGTCTCCGCGCTGCCGTTCACGGAGAAGAAATCGCGCGAGATCCGGAAGATCCGGTCGCTCGCGGCCCACTGGCCGTCGAAGCTGAGCTCGTGGCGGATGAATAGTGCGATGAGCGTGCAACAGGCAACGCCGAGCGCGAGCCCCGTGATGTTGATCGCCGTGTAGGTCTTTTGCTTGAGCAGCTGCCGCCAGGCGACGACGAGGTAGTTCTTGAGCACGGCCCCTCCCCCTATGTGCGCTTACCGTGCAGAGACGCGAGTTGGCGCAAGAAGGTTACGCGGTTTGGATCGAGCACTCGGCTCGAATTTACACCGTGATCCGTCGCCAATTGCAGACACATGAGCGGACGAATGGCGTAGTTCCGACCGTAATCACGAGTGAACACCGGA
Organism: Gammaproteobacteria bacterium; assembly: GCA_036274615.1. GTDB lineage: Bacteria > Pseudomonadota > Gammaproteobacteria > Steroidobacterales > Rariloculaceae > FEN-1219. Next base: position 2,816 of record DASUFK010000365.1, on the reverse strand, counting down.
TTACACGAAGCGCGCGATGAAGATGGCACGTAGGATGCATCGGTTTGCTCACAAAGGAGGTGGCACATGTCACAGCAGGCAGAGCTCATCCTGACGACTTACGACTGGGTGCCCGAGCCGCCGCGCGGTTACGTTCGCGACCTCCGCGTGCGTTGGGCGCTCGAAGAGGCGGGGTTGCCGTACCGTGTGCAGAGCACGTCGTTTCGCAATCGCACCACTCAGCACCTCTCGCACCAGCCGTTCGCGCAAGTGCCGTGGCTCACCGAGGGCGATCTATCGATCTTCGAGAGCGGCGCGATCTTGCTGCATCTCGGAGGGCTCAGCGAGAAGCTGATGCCGTTCGATGCGCGCGGCCGATGCGAAGTAACCACCTGGATTTTCGCCGCGCTCAACTCCATCGAGATTTTCAGCGTGCCGTGGTCGTTGCTCGCCTTCTCTCCGGAGAACAGACAAGGACCCGAGTGGCAGCGCTGGGACGAGCTCCTCAAGAACCGGCTCAAGCGGCTCGAGCCGGTGCTGGCCGCACGCGAATGGCTCGCCGGGCGGTTCTCGGCCGCCGACATCTTGATGGCCGACGTGCTGCGGCTGCCGGATCGGTTCGACGCGCTCGCGGATTACTCGGCGTGCCGCGGCTACGTCGCCCGCGCCACGACGCGGCCGGCGTTCGCCAAGGCGTACGCGGATCAGATTGCGCACTTCGCCGCGGCGGACTGAGCGCTTGACCGTTTCGCCGCGCGGCAGATTACACCCGCGGAGCTTGACGAGGCGGGTGGCGCCGCTGCCTAAATGCGTCCATGACGGAAGCGACCGACAACGAGCGCCCGGCACTCGTGATTCGGCGTGCCACCCGCGCCGATCTCCGGGACGTCGGCCGGCTCGGCGCACTGCTCGTGGCGCAGCATCACGAATTCGATTCGCGGCGCTTCATTGCGGCGACGAACCGCACCAAGGACGGCTACGCCCACTTTCTCGGCTCGCAGATCGACGAGCCGGATGCGGGGGTGCTCGTGGCCGAGGACGACGGCCACGTGATCGGCTACGCGTACGTGGCGGTGGAATCGTACGACTGGATGTCGCTGCGCGGGCCGGCGGGAGTGTTGCACGACATCATCGTTGATCCCGAGCGGCGGCGGCAGGGTGCCGGGCGCGCGTTGCTCGAGGCGGTGCTCGCGTTCGTGAGGTCGCGTGGGCTGGAGCAGATCGTGCTGTCGACGGCGGAGCGGAATGAAGCAGCGCAAAGGTTTTTCGACGGCGTGGGGTTTCGGCGAACGATGGTGGAGATGACGCGCGAGCTGTAAACGAGTTGTTCGCCGGAAGCGGCTGCCGACAACCCCTCTTGCGGGTTAGCTCCAGAGCTCGCCCAGCTCGAGTCGTATCGACTCAAACGGCGCGGCGCGCACTCCCTCTTCGCCCTCGTACTTGCCGAGAACCTTCCAGCGGCCTGCCTCGAGCGACAGCACCTCGAGCGTGCGGCTCCTCGGGTCGAGAAGCCAGGCGTGCGGGACGCACTCGCGCGCATAGATCCGGAGCTTCTTGCCGCGATCGATCTTCTCGGTGCGAGTAGAGAGCACTTCGCAAATCCAGTCCGGCGCGAGAGTGGCGTACGCGGCATCGGCGGGAATCGTAGAAAGCCGCGTGCGCCGCCACCCAGCGATGTCGGGCACGAGCACGTCGTTTGCAAGGTGCAGCTCCGGCTCGACGAGGATGATCCAGCCCCCCGGACCCTTGTGATGAAACGATGCGTGAATCGATCGAAGGAGGCCCGCCGCGGCATGCGCGTGGGACAGCAGTGGCCGCGGCGTGGCATAGAGCTCACCGTCGAACATCTCCGCCACGAAGTTGTCGGGCACCTCGCGCAAGTCGTCGTACGTGGCGCCCTTCTTCAACGGCTTCATCGTCGTTTGCGAGGTCCTTGTGAGTCCTGCGTTGCCTTAGCGTGAGACGAGTCTAGCGCTCGTTGCTTTTGGCGAGTCAATATCCAATTCCGCAGAAGCGCCTAAGAACGCGCCTCGACCCTCCGAGCGTGCGGTGAGCAATTACCCGTCGCATCTGCAAATTGGCCGCGCCATTGTTCACACGTTAAACTACGCCCCGCGCCCACTCGCTGAGCTCCACCCATGAAACGCCTCACCATCATCGCGGTGCTGGCCATCGTCGTGCTGGCCGGCGTGTGGTACTTCGCGCGGCCGAAGCCCATCAAAGTCGCCGTCATCGAAGCCGCGCGCGGCCCCGTCTCCGCCACCGTGGCCAACACGCGCGCCGGCACCGTCGACGCCTGCCGCCGCGCGCGTCTCGCACCGGCGTCCGGGGGCCAGATCGCGATGCTGCCGGTGAAGAAAGGCGAGCACGTCAAGCAAAACCAGCTGCTGCTCGAGCTTTGGAACGAGGACACCAAGGCGCAGCTCGAGCTCCAGCGCCGCGACGCAGTCGCCACCCGGTCGCAAGCGCGCGAAGCCTGTGTAACCGCGGACGTCGCCAAGCGCGATGCCGAGCGCACGAGCAAGCTCCACGACCAGAAGCTCGCGTCCGAAGAAGCCGCCGATCAAGCTCGCGGCAAGGCCGAGTCGAGCGCCGCCGGCTGCAAGGCTGCCGAGGATACGGTGCGCGTGGCCGAAGCGCGCATCGACGTGACCAAGGCGCAGCTCGAGCGCACGCAGCTCTACGCGCCGTTCGACGGCGTGATCGCCGAGATCAACGGCGAGCTCGGCGAGTTCGTCACGCCGTCACCGGTGGGCATCCCCACGCCGCCGACCATCGACCTGATCGACGCCACGTGCCTCTACATCAGCGCGCCGATCGACGAAGTGGACGCGCCG
>DASUFK010000364.1:0-9087 GCA_036274615.1 Gammaproteobacteria bacterium | reverse complement strand
CCCGCGGCCGGGTACAGCGGCCCGGACACGTTCACTTACAACGCGAGCGACGGCGCCGCGACGAGCAACACTGCAACGGTGACGCTCGGCGTCACCGCGGTGAACGGGCCGCCCGTCGCGGCGCCCGACGCGTACACCGCCGCCGAGGGCGCGGCGCTCGACGTTGCGGCGCCGCAAGGCGTGCTCGCGAACGACACCGATCCCGATGCCGGCACCACGCTCACGGCGCAGCTCGTGGCGAACGTTGCGCACGGCACGCTCGCGCTGAACCCGAACGGGTCGTTCGTCTACACGCCCGCGGCGGGGTACAGCGGCCCGGACGCGTTCACTTACAACGCGAGCGACGGCACCGCGACGAGCAACACCGCGACGGTGACGATCAGCGTCACCCTCGGAAACCAGCCGCCGGTCGCGGCGCCCGACTCGTACACCACCGCGGAGGACGCGCCGCTCACCGTCGCGGCGCCGCAAGGCGTGCTCGCGAACGACACGGACCCGGATGCGGGCACCACGCTCACGGCGTCGCTCGCCGGCGCGGTGACGAGCGGCACGCTCGCGCTGAACCCGAACGGCTCGTTCACTTTCACGCCCGCGCCGAACTTCAACGGTACGGCCACGTTCAGCTACACCGCTCGCGACGCCGCGCTCGCGAGCGCGCCCGCAACCGTCACGATCACGGTCACGGCGGCGAACGACGCGCCGGTCTTCACCAGCTCGGCCCCGACGACGGTGAACGAGGGCGCCCCGTACTCGTACACGATGACCGCCACCGACCCCGACGGCAGCCCGCTCACGTTCGCGGCGCCCACGCTGCCGGCGTGGCTCGCGTTCGTGCCGCCGGCCACGATCGCGGGCACGCCTACCGCCGCGAACGTCGGCGCGAGCAACGTGGTGGTGACGGTGTCCGACGGCACAGCGGCACCGGTGGCGCAGCAGTTCCAGATCACGGTGGGGACCGTCGACGATGCGCCGGTGATCGCGCCGATCCCGGACCAGACGGCCACCGAGGGCGTGCCGTTCAGCCTGAATCTCGCGCAATTCGTGACGGATGCCGACACGCCGCCGGCGGCGATCGCGTTCGCAGCCGCCGGCGCGCTGCCCGCGGGCTTGACCTTGAGCCCCGCGGGGCTCTTGTCGGGGCCGCCGGCGGTGCCGCCGGGCGGTGCGCCCCTGACCGTCGCGTTCACCGCGTCCGATGCGACGACCGCGGTTCGCGGCCAGTTTCGTCTGTCGGTCTTGCGGGCCGGCCGCGCGGACCTCGCGGTGGCGATGGGCGCGGCGCCGAATCCTGTCGTGATCGGGACGTCCGCTACCTGGACGATAACGGTCGCCAATCAGTCGCCGCTCGTCGAAGTGCCGAGCTTTACGCTCGACGCTCAGTTCGGCGGCGACGTGCCGTTCAGGTTCGACGCGCCGTCGACGCCTGCGTGTGTCGCGAGCGCCGTCGGCAACGGCACGCATCTCGCGTGCACGCTCGGCCCGCTCGCGGGAGGCGCGTCCACCGCGGTGACGATTGCGGGCAGCGGCAGCCTCGCGGGCGACGTGTTCGCGGCGGCGAGCGTCGCGGTCGCCGGCGCGGCGCCCGTCGACGAGACGCCCGCCAACAACAGCGCCACCGCCTCCTTGAGCGTCGCGCAGCAGGTGGTGTCGGCGCCGGGCCAGCACATCCCGGGACTGGCGGCGCGTGCCGCCGCGGCGGCCGACATCGACGGCGACGGCTTCGCCGAGCTCGCCGTGGCGACGGACTCGCCGCAAGGGCTCGTGTTGCTGACGAACGTGGCCGACCCCGCGGGCGGCGGCAAGCGGATGCTCTCGGCCACGCCGATCGGCGTCGGCGGCGAGGCGGGCGCCAACGCCGTCGCGATCGCGGATCTCGACGGCGATCGCGACCTCGACATCGTGGCGGCCGGCGGCGCGGGTGCGCCGAATCGCGTGTTCCTCGCGGCGGCCGGAAGCTACACCAGTGCGCGGCTGGCGAACGCGCCGGACGGCAGCCTCGCGGTGGCCGTCGGCGACGTGAACGGCGACGGTTTCCCGGATCTCGTGTTCGCCACGGCGAGCGGCGCACGGTTGTTCGTGAACAGCGGGCAGGGCGGCGTGTTCAACGCCGCACAGCCCGTGGGCGATCGTCCGGCCCGGGACTTGCTGCTGATCGACCTGTTCGGCGACGCGCTGCCGGAGCTCGTGCTCGCGAACGGCGACGGCGATGCGCAGGTGTTCCGCAATAGCGGCGGAACGTTCGCGCTCGAGCTCGCGTTAACGACGGGCGCCACGACCTCGGTGAGCGGCGCCGATCTCAACAACGACGGTAAGGCCGACCTCGTGTTCGGCCGCAACGCGGGCGCGACGCCGGACGCGCCGCCGTCGAACCTCGTGTGGCTGAATACGTCGGCCGCGCGCGGCGACTTCTTTCTGTCCGACCAGCTCGGCGCCGCGCTCACTGCCGGCGTGACGTTGGCCGATCTCGACGGCGACGCCGATACCGACGTCGTGGCGGTGAACGGCGAGGCGGTGGCGGTGTACGCGAACAGCGGCGCGAGCGGCCGGTTCGCCCTTCGGCCGCAACAGCTCGACGTCACCGGTGCAACGATGGCCATTACGGGCAAGCTCAACGGCGACGACCGCTTGGACCTGGCGGTGGTGGCGGGCGGCAACGTGGACGTGTTCTACAACGACGGTGCCGGCAACTTCGGCTCGGGCGACACAGTGGGGCCCACGATCGCGCTGCGCGGCGATGCCGCCGTCACGGTCACGATCGGCGGCGTCTACACCGACGCCGGGGCCACGGCGACGGACGCCGTCGACGGCGACGTCACGTCGCGGATCAAGGTCACGAACCCGGTGAACACCGCGGTGATCGGCGCCTACACGGTCACCTACGAGGTCACGGATCTCTCGGGCAACGCGGCGACGCCGCTGACGCGCACCGTGACCGTTCAAGCGGCGCCGGCGCCGGAGGGCGGCGGCGGCGGCGCGGTCGGCTTCGGTTTCCTGCTACTGCTGCTCGCGGCCCGGCTTGTGCGACGCGGCAACCTGCCGCAGCGCACCGAAAAATAGGGACAGGTTACTTTTCTCCGCGCGACGTCGGGCGCCGCTTACGCGGCGCTCACTGCGAGAAAAGTAACCTGTCCCTATTTTTCGGTGGAGGCGACGGTGGCCGTGGGCGAGTCGTGCGCGGGCGCCTGCATGCGGAACGCGTCGCTGCGCACCACGCCGGCGACGAGCGACGCGAAGCGGTAGTCCTGCTTCGCGGCCGCGTGCACGATCGCGCGCACTTGCGGCATGTCTTGATAGTCGAGCTCGCGGCCGAGCGCGTACATCATGAGCTTGACCGTGAGCGCCTGCACGAACTGATCGGGGCGCGCGAGCAGCGCCTGCCGCAGCTCGACCGCGCCGTTCACGGTTTGTCCGTTCGAGAGCTCGGTGTGCGCGTCGATCGGCGCTTCCGCGAGCTTGTCGACGTCGCGCCACTGGCCCGTGACCGTGTAGTTCTCGAGCGCGAGGCCGTACGGGTCGATCACGCCGTGGCACGCCTTGCAGTTCGGGGCCGCGCGGTGGTTCTCCATGCGCGCGCGCAGCGTCTTCGGCTTCTCGCCGGCGGGCGTGGTCAAGTCGGTGACGACGTTCGGCGGCGGCGGCGTGGGCGGCGTGCCCATGAGCTTGTCGAGCACCCAGGCGCCGCGGAGCACGGGGGACGTGCGGTCCCCGTACGACGTGCGCAGCAGCACGGCGCCTTTGCCGAGCAGCCCGAAGCGCGCCGGATCCTCGAGAGTGATGCGCCGGAATTGCGGGCCGCGAACCGAGGTGATGCCGTAATGGCGCGCCAGCCGCTCGTTCACGAAGGTGTAGTCCGCCGTGAGCAGCTCGCGCACGTCCTTCGGCTCGAGCAGCACGCTGCGAACGAACTCGTCGATCTCGGTGGCGAAGTCGGCGCGCAGCTCCTCGCTGAACTCGGGGAACAAGCGGCCGTCGGGATCGACGGCGTCGAGCTCATCCAAGTTGAGCCACTTGAGCGCGAAGTCGGTGACGAGCGTGCCCGCGCGCGGGTCGGCGAGCATGCGCTCCACCTGCTTCGCGAGCGTGGCGTCGTCGTGCAGCTTGCCCTGCGCCGCGAGCTCGAGGAGCTGCTCGTCGGGCCCCTGGCTCCATAAGAAGAACGACAGCCGCGACGCGAGCTCCACGTCGGAGAGCGCGAACGCGCCGTCGCCGCCGGACTGCGGCGGCTCGATCGCGCGATAGAGGAAGTCGGGGCTCGCAAGCACGGCCGTGAGCATCTGCTCGATGCCCGCGTCGAATCCGCCGGAGCCCGCGCGGCCCGCGTCGTAGAAGCGCATCAACCGGTCGACGTCGCTCTGGTCGACGGGACGACGGAACGCGCGGTGCGCGAGATTCGCAGTGATGCGCTCCGCGCACGGCCGCTCGTCCGCCGTAGTCTCGGGCGTGCAGACGAAGATCTTCTCGCGGCTCGCGGTGCGCGATACGCCGGTGGGATCGAACGGCCCCTTGAGATCGATGCCGCCGATGAGCCGCGGCACGCGCATCTGGCCGCGGAAGCTGAACCCGCCGTACGGCTGGAAGCCGTAGATCGCTTCGTCGGTGCCCGGCCGCCCGCGCTCGATGAAGGTGACCACGATCTCGTGCACGCCGGCGGTGACCTGAACGGGAATCGCGGCGAACCGCTGCATGATCTTTGCGCGGCCGGGCGCGCCTTCATGGTCGACGAGCGCGAGGTCCTCCTCGCCGCCGAGCTTCGCGCGGAACACCTCGTTGCGGTCGAGCAGCACCACGAGCGTGTTCTCGGTCTCGAGCGTGCGGCCCGGATAGAGGCCGCCCTCGAGCACGTCGCCGATCGTGAGGCGGTATTCGCCGTCGGCGGGGAAGGTGTGCGTGAAACGTGTGCCGCCGCGCGTGCCGGGCGGCAGGCCGTCGAGATACGCGTCCTGGTCGTCTGCGGGCGGCGGGAACGACACGCTCGCGAGCTTCGCGTTCGGGTCACCCACGGCGAGATGCGCGACGGTGCGCGCAAGGCTGATGTACTGGTCGAGGAAGGTGGGCGACACGCTCAAGGCCGCGGCGATGTTGGTGAAGCCGTCGACCTCGACTTCGTTCGGCAGGTATTGCGCCGCGTCGATGTTCACCCCGACGAGATCGGCGACCGTGGCCGCGTACTGCGCGCGATTGAGCCGCTGGATCGGAACGTGCCCCGCCTTGGCCGCGTGGCCGCTCTCGTCGATCGTGCGCTCGGCATACGCGATGAACTGGTCGATCTCTTTCTGGTCGGGGCGCGGATTGCCCGGCGGCGGCATCAACCCGCCGCGCAATTTGCGGATCGCGCCTTCGAACGTCTTGGCCTTGTCGGCGATCGCCGACACCGGGATGCCTTCGAATACCGTGTTGCCGGCGGCCTCGGCGGCGTTGTGGCAGTCGGTGCAGTAGCTCTTGAGATGAGCCCAGCGTTGTTCGGCTTGCTTCGCGGCGTGCTTGGTTCGATACTGCCCGCCGCCCGTGACGGCGCCCACCGCAACGGCTGCACCAACGATTCCGAGAAGCAGTTTCTTGCGGGCTTGCATCACGGCATTTATAGCAGAAAAAAGCGATTTTACAGGCTCATCACAAGGGCACGTCCGGCAGGACGCCGGTCGGAGAAAACTTCAGCTTCCTTCCACGCGAGGATCGAGGACCATGATCGAGGTCGGGGGATCGCCGGACATCGGCGCCGTCGCTGCGTTAGTCGTGATTTCGTTCTGCTCGTTCGTCACGGGCACGGTGTTCCGGAAGTGGCCTGACAAGGTTCAGGCGTACACCGAGAACCTCGACGGCTCGGCCTGGGTGGTGGGGCTCGACGCCCATCGCGCGATGATCGGCCGCAGCGGCGCGGTGCTCGTGGTGCTGTCGTTCGCTGCGCTGGTCGCCGCCGCCTACCTCTTATAAGGGCGGAGCCCGTCTTCTCTCGCCGGTGTTCGATACCGGCGGTGTGTTACACCAGGCCGGTCGCGGCGCGCTAGCGCAAACGCGACGCTCGAGCGCGGTCCCCGCATCTACTACAGGCGAGCGCGGGGGCACTCCCGGCTCGGGGAGGAGAACGGCATGGTGGGGCACTACCTCGCGATCGCGCTGCGCAACCTGCGGCGCTCTCCCGGCGCCGCGGCGCTCAACATGCTCACGCTCGCGATCGGCCTCGTCGCGATCGTTACGGCGTATGCCTACGTCGCGTACCTCGACCGCGCCGATACGCAATTCCCGAGCGCCGACCGCATTTACGTCTTGACGACGAGCTACAAGCCGAAGGACAACCCGTTCCCGGGGATGGGAGGCGGCCTCAACACGTCGGCCCCGGAACCCGCTGCGGCCTACCTGCGCGAAGACTTCCCGGCGATCGAGAAGATCGCCCGCGCTCTGCCGCTTCAGTTCGTCACCAAGACGATGATCGCGAGCGACGAGCACGCGGAGCAGTTCTCCGGGGCAAGCGTCGACCCGGAGTTCCTCGAGGTCTTCCCGCTGCCGTTCGTGGCCGGCGACGCCGCGACGGCGCTCGCGTCCCCGGGCAGCGTGGTGCTCACGGAGGAGTACGCGCGCAAGCTGTTCGACGAGAAGAATCCGGTCGGACGGCACGTCGTGCTGCAGAACGCCGTCGAGGCCACCGTCACCGGCGTGCTCGCGCCGCTGCCGAACCCGTCGCACATGGGTCACGAGACGCCCGCAGCCCGGCTCAAATTCGACGCGCTCCTGTCCATGGACCTGCGCCAAGCCGTGCTGGCGACGAGCATGCCGCCGCTGGCCGTGAAATCGCAGGCCGAGAATTGGATCAGCATGAGCGGCACGACCTACGTCGTCTTGCCGGAGCGCGGGCTCTCGGCGCGGGCGTTCGAGTCGCAGCTCGGCGCCTTCGTGCAGAGGCACGTTCCGCCGGACCGCCTGCAAGCCGCCGAAGAGTACGCGTTCGGCATCCTGCCGCTGCGCGAGCTCCTCACCCAGGGCAACATGTACGGCACGGGGCTGTCGTTCGGCGGCATGCTGCTCGTGCTCGGCACGTTGGTGCTCGTCGTCGCGTGCGTGAACTACGCGAACCTCGCCACGGCGCGCGCGAGCCGCCGCGCGCGCGAGATCGGCGTGCGCAAGGCGATCGGTGCCGCGCCGAGGCAGGTGTTGTTGCAGAGCCTGATCGAGGCGGGGTTGTTGACCGGCGGCGCGCTCGTGCTCGCCGTGGCGGCGTTCCTGCTCGGCGGCCCCGTCATGCGTGCATTGCTCGGCATCGACCTCGCGCCCACCTTGTTCGCGAGCTGGCGCGCATGGCCGTTCCTCCTGGGCATCGTGGTCGCGGTCACGGTCGCCGCGGGCGCCTATCCGGCATTCGTGTTGTCGCGCGTCAGGCCGGCGAGCGCGATCGCGGCGGCGAACGTGGCACTCGGCTCGAAGCTGTTCTCGCTCGTGCTCGTGGGCACGCAGTTCGCGATCGCGAGCTTGCTGCTGCTCGTGGTCGCGTTCGTGACGCTGCAGAACCGCGAGCTACAGCGAACCGGTCTCGGCGTGACCGAGGACCCGCTGCTGTTGATCGAGAACCCCACCGTCACCAAAGTGGAGGCGGCGACGCTGCGCGCGGAGCTCGCGCGCCTGCAGGGCGTGACCGGCGTTACCGAGGTCGCCTACGTGCCGTGGGAAATGACGATGGCGACGATGGTGTACGGCTCGCCGGACCCCACGAGCCCGCGGCACACGGTTCTCATGCGCAACGTCGGCCTCGATTTCTTCGACGTCTTCGGCATCGATCGGGTTGCGGGGCGGCTGTTCGATTCGACGGATCTGCCTCCGGCCGGCACGCCGGCCGCTCCAACCCCGGGCAGCGAGAGCAAGATCGTCGTCGACCGCGGGTTCGCTGCCGAGCTCGGTTTCGCGACGCCCGAGGCGGCCATCGGCCAACCCGTTTATCAGTTCATCCAGGCCTTCGGATCGAAGGAGCCGCCGAAGGAACCGTCGACTTGGCGAATCGTAGGCGTGGTCGAGGACCGTGCGTTCAGCTACTGGGGGTTTGCGGACGCGAGAGCGGCGGTGTACCAGCTGAATCCCAAGGCGTCGAACACCGTGGCCCGCATCTCGAAGGCCAACGTCGCGAACGCGCTCGCCGACGTCGACGCGCTCTGGCGGCGCCTCGCTCCCAACGTCGCGCTCAGCCGGCGCTTTCTCGACGACATCTTCAACAACGCGTATGCGCAGTTCGTGAGGACCGACAGGTTGTTCGGGTTGCTCGCGCTGATGGCGTTCGCGATCTCCGTGGCCGGCTTGTTCGGCATGGCCGCGCTCGTGGCGGCGCGGCGCCGCCCCGAGATCGGCGTGCGCAAGACCCTGGGAGCGAGCACGCCGCAGGTGCTGCGGCTGCTGCTCTTGAGCTTCTCGAAGCCCGTGATCGTCGCGAATCTGCTCGCGTGGCCGCTCGGGTTCGTCGCGGCGCGCGTCTATCTCAAGCAGTTCCTGAACCCGATCCCGATCACGCCGCTGCCGTTCGTCGCGTCGCTGCTCGTGACGGTCGCGATCGCCTGGCTTGCCGTCGGCAGCCAGACGTGGCGCGCAGCGCGGCTCAAGCCCGCTGACGTGCTGCGCCACGAATAGCAACCGCGGCGTGCGCTACTTGCGCTTGCGCAGCGTGATATCGCCGTTGAACGTCTTGAAGCGCAGCTCCGGACCGCCGCCGCCGATCGTGCCGTGCATCTCGCGCTGCATCCTCACTCGGTATCGGCCGCCGCCGTTTTGATTCTGGACCACGGGCGGCTGCGGCTGCATCGTGACGTCGAAGTCGGTCCAGACTTCGCCTTGATTGCTGTTCACCACCAGCTCCGCCTTGGTGTTCGCCGGCAGCGTGACCGTGATATCGCCGTTGAACGACGAGAACGACAGCGCCTTGCCGGCGGCGATCGAGGTCATCGAGACGTCGATGTCGCCGTTGTTCGAGGTTGCGACCACTGTGCCCGAGATGTCGGTGGCCGTGATGTCCCCGTTGATGTTCTGCAGCTCGTGCTCGCCGTTGACGCCCGCAACCGTGAGGTCGCCGTTGCCGCCGATCGCTTTGACATGTACCGACGTCTCTCGCGGCAC
>DASUFK010000363.1:0-14221 GCA_036274615.1 Gammaproteobacteria bacterium | reverse complement strand
CTCTGGCCGCCGAACTCGATCCTTACGGCCGCGCTGCTGCTGCTGCCGACGCGCTATTGGTGGGTGGTATTCGCGGCGGCGCTGCCGGCGCACGCCTTCGTCGAGCTCGACGCCGGCATGCCGCCGCACGTCGTCGCTCTGCTGTTCGTGACCAACAGCCTCGAGGCACTCATCGCGGCCGGCGGCATTCGCCTACTGTCCGACTCGCCGCGGGAGCTGAACAGTTTGCGGCGCGTCGTCGTGTTCGTCGGCGCCGCGGGCCTCGCCGCGCCGATTCTGTCCTCGTTCGCCGATGCGGCGGTGTTCCACTGGCTCCAGGACCAGCCCTACTGGGAGGTCTGGCGCGTGCGCACGTCATCGAACATCCCGACGGAGCTCAGTGTCGTGCCCGTAGCCCTGCTCGGCGTGAGCGCCGTGCTTCGCGGCGCGGCACGGCCGAGCTTGGGCCGCGCGATCGAGGCGGCGTTGTTCGCCGTCGCGTTGCCCCTGGGCGCAGGCCTCGTGTTCGGCGGCGTCCTCGACCTGCGCAGTCTGCCGGCACCGTCGGTATTGCTGCTACCGCTGTTTCTCTGGGCAGCCACGCGGTTCGGCGTGGCCGGCGTGAGCGTCGCGCTTCTGGCCGCCGCTGTCGCCGCCGCCTACGAGACGCAGCACGGCAGCCGGCCGTTCCCCGCGCTGGACCAGGTCGACAGCCTGATCGCCGTGCAGGTGTACCTCACGGCAATGGGGATTCCGTTGATGTGCGTCGCCGGCTTGCTCGACGAGCGGCGGCGCGCCGCAGCGGATCTGCGCGAGCGGCTGCGGTTCGAGGGGCTGCTGTCGACCATCGCGGCCGAGTTCGTGAGCCGGCCCTCGGGCGCGTCGTTCGAGAAAGGCCTGCAGCACGTGGGCGAGTTCTTCGACGTGGACTACGTCGGCTTGCTGCAGGCGGGCGCTACCGGCGATCTGCACGTGGAATGGCAATGGCATCAGCCGAGCGGGGCGCCGCTCGTCGGGGTGAAGTGCGTCGAAGGATTCCCGTGGGTGTTCGAGCGCGTGCTCGCCGGCGAGACGCTGCGCATCGACTCCGACACCCCGATTCCGCCGGGAGCCGAGATCGATCGGGCGGCGTTCCGGCGATTCGGCTTGCAGGCGGCCGCGGTGCTGCCGCTCGTCGCGGGAGGCCGTGTGCAAGGCGCCGTCTCGCTCGTGACGATGCGGCCGGGCGCGAAGCCGCATTGGGGCGGGCAGAGGTTGTCGCTCGTCGCCGAAGTGCTCGCGAGCGCGTGCGCGCGTCACCAGGCGGAGGTGGAGCTCGAGCGCAGCCGGCAGAAGCTCGCGACGATGGCGCGCCTCTCCAGCATGGGCGAGCTCACCGCGTCGCTCGCGCACCAGTTGAATCAGCCGCTCACCGGCATCCGCAACAACGCGGAAGCGGCGCGGCGGTTCATCGATACCGGCCGCGCGACGCTGCCGCAGCTCCGCGAGATCCTCGCCGACATCATCGAGGACGATCAGCGCGCGGCCGACGTGATCCGCCGCGTGCGCGAGATCCTCGCGCGCGCCGAATGGGCGCCGCGCCGGCTCGACGCCAACGCGCTCGTGCAGGACGTGTGCGTGCTGATCGCGAGCGACGCGGTGCTGCGCAACGTGTCCGTGTCGTTCGACGGCGCGCCGGAACCGCTCTTCGTCACCGGCAATCGCGTCGACCTCGAGCAGGTGCTGCTCAACGTCGTGACGAACGCGATGGACGCGGTCGCCGAGCGGCCGGTGCCCCAGCGCGCCGTCACGATCCAAACGCGCTTGCGCTCCGACGGGCGTGCGGTGTTCGTGATCCGCGACCGCGGCGGCGGCTTTCCCGATGGGTTCGAGAAGCATCTGTTCGAGCCGTTCGTCACCACCAAGCCGACGGGCATGGGCATGGGGCTCGCGGTGGCGCGCTCGCTGCTCGACAACCACGGCGGCACGATCCAGGCGGGTAACCACCCGGAGGGCGGGGCCGTGGTCACGATCGCGATTCCCGCGGCCGAGGCAACCGCTTGAGCGCCGTGCCGACGGTCGTGGTCATCGACGACGATCTGTCAGTGCGGCGCTCGCTCGATCGGCTGCTCGACTCGGCCGGCTACACGGTGGTGGCCTGCTCGTCCGCGCACGAGTTCCTCGCGCTCGAGGACCTCGAGCGGCCGGCCTGTCTCGTGACGGACGTGCGGATGCCCGGGATGACCGGCCTCGACCTGCTCGAGACGATCCGGGTGCGCGGCCGCGACCTGCCGATGATCCTGAGCAGCGGCGACGGCGACGCGGCCACGTCGGCCCAGGCGCGGGCCGGGGGCGCGGTGCGCTTTCTGCTGAAGCCGTTCGACTCGGACGAGCTCCTGGCCGCCGTGCGGGAAGCGATCGAGCGCGATCGAGCCTCGCTCGCGCGCGAGTGCTAGTGACGCGGAAGTGGGGCGTCCGGCGCCGCGGGTAGCGAACGCCTCGGACGCTGCTACTTGGCCTGGCTCGTGATGTAGTCGACCGCGGACATGATCTCCGCGTCGGACAAGTCGGGGCGCCCGCCCTTGGGCGGCATGAAGCCCTTGTCGCCCTGGAAGCCCATGAGCGCGTGCATGTGCAGCGTATCGAGCCCCTTCGCGATGCGCGGGCCCCAGGCGTCCTTGTCGCCGAGCGGCGGAGCGCCGCCGACGCCGGGCGGCGCGTGGCATACGATGCACGCCATGTTATAGACCTGCGGTCCGGTGAGCGGTGTGGCCACCGGCGTCGGCGCCGCGACTGCGGCGGCCGCCGCGGCCTGGAGCTCCGCCGCGCCGGCGAGCAGCACCTTGCCGACCGGCTTGATACGTTCCTCGATCGCGGCCTGCACCGCGGGATCGTCCTTGATGTAGAGGCCTTGCGTATCGATCGCGATCCCGCGCACGAGGAAGAACAGCGCCACGGCGACGCCCATGAGAATCCCGATGACGAGCATGAAGCTGTCGAAGAACTGCTGGTCGTGCTGGCGCAAAGGGCGGCTCCGGATCCTTGAGGCGCGGGGATTATAGCTCAGAGGCCCGCGCCGAAGGACGGCTCCGGCGGCGCCAGACGAGTGGTCGCGACCGGCGGCCGCCTGCCTCGAAGGCCGTGTGCGGGAGCAGGGGCTTCGACGCCGTCGCTCAAGTCCGGTCGCGGCAGCGCAGCTGCAAAGCCTCGGCCACGTGCGCCGTCGCCACGCCGTCGCTGCCGGCTAGATCCGCGATCGTCCGCGCCACCTTCAACACTCGCAACGAGCTCCGCGCGGAGAGCTGCCAGCGCTCGGCCGCTCGCTTGAGCAGCGCGCGCTCGTCCTTGCCGAGCTCGATGCAGCGCCACAACGCCCGCGCGTCGAGCCGCGAGTTGAGCCGCCCGGCGCGCGCGAGCTGCAGCGCCCGCGTGCGCGTGACGGTCTCGCGTAGCTGCGCCGACTCGCCCGCGGCCGTGGGCTCGGCGATGTCCGCGAACGGCACGCGCGGCACCTCGATGTGCAAGTCGAACCGGTCGAGCAGGGGGCCGGAGACCCGTCCGGCATAGTGCTCGAGCCTGCCGGGCGAGCACTTGCAGCGATCGGTGCCGTCGCCGCGGAAGCCGCACGGGCACGGGTTCATCGCGGCCACGAGCTGGAACTCCGCCGGGAACGTGATCTGCTCGTGCACCCGCGAGATCCGCGCGACGCCGCTCTCGAGCGGCTCGCGCAGCGCCTCGAGCGCCACGCGCGGGAATTCCGGCAGCTCGTCAAGGAACAGCACGCCGCGGTGCGCGAGCGAGATCTCGCCGGGACGCGGCTTGGTCCCTCCGCCCACCAGCGCCTGGGCCGACGTCGTGTGGTGCGGCGCCCGAAACGGCGGCAGCTGAGTGGGATTCGCGGCGGACGGCTCGCCGGCCACCGACGCGATGCTGGCGACGCGCAGCATGTCGTCGTGCCCGAGCGGCGGCAGCAGGCCGCCGAGACGCTCGGCGAGCATGCTCTTGCCGCTGCCCGGCGGGCCGATCATCAACAGATTGTGGGCGCCGGCGGCGGCCACCACGAGCGCCCGCTTCGCGAAGCTCTGGCCGCGCACGTCCGCGAGATCGGGCGCGTGGTTCGCCGGCGCGCCGAGCGAGCGCGGCGCCACGCGCCGCAGCGGCCGGCGGCCGTCGAGGTGGTCGACGACGTCTTTGAGATGCTCGGCGACGTAGACCTCGGCGTCGGCCACGAGCTCCGCCTCGGCCGCGTTCGCGGCCGGCAGCACGAGCGCGTGGCGCGCATCGCGCGCGGCGAGAACGCCCGGCAGCGCGCCCAGGATCGGGCGCAGCTCGCCGTTCAACGCGAGCTCGCCCAGGAACTCGGTGTGCCCGATCGGCCACGGCGTGTCGCGCTGCGCGCAGATGACGCCGAGCGCGATCGGCAGATCGAAACGCCCGCCCTGCTTCGGGACGTCGGCCGGGCCGAGGTGGACGGTGATCCGGCTGACCGGAACGTCGTATCCCGACGTGAGCAACGCGGCGCGCACCCGGTCCTTGCTCTCGCGGACGGCGCCCGCCGGTAGGCCCGTGACCGCCATGCCCGGCAGCCCTCCGGACAGATGCACCTCGACGGTGACGGCGTACGCCGAAAGGCCGGACTGGCCGCGGCTCAGGACGGTTGCTAGCGACGACACGCCGGCGGCTCGGCCGGCGCGGGTGAGCGCCGGCTATTTTCGGAGGTGGCGCTCGAGATCCGCGAGGCGAGCTTCCATCGCCTCGAGCTTGCCTCGGGTGCGCTCGAGCACGGCGCGCTGCAGGTCGAACTCCTCACGAGTCACGAGCTCCATGCGCTCCAGGCCGGAGTGAAGCAGCGCCTTGAAGTTGCGCTCGAGATCCTGCCCGAGAAGCCGCAGGTTCTCTGGCAGCGATTCGACGAGCTGGCGCGCCAGGTCATCCATGCCGAAACGCGTCGATGGGTTCTCAGCCATTGCACTTCACCTCGGGCGGCCCGGCCAGCCGCAATTCGCTCGGGCTCGTGTAGAAACACGGAGGATCATACGCCGCAGGCTAGGCTTCGCCGGGGATTTCACTTAATGTGAACGCGCGTCCGGCGCGAACCGCGACGGAAAGGGCGAATTCAGTCACGCTGCCCAAACAAGGATGCTTGGTAAACTCGCTGCGATCACCCGACTCGAGCAGTGGGGAGTCTTCATCGTGCGAATCGCTGCCTGTGCAATGTTGATGCTGGTTGGAGCCCTCGGGGCTCACGGCGCCGAGGTCTATCGTTCCACGGACGCGAACGGAACGGTGCGCTATAGCGACCGGCCGCTCGATCAGAACGCCAAGCAGGTGTATGTGGCCGCCGCACCGCGCACTCGCGCGGCCCCGGCTCCGGCGCCGGCGCGGCCGGGCGCCGGCGAAGCCCAGGACGACGCGGCGAAGCAGGTCGACCCGAATCGAGGCGTCCAGGCCGAGACCACCACGCCTGCGCAGCAGGCCGAAGTGAAGGCGAAAAATTGCGAGGTCGCGAAGCAGCGCAAGCAGAGCTACTCCGAGGCGCACCGTCTGTTCAAGACGGACGCGAACGGCCAACGTGTCTACCTCAGCGACAGTGAGATCGATACAGCCCGAGCTCGAGCCGAGGCCGACGTCCATACCTGGTGCGATTGACGCCGGTTTGCCGGCGCCGGCCGATCCCGCGCCTGCGACGGCCGACCCCAGGTCTCGAGGCGCGGCCGATCGAGCCGACGCGCGCGCGGAGCCCCTAGCCGACTTCTTCATCCCTGACTTCTGCGCCACGCGCATGGTGTTTGCGGTGGTGCTGCTGGCGGAGCTCGTGGCCGTCACGCTCACGCTCGCAAGGCCCGGCGCGGCGTTTCTCAACGAGCTCGGCCGCGTGTCGATGTTCCTGCAGTGGCTCGCGCTCACGAGCGCCGCCGTGCTCTGCTACGCGCGGCCGCTGCTCGCGCGCCTCAAGGTGGCCGGCGTCACGGCCGCGGTGCTCGGGCTGCTCGTGGCCAACACCGCGCTCGTCTCGTTCGCGGCACTGTGGCTCGACGGCGGCGCGGGCGATCCGGCCGCGTTCGACGGCGCGTGGCAGTTCCTCGCGCGCAACGAAGGCATTTGCGCCATCGTTACCGCGCTCGTGCTGCGCTACTTCTTCGTGGAGCACCAGTGGCGCCGGCAGGTACGCGCCGAGGCGCGCTCGCGGCTCGAGGCGCTGCAGGCGAGGATCCGGCCGCATTTCCTCTTCAACAGCCTGAACACCATTGCGGCGCTCACGCGCTCCGATGCCGCGCGCGCCGAAGAGGCCGTGGAAGACTTGGCCGACCTGTTTCGTGCGACGCTCCGCGACTCGCAATCACGTCCGCGCCTGAGCGAGGAGCTCGAGCTCACGCGGATGTATCAGCGCATCGAGCAGCAACGGCTCGGCGACCGCCTGCAGGTGCGCTGGGACGTGAGCGACCTGCCGATGGACGCGCGCCTGCCCGGCCTCACGATCCAGCCGCTGCTCGAGAACGCGATCTACCACGGCGTGGAGCCGCTCGATCGCGGCGGCACCGTCACGATCACGGGGCGAGCGGCCGGCGGCAAGATCGAGATCGCGGTGCTGAACCCGCTCGCGCCCGCACGCGCGGGCCACGCGGAGCGGGCCGGCAACCGGATCGCTCTCGACAACATCCGCCAGCGGCTCGGCTTGGCTTACGGCCCCGACGGCGCGCTCGACGTCGAGCGGGGCGCCGACTCGTTCAAGGTCACCGTGCGCTTTCCTTACGAAGTATGAGCGCGCAGCTCGACCCGTCCCTGAGCGTGCTGATCGTGGACGACGAGCTCCCGGCCAGGGAGCGGCTCCAGCGGCTCGTCGGCGAGATCGCGGGCTTCAGCGTGGCCGGCAGCTGCGCCACCGGCGTCGAGGCGCTGCAGCTCGCGCCGCGGCTCAAGCCCGCGGTCGTGCTGCTCGACATCAGGATGCCCGGGCTCACCGGCATCGAGGTGGCGCGTCACCTGGGCACGCTCGAGGAGCCGCCGGCCGTGGTGTTCACCACGGCCTACGACGAGTACGCGCTGCAGGCGTTCGAATCGCAGGCCGTGGGCTACTTGCTCAAGCCGGTGCGGCGCGAGCGGCTCGAGCAGGCGCTCAAGCACGCGTCGCGGTTGAGCGCTCCGCAGCTCAGGCAGCTCGCGACGCCGGAGCAGCCGCTCGCGGCGCGGCAACACGTGGCGGTGCGCGTGCGCGACGAGCTCAAGCTGATTCCGGTGGCCGACATCCGTTTCTTTCGCGCGGATCAGAAGTACGTGACCGTGCGGCACACTCGCGGCGAGGAGCTCATCGACGAGTCGCTGCGCGAGCTCGAGGTGGAGTTCGCACGCGATTTCGTGCGCGCGCACCGCAGCCTGCTCGTCGGGATCGCGCACGTCGAGGCGCTCGAGCGCGCGGCCGACGGCTTCGCGCTACGGTTGCGCGGCGAGCCCGAGCGGCTGCCCGTGAGCCGGCGGCAGCTCGCGGAGCTCAAGAAGCGCTTGCACGAGCACTGACGGCGCGCGTGGCGTCTGCGCGGCCGAGCGCCTACTATCCGCAGCTCGTGAGGCGCGCCCGGACCCGCCGCAGCTCCGATACTCGACGCTGCGCAGACGTTCGAGGCGCGGCACCGAGGAACCAGCATGAGTGAGCCCGAGACACCGTCCGAGCCGTCGTCCGCGCCGCGCAGCGCCGCGTCCGACGCGTCCGACGCGGACTGGACGGAGCTCGCGGCATCGCTCGCCGCGCAGAAGAGCGGCCGCCCGGCGCTGCCGCGGGAACCGGCGCCGCCCGCGCCTCCCCCGCCGCCGAGCGGATTGAACCGCGCGGTGTTCACGAGCTCGCTTGCGCTCGCGCTCGCCGTGATCTCGATCGCGGTGGCCGGAATGCTGTGGTGGCAGTACCGCGAGTTCTACGTGTCGCTCGACCAAACCGACAACGTCACGGCCGCGTCGCTCGAGCGCATGCGGGCCGAGCAGCGCTCGCTGCAAGACTCTCTCGAGGACGCCAAGGACGACCTCGCGACGCTGCGCCAGCAGAACGCCGTCGTCACCGAGCGCGTCGACGCGCTGCCGAGCCGCTTCTCCGACTTCGAGCGGCGGCTCGACGCGGTGCAGGGCGGCTCGTTCGACGCCCGGGCCAACCTGCTGCGCTCGGAGGCCGAGTATTACTTGAACGTCGCGAACACCGAGCTCGCGCTCACCGCCGACTGGGACAACGCGATCACCGCGCTCCAGCTCGCCGACGGCCGGCTCGCCGAGCTCGCGGATCCGCAGCTCGCACCGGTGCGCGAAGCGATCGCCGGCGAGCTGCTGGCCGTGCGCAGCGTGCGGCTGCCGGACGTCGAGGGTCTCGTGTTCAGCTTGGGACGGCTCGCGGCGCGAGCCGACGACCTGCCGCTCAGGGCCGATCCGCCGGCCAACTTCAAGGACAGCGCCGCGCAGCTCGACGACGCCGAGCCGGGCTTGGAGCGCATGTGGCGGGCGCTCAAGAGCACGCTGCTCGGCATCGTGCGGATCGAGCGGCGCGACACGCCCGTGGAGCAGGCACTATCGGCCGCCGAGCGGATGCTCGCGCGCCGCCAGCTCGAGCTCGAGCTCACCGTGGCGCAGACGGCCGTGCTGCGCTCGCAGCCGCAGGCGTTCAAGGCGAGCGTCGGCGCCGCGATCGATCTCGTGCAACGCGACTTCGACGTGAAGACCGCGGACGTGGACGGCGCGCTCGCGCTGCTCAAGGAGATGCGCGAAGTCGAGGTCGAGCCGCGCCGGCCCGACATCAGCGGCTCGTTGGGTCTGCTCCGCAAGATTCAAAACGGGGACCGCTGAATGCGGTTCGGGCTCTGGGCCCTGCTCGCTTTGCTGCTCGGCTCGTTCGCCGCGCACTTCCTGTTGGCCGACCGGGGCTACGTGCTCGTCAACTTTCGCGGCTACGTCGTCGAGATGTCGGTGCCGGGGCTCGTGCTCGTGCTCACGGCGCTCTATCTCGCGATCCGCGGCGTCATCTGGCTCGTGCACGCCCCGCGCTGGTTTCGCGGCGCGCGCTCCGAGCTCCGGGCGCGCCGCAGCGGCGCCGAGCTCACTCGCGGCGTGATCCACCTGATCGAAGGCGACTGGACGCGCGGCGAGCGTCTGCTCACCCACAGCTTGAAGGGCAGCGAAGCGCCGCTCGTGAGCTATCTGCTCGCGGCGCGCGCCGCGCAGCTCCAGGGCGCCAAGGGCCGGCGCGACGAATGGCTCGCGTTGGCCGCGCAGGAATCGCCGGCCGCCGCAACCGCGGCGCTGCTGACGCAGGCCGAGCTGCAGCTCGACGCCGGCGAGCTCGACGCGGCGACCGCCACCGCGGAGCGCCTCAAGGCGCAACATCCCGATCACCCGGCCGTGCTCGCGCTGCTCGCGCGTGTCTACCGCGAGCGCAAGGACATGCCTAAGCTCGCCGCGTTGCTGCCGCGGCTCGGGTTCGCGCGGCTTCCGCCGGCCGCGCGCGATGCCCTCGTGCTCGAGGTGCTCGAAGCGGAGCTCGGCACCCCCGCGCTCACCGGCGAGCGGCTCGCGGAGCTATGGGGCGGACTGCCGAGCGAGCTCAAGCAGAGCCCGGCGGTGCTCGCGCGCCGCGCGCTCGCTCTCGACCGGTTGGGCTTGGGCGGCGACGCCGAACGCGAGCTCAGGGCGGCGCTCAAGCGGAATTGGAACGCCGCGCTCGTCGCCGCGTATGGCGAGGTTCGCGGCCCCGAGCCGGCCAAGCAGCTGCAGACCGCCGAGGGGTGGCTCAAGAACTATCCGGAGGACCCCGCGCTGCTGGCGTGCGCGGCACGGCTCTCAATGGCGAACGAGCTCTGGGGCAAGGCCCGCAGCTACCTCGAGTCGAGCCTCGCGCTCGCGCCGAGCCCGGAAGCCTACGCGCTCTACGGCCGGCTGCTCGCCCGGCTCGGCGAAGACGACAACGCCGCGCTCGCGTATCGCTCGGGCCTTGCGCTCGCGAGCCCCGCCGCCCGCGATGCCGGACTGCCGGCCCCGCCGCGCCTGATCCCGCCGCTGGTCGCCGAAAAATAGGGACATGTTACTTTTTCGCCTGACGGGTCGCCGTGATTACCACCCGGCTCGCAGGCGAAAAAGTAACATGTCCCTATTTTTCGGCGGCTTCGCGCCGCGCGAGAGCCCCGCTCAGCTGGCTTTCGCTCGCGAACGGCGCGAGTCGAGCCACTCGATCAGCGGATCCCACTGCTCCCAGTCGGGCCACGCGAGGTACGGCGGCAGCTCGTGGATGCCGAGCCCGCGCTGATAGGCGCGGATGTAGTTCTGGGCCTCGCGAAAGCTCGCCACGTACGGCACCTTGAGCCGCGACAGAACCTCGTCGAGCTCCTCGAAGATCAACGTGTTTTCCTTCACGCGGTTGGCGACGAGCGCGGCCTTCGCCTTCTTGTCCGCCACCTTGGCGATGTCGAGCAGCTCCTCGACGAATTTCTCGGCGGCCTTGATGTCGATCGGCGACGGCAGCACGGGCACGATGATGGTCTCGGCCTTACGGACGAGCTCCGTGAGCTCCTTGCCCCGCGTGCCGGCGGGCGAGTCGATGACGACGTATTCCGCCGACCGCGGCACCGTCTTCAACCCCGACTCGTAGCCCGGCACCGGCGAGATGGCGGCAAATTCCGCCGGGCGCTCCGCGAGCCAGCTCAGGGCGGAGGCTTGCGGGTCGTAGTCGACCAACGCGGTGGCGTAGCCTTCCGAGGCGAAGTAAGCGGCCAGGCTCGTGGCGATCGTGCTCTTGCCGCAGCCGCCCTTGGCGTTGGTGACGAGGATGTGACGCATGGAGACTCCTGGAGGAGGAATTCGTTTTGTTCTTTGGCGACGTCTGGGTTCGCGACTTCTCGTCGGTGCCGAAGCTGCCGGCGCGAAGCCGCATAAATTATCGATGCTTATGACAAATGTCCAATATGCGCGAGCTTCGGACGCATCGGCGCTTTCCTCTATACTTCCGCGCCTTCGCCCCCACCTCTCGGCGGCACCGCTCTAGAGACCCGCGCGCGATGAAGCTCAAGTTCACCAAAATGAACGGGCTCGGCAACGACTTCATGGTCGTGGACTGGCCGGCCGGCCGCCCGATGCCCGGCGCCGAGCTCGTGCGCCGGTGGTCGGACCGGCGCCTCGGAGTCGGCTTCGACCAGCTGCTGCTCCTCACCGCCGAGCCGCCGGCCGGCGGCGACGCGGGCTATCGGGTGTTCAACGCCGACGGCGGCGAGGTCGAGCAATGCGGCAACGGCGTACGCTGCCTCGCGGGCTTCCTCGCGCCGCGGTTCGGCAGCGAGCTCACGCTCGTGAGCGCGGCGGGCCCCATCGAGGCGCGCGTGCTGTCGGCGGATCGGGCGAGCGTCAACCTGGGCGTGCCGGACTTCCGCCCGGCGTCGTTGCCGTTCACGGCGCCCGAGGAGCGGCTGCGCTATCGCGTGCAAGTCGGCGCCGACACGGTCGAGCTCGGCGCCGTCTCGATGGGCAACCCGCACGCGGTGATCCCCGTCGAGTCGGTGGACCGCGCGCCGGTCGGCACGCTCGGCCCGCAGCTCGAGCGTCACTCGAGCTTCCCGCGGGGCGTCAACGTGGGATTCATGCAGCGCGAGAGCGATCGGCGCATCCGCTTGCGAGTGTTCGAGCGCGGCGCGGGCGAGACGCTCGCGTGCGGCACCGGCGCCGCCGCCGCGGTCGCCGTGGGTCGTCGCTGGGGCGAGCTCGCCGACGAAGTCGACGTGAGCCTGCCCGGCGGTGTACTCAAAGTCACTTGGCCTGGACCTGGCTCGGCGCTGTGGCAAACTGGAGCGGTCAGCGCGGTCTACGAGGGTCAAATCGAGCTATGAGCCAACAGAAGATCGGGGCGGCTGTCGGCACGACGGTCGGCGACTCCTTCCCAGAGGATGCGGTCGCCGATCACCTCAAGAGCCATCCCGACTTCTTCGAGCGCCATCCGCTGCTGCTGCTCTCGCTCAAGCTGCCGCACCGCACCGGCGGCACGGCGATCTCGCTGGTCGAGCGGCAGGTGGCCATGCTCCGCCAGCGCAACGGCCAGCTCGAGCGCCAATTCAAGGATCTCGTCGCGGTCGCGAAGCAAAACGACGCGCTCGTCGAGAAGATCTTCAAGCTCGGTGTCAGGCTCATGGGCGCGGCGGATCTGCCGCGGCGCCTCGAGCTCCTCGAAACGAGCCTGCGCGAGGATTTCGCCGCCGAGCGCGCGGTGCTCGTGCTGTTCGCCGAGACCACGCCGCCCGGCGCGGAGCGCGCGGGGTTCGTGCTCCGGGTGCCGCAGGACGATCCGCTGATCAAGCCGTTCGCGGCGTTTCTGCGCGGCGCCAAGCCGCGCTGCGGCCCGCTGCGCGACCGGCAGAAGAACGTGTTCGAGCGCGACGCCGACGCGCTGTCCTCGGCCGCGATGGTGCCGCTCGGCGAGAACGCGGGCTTGGGATTCCTCGTGATCGGCAGCCGCAACCCGGATCACTTCCATCCCGGCCAGCGCATGGACTTTCTCGGGCGGCTCGGCGAGCTGCTCGCGGTCGCGCTCAAAGGCGGTTGACGTGGGCGGGCACAAGGAAGTCGCCGCGTTCCTCGAGCGCCTGAAGACCGAGCGGCGGCTCTCGCCCCACACGATCAGCGCCTACCAACGCGACTTGAACGCGCTGCTCGGCTTCTGCGAGCGCGAGGGCGTGGCGTCGTTCAAGGCGCTCGATTCGTACGTGGTGCGGCGCTTCGCCGCCGAGAGCCACCGGCGCGGCCTGGGCGCGCGCAGCGTCGCGCGGCGCCTGTCCGCGGTGCGCACCTTCCTCGCGTATCTCGTGGAGCTGGGTGAAGTGGGCTCGAACGCCGGCGTGCACGTGCAGGCGCCGAAGCCGCCGCGCCGCTTGCCCGCCACGCTCGACGCCGATCAAGTGGCGAGCTTGCTCGCGATCAGCGGCGACGATTTCCTCACGCTGCGCGACCGCGCGATGCTCGAGCTGTTCTATTCGTCGGGATTGCGGCTCGCGGAGCTCGTGAGCCTGAACTTGGTCGACGTCGATGCCGCCGACCGCACCGTGCGCGTCACCGGCAAGGGCTCGAAGACGCGCGTGGTGCCCGTGGGCAAGGCCGCGCTCGCCGCGCTTCACGACTGGCGGGAAGTGCGGCACGAGGTCGCGAAGCCCGGCGAGCAGGCGATGTTCTTGACGCGCAACGGCGAGCGCATCAGCCACCGCAGTGTGCAGGCACGCGTCAACCACTGGGCGCGCCGCCGGGGCACGCCCACCGGCGTGCACCCGCACATGCTGCGGCATTCGTTCGCCTCTCACCTGCTCGAGTCGAGCCACGACTTGCGCGCGGTGCAGGAGATGCTCGGCCACGCGAGCCTGTCCACCACGCAGGTCTACACGCACCTCGATTTCCAGCATCTCGCCCAGGTCTACGACCAGGCGCACCCGCGCGCGCGCAAGCGCCGCGACTGAGCGCGCCGCGCGCGCGGAGGTCTCGGCGGATGAATTCCTTTCACGGCACCACGATCTGTTGCGTTCGCCGGCGCGGCAAGGTCGCGCTCGGCGGCGACGGCCAGGTCACGCTCGGCAGCCAGGTGATGAAGGGCAACGCGCGCAAGGTGCGCCGCCTGCACGACGGCAAGGTGCTGGCCGGTTTCGCGGGTGGCACGGCCGACGCGTTCACGCTGTTCGAGTACTTCGAGGCCAAGCTCCAGAAGCACGGTAACCTCACGCGCGCGGCCATCGAGCTCGCCAAGGACTGGCGCACCGACCGCATGCTGCGCCGGCTCGAGGCGCTCTTGATCGTGGCCGACGCCACGCAGTCGTTCCTGATCTCCGGGACCGGGGACGTGATCGAGCCCGAGCGCGACCTGCTCGCGATCGGCTCCGGCGGCGCGTACGCGCAAGCGGCCGCGCGGGCGCTGCTCGACAACACCGACTTGGACGCGCGCGCCGTCGTCGAGCGGGCGTTGAATATAGCCGCCGACATCTGCATCTACACGAATCGCGAGCTCACGATCGAGGAGCTTTGATTCGCATGTCGATGACGCCGCGCGAGATCGTCGAGGAGCTGGACAAGCACATCATCGGCCAGAACGAGGCCAAGCGTGCCGTCGCGATCGCGCTGCGCAACCGTTGGCGGCGTGCGCAAGTGAAGGAGCCGCTGCGCGGCGAGATCACGCCGAAGAATATCCTGATGATCGGCCCCACCGGCGTCGGCAAAACCGAGATCGCGCGCCGGCTCGCAAAGCTCGCGAACGCGCCGTTCATCAAGGTGG